>NZ_CP108356.1:2662000-2971500 GCF_036237315.1 Streptomyces sp. NBC_01351 | reverse complement strand
AAGTAGGCCCACCGGGCACATCCTGCCTCGCCGGCGTTCGAGGCGCGGGGTCTGGGGCGGAGCCCCGGTTCGGGAAGGGGCGGGGTGGGGAAGGCTCCGCGCAGCGGCCCCGCCCCGCGCCCCGAGGGGTGGGGGCCGCCGGGGACGGGGGCTGCGTTCGGCGCCTCAGGCCAGACCGCGGCGGGCGACCGCCGGGGGCCGGTGGCCCTGGATCGAGGCGACCATGTCCAGGATCTGCCGGGTCTCGGCGACCTCGTGGACGCGGTAGACCTGCGCGCCGAGCCACGCCGAGACGGCCGTCGTGGCCAGGGTGCCCAACAGGCGCTCCTTGACCGGCCTGTCGAGGGTCTCGCCGACGAAGTCCTTGTTGGAGAGGGAGACCAGGACCGGCCAGCCCGTCGCCGTCATCTCGCCCAGCCGGCGCGTGGCCTCCAGCGAGTGGCGGGTGTTCTTCCCGAAGTCGTGGCCCGGGTCGATCATGATCGCGTCCCGGCGGACGCCCAGTGCCGCCGCCCGCTCCGCCAGCCCGACCGTGACGCGCAGGATGTCCTCCATCACGTCCTCGTACGCGACCCGGTGCGGCCGGGTGCGCGGCTCCACCCCGCCCGCGTGGGTGCACACCAGGCCCACGTCGTAGCGCGCCGCGACCTCCGCCAGCTTGGGGTCCACCCCGCCCCACGCGTCGTTCAGCAGGTCCGCCCCGGCCTCGCACACGGCCTCGCCGACCTCGTGCCGCCAGGTGTCCACGCTGATCACCACGTCGGGGTGGCGGCGCCGCACCTCGGCCACGAAGCCGACCGTACGCCGCGCCTCCTCGGCTGCGTCCACGTGCTCGCCCGGGCCCGCCTTGACCCCGCCGATGTCGATGATCGCGGCGCCCTCGGCGACCGCCTGCTCGACGCGGTCCAGGGCCGGCTCGTCGAGGAACGTCGCGCCCTGGTCGTAGAAGGAGTCCGGAGTCCGGTTCACGATGGCCATGATCACCGGCTCGTGGGTGTCGAACTCGCGCCTGCCCAGTCGCAGCATCCTGCTCTTTCCTCCTTCGGCGGCCTTTGCGCCTCGTCTGCGACCTTAACCTGGTGGCCGGAGTCTCTCGTGGGGAGTTGATCGTGTTCTTCTTCTTGATGATCGCGCTGGTCGTGGTCGTGGCAGCGGTCACCCTTGCGGTGATCGGCGGCGGCTCGGAGGCCGTCCTGCCGGAAGCGGAGCCGGACCGGGTGGCCGACGCGCTGCCGGAGACCCGGCCCGTCGTACGGGCGGACATCGACGCGCTGCGGCTGCCCGTCGCCCCGCGCGGGTACCGGATGGCCGAGGTGGACGACGTACTGGACCGGCTGGCGGCGGAGCTGGCGGAGCGCGACGCGCGGATCGCCCAGCTGACGTCCCATCTCGCGGCCGGACCGCAGGACGCGGTGCCGGACCACGCGGACCGGGCCGAGCAGGCCGACCAGGTGGACCTGACCAAGCACGGCGAGCGATGAGCGTCGCGCTCGCGGGCCCGGACGGGGCCCTGCGCTGCCCGTGGGCGCTCTCTACGGAGGACTACGTCGCCTACCACGACACCGAGTGGGGCCGCCCGGTCCACGGCGACGACGCGCTGTACGAGCGGCTGTGCCTGGAGGCGTTCCAGTCGGGCCTGTCGTGGATCACGATCCTGCGGCGGCGCGAGGGCTTCCGGAAGGCCTTCGCGGCCTTCGAGATCGCGGCGGTCGCGGAGTTCGGACCGGCGGACGCGGAGCGCCTCCTCGCCGACGAGGGGATCATCCGCAACCGCGCCAAGATCGAGGCGACCCTCGCCAACGCGAAGGTGCTCGCCGGGTGGGAGCCGGGCGAGCTGGACGCGCTGATCTGGTCGCACGCCCCTTCGATGCCCGGCCGGGCCCCGCGGACCATCGCCGACGTCCCGGCGGTCACCCCCGAGTCCACCGCGCTGGCCAAGGCGCTGAAGAAGGCCGGCATCCGCTTCGTCGGCCCCACGACCGCCTACGCCCTGATGCAGGCCTGCGGCCTGGTCAACGACCACCTGGCCGACTGCGCCTCCCGCGACCCCGCCTGACCGGGCCCGGTGGCCCGCTGGTATCCAGTCCGCATGGACACCGAATACGCCCTCCTGCTCGGCACGGGCACGCCCCCGCTCGGCTGGGACGCCGTACGCGCCTTCGAGGCGGAGCACGCGATCGTGCTCCCCGAGCCGTACCGGACGTTCGTGGCGGAGATCTGCGACGGATCCCTCGCCGGGCCCCCGCACTACGGGCTGCTCCCGCTGGCGGCCATGCCGGCCGACTGGGGGCACGGCCGCCGCGAGCGGTTGCTCGCCGAGCCCTTCCCGCTGACGGAGCCGTGGCCCTGGGAGGACGACGAGGGCGAGGAGAGCGTCGAGGAGTTCGAGGCGCGGCTCGCCCCGGTCTTCGACCACGGCTCGATCGTGCTCGGCACCGACGGCTGCGGGATGAACTGGCACCTCGTCGTCACCGGAGCGGACCGCGGCCGCGTCTGGCTCATCACCGGCGAGGGAGCCCTCCCCTTCGCCGGAGGATTCGCCGAATGGGTCGGCCACTGGGCAGCCGGCCGGGACTGGTTCGACACCGAGTAACCCACCCAGGCCGGGCCGCCAGCCCCCGACCCCGCCCCGGCTGGGCCGGCCCCGGCCGCAACCGGCCGCAACCGGCCCGCGCCGGGAGGAGCGGCCTAGCGGCCCAGGTACTTCGGCGGCTGCTTCGCGAGGAAGGCCTGGACGGCGATGGAGTGGTCCTCGGAGGCGCCCGCGCGGGTCTGCAGGACGTCCTCGTGCTCCAGGGCCTCCGCGAGGGAGTGCGAGGCCCCGTAGGCCAGGGACTCCTTCAGCGCGGCGTACGCGACGGTCGGACCGGCGGCCAGGGCGCGGGCCACGGCCTCGGCCTCGGCGTGCAGCGACTCCGCGGGCACCAGGCGGTTGGCGATGCCGAGCTCGAACGCCTCCTGGGCCTTCACCGAGCGCGGGAAGAGCAGCAGGTCCGAGGCCCGGGAGGCGCCGATCAGGCGGGGGAGGGTCCAGGAGACCCCGGAGTCGGCGGTCAGCGCCACCCCGGCGAACGAGGTGTTGAACGACGCGGTGTCCGCGACGACCCGGAAGTCGGCCGCGAGCGCGAAACCGAAGCCGGCCCCGGCCGCGACGCCGTTGACCCCGGCCACCACGGGCTTCGGCATCTCCGTCAGCGCCCGGACGATCGGGTTGTAGTGCTCCGCGACCGTGCTCATCGTCAGCGAGGAGCCGGTCTCGCGGTCCGCCGCGAGGTTCCCGATGTGCTCCTTGAGGTCCTGACCCACGCAGAAGGCCCGGGTGCCGGCCGCGGTCAGCAGCACGGCCCGTACCGCCGGGTCCGCTGCCGCCGCCCGGACCGCGTCGCGCAGGGCGACCTTGGCCTCGGTGTTCATGGCGTTCATCGCGTCCGGGCGGTTGATCGTGACGGTCGCGAGTCCGTCGCTCACTTCGTAGAGCACGCTGTCGGCCATGGCAGGGGGTCCCCCTTCGTCGCGGGCTTGGCTACCGGCCGGTACCGGACGGTGCAAGGGCCAGCATGGCGGACCGGACGGCACGCGCACATGTGATGTGCGTCAAAGAAACGGCACCGTAGTGGTGGGCTGCAGCGGCGAAGTATCGCAGCTGGGTCCCCGAAATGAGTGGTTTTGGCCGAGCGCGTTGCCGAAGCGTTCACCGGCGATGTTGGTCATCGGGTCCTGACATGCGGGATAATGGCCGGGAAGCAATGTGTTCGATGCCGGGTACTAGGCGCCTGAATGGGGCCGTCGGCTGACGATGAGCTGGTTTCAGGAAGGGGAACGAGCATGGCGGCCATGAAGCCGCGGACGGGCGACGGCCCGCTCGAGGTCACCAAGGAGGGGCGGGGCATCGTCATGCGCGTACCGCTCGAGGGCGGCGGTCGGCTTGTCGTCGAGCTGACCCCGGACGAGGCGGACGCCCTGGGTGACGCCCTGAAGAAGGTCGTCGGCTGACACGTCGGCACCAACTGCATTCTGCATTCTCTGCGCTGCCCCGATCGCGATGAGCGATCGGGGCAGCGTTGTGTCCAGGACCTGACGCTGGCCTTGATCATGACCGCCGGAGCCGTGCCGTGACGTTTTCCCCGCCCGCCCCGCCCGCCTTCGCGGACTGCACCCCCCGCCAGAAGGCGGCCCGGATCCTCACCGACGCGCTGGCGCCGGCGAACCTGGTCGTGGGCCTGCTCCTGCTGATCGGCTGGCACAGCACGCTTTCCTGGGCCGGCCTCGGCTGGGGGCTGCTCGGCGCTCTGTTCTGCGGGGTGGTCCCGATCGGGATCATCGTGCTCGGCGTGCGCCGCGGGGCGCTGACCGATCAGCACATACGCGTACGGCGCCAGCGGGTGGTCCCGATGGCGCTGAGCCTGCTCTCCGTCGCCGCCGGGATCACGCTCCTGCGCGTGCTCGGAGCTCCGGCGGACGTCTTCGCCCTCGTCGTCGCGATGCTCGTCGGCCTGGTCTCGTCCCTGCTGGTGACCGTCGGCTGGCAGATATCCATCCACATGTCGGTGGCCGGCGGCACCGTGATGATCCTGCTCCTCGTCTTCGGAGCGCCGGTGCTCCCCGCGGCCCTGCTCGCGGCGGCCGTCGGGTGGTCGCGGCTGGTGCTGAAGGCGCACACCCCGGCTCAGCTCCTCGCCGGAGCCGCTCTGGGCGGCACGGCGGCCCTGACCTTCGCGCTGCTGCGCTGACGGGCCGTAGGGGCGTACAGGGCTTGCGTTTTTACGGGGCCTACGGGTCTACGGGCCTACGGCCGCGGGCTCAGCGGCGTACGGCGCACAGCAGGCCGTCGCCCACCGGGAGCAGCGCGGCCTCCAGGGCCGGGCTCTCGCGGACGCTGCGCAGCAGCTCGCGGACGCGGAGCACCTCCACGGGCTGGGCCGCGGAGTCGACCGTACGGCCGTCGGAGAAGACTCCCTCGAAGCACACCAGTCCGCCCGGGCGCAGCAGGCGCAACGATTCAGCGAGGTAGTCGAGGGACTCGGAGGGGTCCCCGTCGCAGAAGACGAGGTCGTACCCGCCGTCGGCGAGCCGGGGCAGTACGTCGAGGGCGCGGCCGGGGATGAAGCGGGCGCGGTTGCCCGCGAAGCCGGCGGCGCGGAAGGCCTGGCGGGCGAAGGCCTGCCGGTCCGGTTCGGGATCCACCGTGGTCAGCACCCCGTCGGGGCGCATTCCGTGGAGCAGGTGGATGCCGGAGACGCCGGTTCCGGTGCCGATCTCGGCGACCGCCTTGGCGTCCGCGGTGGCGGCCAGCAGGCGCAGCGCGGCCCCGGTACCGGGGGAGACCGAGCGCAGGCCCGCTTCCCTGGACCGGTCGCGGGCCCACCGCAGAGCGTCGTCCTCGGCGACAAACGCGTCGGCGAACGCCCAGCTCGTCTGCCGGTTGCCGGTAATGACCCTCTCCTGTCCCCATAGTTGGCGCAACGGTGACTGTATCCGTTGGCGTCGGGAACCCGCAGATGGGACCGGGCGTTGTGAGGGGTGGAGACGGGATCAGAAGGGACGGCGCCGGGCAGATCGCCAGCCGGGACCGCTCCGAGATCTAAGAACCGCGTAAAGATAGAGCAAAAAGGCTTATCCGGAGCTGACAGAGGGGGTGGCTATGGTAGGGACTCCGCTGGACACCACCAGAGCCGACAGGGGAGGTGCGGCTGCGCCTGTGGATCGTGGGGGCGTGTTGAGACGCCTCTTCTGGTCGGCCGGTGAGCCGAAATCCGTGACCTACATTGCTGACAGCTTCCACACCGCCACCGCAACCACCGCGACCTTTGCCGCCGATGCGGGCTCCCAGGCGTGGACCCCTCCCTCGTGGGAGGAGATCGTCAGCACGCACAGCGCGCGGGTCTACCGCCTTGCCTACCGTCTGACGGGCAACCAGCACGACGCCGAGGACCTGACCCAAGAGGTCTTCGTCCGTGTCTTCCGCTCGCTGTCCACGTACACGCCCGGCACCTTCGAGGGCTGGCTGCACCGCATCACCACGAACCTCTTCCTGGACATGGTGCGCCGCAAGCAGCGGATCCGCTTCGACGCGCTCGCCGACGACGCCGCCGAGCGGCTGCCGAGCCGCGAGCCGAACCCCCAGCAGGTGCTGCACGACACCCACTTCGACGCGGACGTCCAGCAGGCGCTGGACACCCTCGCGCCCGAGTTCCGCGCGGCCGTGGTGCTGTGCGACATCGAGGGCCTGTCGTACGAGGAGATCGCCGCCACCCTCGGCGTGAAGCTCGGCACCGTGCGCAGCCGCATCCACCGGGGCCGCTCGCACCTGCGCAAGGCGCTCAAGCACCGTTCCCCCGAGGCCCGCGCCGAGCAGCGCGCGCTCGCGGGTGCGTCGGTGGGTGCGCCCGGCGCCGGGGGAGAGGGCGGAGCCGAGTGAGCGGAGTCAGTCCGTCCCCCGCCGAACAGCACCTGGGCGACCGGCTCGCCGCCCTGGTGGACGGGGAGCTGAACCACGACGCCCGCGAGCGGGTACTGGCCCACCTGGCGACGTGCGCCAAGTGCAAGGCCGAGGCCGACGCGCAGCGCCGGCTGAAGAGCATGTTCGTGGAGAGCGCGCCGCCGCCGCTGTCCGCCGGTCTGCTGGCACGGCTGCAGGGGCTGCCGGGTGGCGGTCTCGACGGCCCGTCCGGCCTCATGGGGCCGCCCGGTTCGGCGGGTCCCGGCGGTCCAGGCGGTCCCGGCGGCGATCAGCCGGCCGATCCCTTCGGCTCGTTCGCGTACGCCCTGGCGCCTTCGTCCCTCCGGCCGCAGGAGCAGGGCTTCCGGATCCATGAAGTCGGCCGTCCGCGCCGCCGGTTCGCCTACGTCGCGGCGGGAGCCGTGTCGCTGGCCGCGCTCGCCCTGGGCGGTGCGCTGCCGATGGAGATCGCCGAGCCGAACGTCCGCGGTACGACACACCCGGCCGGGCCCGTCCCCGCCTCCCGGCCCGGCCCCGTGGTCTCCGTGGCCGACGCCGCGGTCCGCGACCGGGAGCCGTCGCCCGCCACCGGCCCGACCCTCCTGTCGACCCTGGCGACCCCGCTGCCGCCGCTGCACCCCACCCCCTCGGGTACCCCGCGCCCGGTCTCCCTGCTGCGCTGACCCGGGACCTGATTGAATCTGCGGCACATGCGCATAGGTACGCGGGGAGCGCCCATGGCCGACAGGCAGCAGACCGAACCGGCTCCGTCGTGGTGGAGCCGGCCCCAGGGCGTGGCCGAGGGCCGCGGGGAAGGTGTCCCGGCCCCGAGGCCCGAGGGCGGGACCGACAGCGGCCCTGAAAGCGGTCCCGAGGGCCCGGTTCGGGAGGGCGCGGGTCAGGGGCCGGTCCAGGACGCGGGCGGGCAGCAGGAGACGGCCCACGGGGTGCGGTACGACCCGTGGGGCGCCCAGCCCCTCCAGGTCGTCGACCGGGGCCGCGAGGGGCGCGGATTCAGGCTCTGGCAGGTGGTGGCCCTCAGCGTGGGCACCGCCCTGCTCGCGGGCGGCATCGGCGGCTACCTCGGCGTGCTCGCCGAGCGGCAGAGCAGTACCCGGCTGGAGCTGCCCCAGGCGGGGATCGCGGACAAGGGCCGGGCACCGGACAGCGTGGCCGGCATCGCGGCCACGGCGCTGCCCGGGGTGGTCACCCTGCACGTGCGGAGCGACAAGGGCGGCGGCACGGGAACCGGCTTCGTACTCGACCAGCAGGGTCACATCCTGACCAACAATCACGTGGTCGCCGACGCCAAGGAGATAGCGGTCACCTTCAGCACCGGCGAGAGCGTCACCGCCGAGCTGGTCGGCCGCGACTCCGGATACGACCTGGCCGTGGTCAAGGTCAGCGGGGTGCGCGGGCTCCAGCCGCTGAGCCTCGGCAACTCGGAGAACGTGAAGGTCGGCGACCCGGTGGTGGCCATCGGCGCCCCCTTCGACCTGTCCAACACCGTCACCGCCGGCATCATCAGCGCCACCGGCCGGCCCGTCACCGCGGGCGGGGACAAGGGCGACGGCAGCGACATCAGCTACGTCGACGCCCTCCAGACCGACGCCCCCATCAACCCGGGCAACTCCGGCGGCCCCCTCCTCGACTCCAAGGCCCACGTGGTCGGCATCAACAGCGCGATCCGGGGCGCCGACAAGGACGACCCCGACCGGCAGGGCGGCTCGATCGGCCTCGGCTTCGCGATCCCCATCAACCAGGGCAAGCGCGTCGCCGAAGAACTCATCCGCACCGGCCGGGCCACGCACCCCGTGATCGGCGTCACCCTCGACATGGAGTACACGGGCGACGGAGCCCGGGTCGGGGACAAGGCCGAGGACGGCAAGCCGTCCGTGGTCTCCGGCGGGCCCGGCGCCCGCGCCGGGATCAAGGCCGGCGACGTGATCACCAAGGTGGACGGGCAGCGCGTACGGGGCGGTGACGAGCTCATCGTGAAGATCAGGGCCCACCGGCCGGGAGACCGGCTGACGCTGACCGTGCTCCGCGAGGGCCGGGAGCGGACGCTGGACGTCGTCCTGGGATCGGCGAACGGCTCGTGAGCACCGCATGACGGGCGGGTGAAACCAGTACCGGGCGCTCACGCGGGTATGGGCGCGCGGAGAAGGCCGGGTACCGTGTGTCGGGGCCCGCAGTGACAGAGAGCCGAGGAGCGGCAAGGTGTTCAACGACATAGGCGCACTCGAACTGGTCACGATCGTGGTGCTCGCCATCCTCGTCTTCGGACCGGACAAGCTGCCCAAGGTCATCCAGGACGTCTCCGGGGTCATCCGGAAGATCCGCGCGTTCTCCGACAGCGCCAAGCAGGACATCCGCTCCGAACTCGGCCCGGAATTCAAGGACTTCGAGTTCGAGGACCTGAACCCGAAGAACTTCATCCGCAAGCAGCTGACGGAGAACGAGGACCTCAAGGAGATCCGGACCAGCTTCGACCTCCGCAAGGAGCTGAACGACGTCACCGACGCCGTCAACAGCAAGGAGGCCGACCCGGCTGCCGCCTCCCCGGGTGCCGCCGCCACGCCCGCCGGCGCCGGCCCGGACCTGCTGAAGAAGCCCGCCGCGCCCGCCGTCGACCAGCGCTCCCGCTTCGACGCCGACGCCACCTGAGATTGCGCCTGCCCGACGATCCGGGGTCCGATGGCTATCCTCCATCTGTCCGGATGTAGGACGCCCGAGGGGGGCGGGCCGTTCCGGACCCCACGGAACGAGAGGCCGCCCCATGGAGACGACGAGCAGTAGCCGGGTAGGTGCGCAGACCGCCGAGGCCGCCGCGCCCGCCCCCGCCGCCGAACCCGCACAGGATCCGCAGACCGCCCCGCAACAAACGCAGCAACCGCAGCCGCAGCAGCCGCCGCAGGATGCCACCGCGCCCGTCCCGGCGGCCCGCCGGACCGCCGAGGGCTACCTGAGGGCCGACTTCCCCTGGTACGGGCTGGACGGGGCCTTCAGCGGCCCCCGCTGGCTCATGCAGGTCGGCACCGGCGCCGACGGCACCGTGGAGCACGGCTCCACCGGCCACGGCGACGAGCCGTCCGCCCGCGGTGAGATCGCCACCGGCGAGAAGGAGCGCTTCGCGGTGGTCGTCACCGTCGCGAGCAACCCGCTGCGCCGCAGCGGTGACGGCACCGGCGTCCTGGAAGCCACCTCGGTCTCCTCGGCGGCCTGGCTGGCCGGCTCCGGACTGCTGGCCTACAGCTGGCCGGGGCAGATGGACCACTCCCTGCGCAACGACTGGCTGGACCAGCAGACGGAGGCCGCGTGGGAGCTCGCCGACGATCTGGGCGGCGAGGACTGGTCGACGCTGTCGCTGCCGGTGGACGGCGAGCCGACGCCGTTTCACTACCGTGAGTCGGAGTTCGGGTGGGTGCTCGCCGGGTCCACGCGGGGCGGCGTCCATCTGGGTGCGTACGGGCGGGGGATGAGCGCGTACGGGCTCGGGTTCTCGGTGATCGCCGACCTCGGGGCGTACGAGTAGCCCGACCGGTGCGGGTAAGCGGAAGGGCACCGCTGGTCGGCGGTGCCCTTTGCGCTGCGCGGCCCGTGCGGGCCGCCTGTGGTGCCGGTGTGCCCACCCGTGCCGCCCTGCGGCACGATTGCCCACACCTCGGTCAGATCAGAACTTGTTCCTCGGGGTGATGCCCAGGGACATGCCCGAGAGGCCTCGGGCGCGGCCGCCGAGCTTGCCGGCGATGGCGCGCAGGGCCGCGCCGGCCGGGGAGTCCGGGTCGGACAAGACGACGGGCTTGCCCTCGTCGCCGCCCTCGCGCAGGCGCACGTCGATCGGGATGGAGCCGAGCACCGGGACCGTCGCGCCGATCGTCTTCGTCAGGCCGTCGGCGACCTTCTGGCCGCCGCCCGAGCCGAACACGTCGACCATCTCGTCGCAGTGCGGGCACGGCAGGCCCGACATGTTCTCGACGACGCCGACGATCTTCTGGTGGGTCTGTACGGCGATCGAGCCGGCCCGCTCCGCGACCACGGCCGCGGCCTGCTGCGGGGTGGTGACCACGAGGATCTCGGCGTTGGGCACCAGCTGGGCCACCGAGATCGCGATGTCACCCGTGCCCGGCGGCAGGTCCAGCAGCAGTACGTCCAGGTCGCCCCAGAACACGTCGGCCAGGAACTGCTGGAGCGCGCGGTGCAGCATCGGGCCGCGCCACACCACCGGCGCGTTGCCCGGGGTGAACATGCCGATGGAGATGACCTTCACGCCGTGCGCGGACGGCGGCATGATCATGTTCTCGACCTGGGTGGGGCGGCCGTCGACGCCCAGCATGCGCGGCACGCTGTGGCCGTAGATGTCCGCGTCGACCACGCCGACCTTCAGACCGTCCGCCGCCATCGCCGCGGCCAGGTTGACGGTGACCGAGGACTTGCCCACGCCGCCCTTGCCGGACGCGACCGCGTACACACGGGTCAGCGAGCCCGGCTTGGCGAACGGGACCTCGCGCTCGGCGGTGCCGCCGCGCAGCGTGGCCGCCAGCTCCTTGCGCTGCTCGTCGCTCATCACGTCGAGGGTGACGGCGACGGAGGTGACGCCCGCGACCTTCTCGACGGCCTCGGTGACCAGCTTGGTGATGGTCTCGCGCATGGGACAGCCCGACACGGTCAGGTAGACGGTGACGGCGACCGCTCCGCCGTCGCCGATCTCCACCGATTTGACCATGCCGAGCTCGGTGATCGGCCGGTGGATCTCGGGGTCGTTCACCGTCGCCAGCGCGTCCAGGATCGCGTCCTGCTCGGGCACGGCGGCGGCGGTGGAGCTTGTGTCGGTAGCCATGCCCCGATGGTACGGCTCGGTAGCAGGCCTCGGGAAAGCCCGTCAGCGGTCGCCTTCGTCACGTTCGGCGGGGAATAGCCGCCGCTCGTCCATCTCCTTGATCAGGTCCTGGAACTCGGACCGGATCCAGTCGCGCGTGGCGACCTCGCCCAGGCCCATCCGCAGGGCCGCGATCTCCCGCGTCAGGTACTCGGTGTCGGCGATGGAGCGCTCGTTCTGCTTGCGGTCCTGCTCCAGGTTGACCCGGTCCCGGTCGTCCTGCCGGTTCTGCGCGAGCAGGATCAGCGGGGCCGCGTACGAGGCCTGGAGCGAGAGCATCAGCGTCAGGAAGATGAACGGGAACTCGTCGAAGCGCAGCTCCTTCGGCGCGAAGACGTTCCACAGCACCCAGACGATGATGACCAGCGTCATCCAGACGATGAACCGGCCCGTGCCGAGGAACCGCGCGACCTTCTCCGAGAGCTTGCCGAAGGCCTCCGGGTCGTACTCCGGCAGCAGCCGCCGCCGTGACGGCCGCGGCAGGTCGAGACGGACCCGCGACCGGGTCAGCGCGCTCGCCCCGGCGCTCGGGCCGGACTTCCCGGCGCGCTCGGCGGAACGCTCCGCCGCTTCCGCCGCCAGCCCCTGCTCGCGCGCTTGCGTCCGCGCCTGCTCGCGCCGCTCCCGGATCTGCTCCCGGCGCCGCTCGCGCGCCTGCTCGCCGCGCCCCCGCTCGAAGCGCCCTCGCTCAGTGCCCACCCACGGCCTCCTCGGAGTGGAAGTCCGTCTCCCGCCAGTCGTCCGGCAGCAGGTGGTCCAGTACGTCGTCCACCGTCACCGCGCCGAGCAGCGAGCCGCTCTCGTCGACGACCGGCACCGCGACCATGTTGTAGGCGGCGAGGTGCGTGGTCACGGCGGGCAACGAGGCGTCCGGCCGCAGCGGCGGCAGGTCCGTGTCCACGATCGAGCTGACCAGCGTGAACGGAGGATCGCGCAGCAGCCTCTGGAAGTGCACCGTGCCCAGGTACTTGCCCGTCGGCGTCTCGTCCGGCGGCCGGCACACGTACACCTGCGCCGCCAGTGCCGGCGACAGGTCCGCCTGCCGTACGCGGGCCAGCGCGTCCGCGACGGTCGCGTCCGGGCGCAGCACGATCGGCTCGGTGGTCATCAGACCGCCGGCGGTGTTCTCCTCGTAGGACAGCAGGCGCCGCACGTCGGCCGCGTCGTCCGGCTGCATCAGCGTCAGCAGCCGCTCCTTGTCGACCTCCGGCAGCTCGGACAGCAGGTCCGCCGCGTCGTCCGGGTCCATCGCCTCCAGGACGTCCGCGGCGCGCTCCTCCTTGAGCTTGCCGAGGATCTCCACCTGCTCGTCCTCGGGGAGCTCCTCCATGACGTCCGCGAGCCGGTCGTCGTCGAGGGCGTTGGCCACCTCGGCGCGCCGCTTCGGCGTCAGGTGGTGCAGGACGTTCGCCACGTCGGCCGGGCGCATCTGCTCGAAGGTGGCGACCAGGTTCTCGGCGCCCTGCCCGTGCTCCTCCAGGGAGAAGCCCGTCACCGCCGACCACTCCACCGTCAGGGTCTCGCCGCGCCGGCGCAGTGCGCCGCCCTTGCCCTTGCGTACGAAGATCCGGTCGATCTCCCAGTCCCGGCGGGCCGGCAGCTGCTGGATGGCCACGTCGAGGACGGTGACCTCCTCGCCGGTCGCGGTCAGCTGCACCCGGCGGTCGAGCAGCTCGCCGAGGACCAGCCGTTCGGTGGGGCGCTGCTCGAAGCGCCGCATGTTGACGACACCGGTGGTGATGACCTGCCCGGACTCCACGCCCGTGACCCGGGTCATCGGCAGAAAGATCCGGCGCCGGCTGACCACCTCGACCACCAGCCCCAGCAGGCGCGGCGGCCGGCCGCCGACGCGCAGCATCGCCACGAGGTCGCGGACCCGCCCGACCTGGTCGCCGTTGGGGTCGAACACGGGCACACCCGACAGATGCGAGACGAAGATCCGCGGGGCGCCACCAGCCATCCGAGCGCCTCCTAGAGCGTCCCTCAACAGTCCTGCCGCCCCTCAGGCTAGCCCGTGCCCGGTGCAAGCGTCCTGGTGGGGCGGTCCGCCCGGGGGCCCCAGGTAGCCGGGGCGCGGTCACGGCCGGCCGTGCGCCGCCCGGTACGCTGCCTGCTGCTCGCAGAACGACCGACGAGAGGCACCTGCCCGTGACCGCCTACTTCCCTGCCGCGCGCCTGCGTCGGGCCGCCTTCATCGGTGCGTTGTGCGCGGGACTCGCCGTCACCGGCACGGGCTGCGGATCGGATCCGGACGAGGGCACGAACGGGGTAGGCAAGCTCTCCGCCGACAAGATCGAGGAGAAGGCGAAGGCCGCCGCGACGGGCGCCGGCTCGGTCCACCTGTCCGGCACGCTGGTGAGCGGCGGCAAGTCCTTCACCCTCGACATGCGGCTGAAGTCGGAGGGCGGATCGGGCGAGGTGAAGTCGCAGGACGACACCTTCCAGCTGCTGCGGGTGGGGGAGCAGCTGTACCTGAAGGCGAGCGCCGCGTTCTGGGGCCAGTCCGACTCGGCCGGCAAGCTCGGCGACAAGTACGTGAAGGTGCCCGAGAGCGACCCCGCGTACAAGCAGTTCCGCGGGTTCACCGACATGCAGGTCCTGCTGGACGGGCTGCTCGGTCTTGAGGGCAAGCTCGCCAAGGGCGACTACACCAAGGTCGGCCAGACCCGCGCGGTCCAGGTCACGGCGGACGAGGGCAAGGGCGGCAAGCTGTCGGTCTCCCTGGAGGGGACCCCGTACCCGCTGCTCATGGAACGCGCGGGCGGCGCGGGGCGGGTGGAGCTCGCGGAGTGGGGCAAGGCGTTCCCGCTGGACCCGCCGGCGCAGGACCAGACGGTGGACTACGGGTCGCAGCTGCCGACCACCAAGGACCAGGGTGGTGGCGGCTCCGCGCCGGCACCGGCGCCGTCCAAGGGCACGGGCCAGGGGGCCAACCCTACGAAGCCGTAGCCTCGCGGGGCGGTGCGGAGTGGGGGGTGCCGGCGCGGGGGGTCGGCTGCGCCGGGGCGTCTCCTCGGGCGTCGAACCTTTCCAGGGGTCGGTGGGCCGAGGGCGGTTGCGTTCGACGCCCTGCGGGGACGCCCCGACACACACCCGACCCCGTCACAGCCGGCCGGTGTCAGGCCTGTGCGGGCTTCTTGCGCTTCAGGAGGAGCTTCGGCAGGTGGGCCGGCATCGGGTGGCGGGTGATGGCCGGGGATGCGAGCGGGGCCGCGGCCAGGGAGTCGGTCGGGAGGGTGCCCAGGGCCTGGGGTTCGAGGCGGAGCAGCCGGCACTCCCGCGCCCAGCGGTCGGTCATGTCCTCCGAGTCGGGGGCGTTCAGCCGCTTGCCCTTGAGCTCGGCGACCGCCGCCGTCCACTCCTCACCGCGGGGTGCGAGCTCGCGCACGGTCGCGGTCCACGCGACGAGCCGGCCGCCCTTGTCCTTGCTCCGGACGGTCACTTCGGCGGCCGCACCGTCGGCGAGGCCGGGGAAGGGCTGCTCGCCGGGGCCGTCGCCCAGCACGTACGCCGAGCCGTCCACCCAGGCGTGCCACAGGGCACGGTCCGCCCCGGCGCCGCGGACCCAGATCAGGCCGGACTTCTTGGTGGCCTCCTCGACGAGGGCCAGGTCGAGCGTGCTGAGAGTCATGCGGACAGAGTAGCCACCCCCTAGAGCCAGCCGTGGCGTCGGAGGGCGCGGTGGATGGTGAGACAGATGCCGACGATCGAGGCCATCACGAGGGGATAGCCGTACTTCCACTGGAGCTCGGGCATGTGCTCGAAGTTCATCCCGTACACCCCGCAGATCATCGTCGGCACGGCGATGATCGCCGCCCACGAGGTGATCTTGCGCATGTCCTCGTTCTGGGCGACCGTCGCCTGCGCGAGATTGGCCTGGAGGATCGAGTTCAGCAGCTCGTCGAAGCCGACGACCTGCTCGTGGACGCGTGCCAGGTGGTCGGCGACGTCCCGGAAGTACTTCTGGATGTCCGGGTCCACCAGCCGCATCGGGCGCTCGCTCAGCAGCTCCATGGGCCGCAGCAGGGGGGAGACCGCCCGCTTGAACTCCAGCACCTCGCGCTTGAGCTGGTAGATCCGGCCCGCGTCACCGCCGCGCGCCACGCCCTTGGCCGGGGCGGCGAAGACCGCGCTCTCCACCTCGTCGATGTCGTCCTGGACGGCCGCCGCGACCGCGATGTAGCCGTCGACGACGTGGTCGGCGATGGAGTGCAGGACCGAGGAGGGGCCCTTGGAGAGGAGGTCCGGGTCGTCCTGGAGGCGGTGGCGCAGTCCCTTCAGGGAGCCCTGGCCGCCGTGCCGGACGGTGATGACGAAGTCGGGGCCGGTGAAGCACATCACCTCGCCGGTCTCCACCACCTCGCTGGTGGCGGTCAGTTCGGCGTGCTCGACGTAGTGGATCGTCTTGAAGACGGTGAAGAGGGTGTCGTCGTACCGCTCCAGCTTCGGCCGCTGGTGCGCGTGGACCGCGTCCTCCACGGCGAGGGGGTGCAGCCCGAAGGTGGCGGCGATCCCCGCGAACTCGGCCTCGGTCGGCTCGTGCAGGCCGATCCACGCGAAACCGCCGTCCTCGCGGACCCTGCGCATCGCCTCACGCGGCGTCAGACAGGCGGATCCGAGGGCGCGCCGGCCGTCGCGGTACACGGCGCAGTCGACCACGGCGCTGCTCGCCGACGGGTCGCGGGTGGTGTCGTAGCCGGGCTGGACGGGGGTGGACCTGCGGAGCGACGGACGGACGGCCGCACGCAGGTAGGGCAGCATCGACATGGCAGGCTCCTTCGCGCGCACGGCTGCGGACCGTACGGGTGGGAGACCTTCCGCGGGGCGCGGGCGGGCGGGCCCGGGGCGAGGCGGAAGGAACAGGACGGGAGGACAAAAGACGTGTCGCCGTCGCTCTTCTACTGATCAGAAGATCACAGGGGGCGGGAAGTGCCCGTCAGGGAAGCGGAAGAGCGATCGGTACTGCACGATCGACTTCGATCCATCGCAGCCCCACCTCCTCCGGCCGGTCCCCCGTGAGGGACGTCCTGTCGTCCGGAGCGTTGAACTGCACTTCTGCGTGCGGCCCGAACCAGCTGTCAACACTATCAGCCGACGGATGGTCAAGACCCGCCCTTTACCCGGCTGATACGAGTTCTATGCTCGCTCCATGGCAGAAATTCTGGCCCTCGTCGAGGCCCGGCTGCGCTCCGCGTTCGGCGAACCCGACGCCCGCGCCGCCGTCACCTTCCTGGGCACCGACCGCATCGAGGTACTCCGCTTCGCCGAGGGCGACCTCGTGCGGTACGCGACCCTCGGGATGTCCGCGCACCCCATGACCGACCCGACCGACGTCGTCGCCGACCCCGTACGCGGTCCGCGCGCCGAGCTCGTGCTGACCGTACGGGCGGGAATCGCACCCACCGACAAGCTGCTCCGGCCGCTTGCCGTGCTGGCGGCCTCCCCCCAGGTGGAGGGCCTGATCGTGGCCCCCGGCGCCTCGCTCGACGTGGGCGATCCGCTCTGGGACGGGGCCGCCTTCAGCTCCGTCCTCGTGGCCGAACCGGGGGGCCTGGTGGAGGACCTGGAACTGGACGAACCCATGGACCCGGTCCGCTTCCTCCCCCTTCTTCCGATGACCGCGAACGAGGCCGCCTGGAAGCGCGTCCACGGCGCGGCGGCCCTCCAGGAACGCTGGCTCGCCCGCGGCACAGATCTGCGGGACCCGCTGCGCAGCGCGGTCGCCCTGGACTGACCCGACCGGCAGCCCGGATGGGTGAGCCAGCCTTGACGGGCGGGCGGCCGGGGAGGAGCGTGGCTTCTTATGAGGGGTGAACCAAGTTGCCCGAAGTGCGGTGGCCGGGTCAGGGCGCCCGGACTCTTCTCCGACTCCTGGCAGTGCGCGGTGCATGGCGCTGTCTACCCTCTGCAACCAGTGATCCCGCCCAGTGTCGAAGGCCTGAGCGTGGTCGTGCACCGTGCGCAGGTGCCGGTGTGGATGCCGTGGCCGTTGCCGGTGGGGTGGCTGTTCACCGGGGTCGCCTCCGCCGGTGACGACCGCAGCGGGGGCCGGGCGACGGCCGTGGCCTGCTCGGGTCCCGGTCCGCTCGGTGGCATGGGCGAGCTGCTGCTGGTCGCCGAGGAGCTGGGAGTGGGGCTCGGAGCACGGTTCGCGGGCATCGACGGCCTCGACCCCGGCCCGCACATCGACGTATCGGACCCGCCGCACGCCAAGGTGGCCGCGGCCGGCCGGCCGACACCGCTGTGGCACCTGAAGGGGGCACCCGACGACCGGGCCGTCTTCGCCGGCGAGGCGCGGGGCCTGTGGCTCTGGGCGATCGTCTGGCCGGAGCAGACCGGCCTCCTGATGTACGACGAGCTCGTCCTCACCGACCTCCGCGACGCGGGGGCCGAGCTCGAACTCCTCCCGTGCGGCGCCCTGAGCCCCCGCATCCTTAAGCCGACATAGCCCGCGCCCGGTCACGGCCGGCCCCCGCGCCGGCCGGGCTCCCGGCGCCACCCCCTCACCGGCCGCCCAGCGGAGCGTCCCGGCACGGTTATCCTGGAGTGTCTCCCCCAGCTACCGCTGGGAGGTGCCCCCACCCGTCCGTACGACCCCTGGAGCTCGGCTGTGCGCATCGACCTGCACGCCCACTCCACGGCCTCCGACGGTACGGACACCCCCGCCGAGCTGGTGCGCAATGCCGCTGCCGCCGGGCTGGACGTGGTCGCCCTGACCGACCACGACACCGTGGGCGGGTACGCGGAGGCGATCGCCGCGGTGCCGGCCGGGCTGACCCTGGTCACCGGGGCCGAGCTGTCCTGCCGCCTCGACGGGGTCGGGATGCACATGCTCGCGTACCTCTTCGACCCCGAGGAGCCGGAGCTTTCCCGCGAGCGCGAGCTCGTCCGGGACGACCGGACCCCGCGCGCGCAGACCATGGTCGGCAAGCTCCAGGACCTCGGCGTGGACGTCACCTGGGAGCAGGTGGCCCGGATCGCCGGTGAGGGCTCGGTCGGCCGGCCGCACATCGCGACCGCCCTCGTCGAGCTGGGCGTCGTGCCCACCGTGTCGGACGCCTTCACGCCCGACTGGCTCGCCGACGGCGGCCGCGCGTACGCGCAGAAGCACGAGCTCGACCCCTTCGACGCCATCCGCCTGGTCAAGGCGGCCGGCGGGGTCACCGTCTTCGCGCACCCCCTCGCAGTCAAGCGCGGCGAGTGCGTGCCCGAGGCCGCGATAGCCGAGCTGGCGGCCGCGGGCCTGGACGGCATCGAGGTGGACCACATGGACCACGACGCGGACACCCGCGCCCGGCTGCGCGCCCTGGCCGCGGACCTCGGCCTGCTGACCACCGGGTCCAGCGACTACCACGGCAGCCGCAAGACCTGCCGCCTCGGGGAGTACACGACCGACCCCGAGATCTACGGCGAGATCACGCGTCGTGCGACCGGGGCCTTCCCGGTGCCCGGCGCCGGCGGACGCGAGCGCTGACCGGCGGCCTTTTCGGCCTGCCCGCTCCACCCCTTCCGCGCTTCTTCACTTCTGCGCGATACCCCCATTTCGCGACACCCCTCTCCTGCAAGGCATCACTGTGTTTGATTTCGCCGTCTTCGGATCCCTCTTTCTCACGCTTTTCGTGATTATGGACCCCCCGGGGATCACGCCGATCTTCCTCGCCCTGACCTCCGGGCGCCCCGCCAAGGTGCAGCGCCGCATGGCCTGGCAAGCCGTCTGTGTGGCCTTCGGCGTCATCGCCGTCTTCGGTCTCTGCGGCCAGCAGATCCTGGACTACCTGCACGTCTCGGTGCCGGCGCTGATGATCGCCGGTGGTCTGCTGCTCCTGCTCATCGCGCTGGACCTGCTCACCGGCAAGACCGACGAGCCGAAGCAGACCAAGGATGTGAACGTGGCCCTCGTCCCGCTCGGGATGCCGCTGCTGGCCGGGCCGGGCGCGATCGTGTCCGTCATCCTCGCCGTGCAGAAGGCCGACGGGGTCTCCGGACAGGTCTCCGTCTGGGCCGCGATCGTCGCCATGCACGTCGTGCTGTGGATCACGATGCGCTACTCGCTGGTGATCATCCGGGTCATCAAGGACGGCGGCGTCGTCCTCGTGACGCGTCTCGCCGGCATGATGCTCTCCGCGATCGCCGTCCAGCAGATCATCAACGGCGTGCTCCAGGTGGTGCGCGGAGGCTGATCACGGCCCGCCGCACATGCGAACGCCCCCGCACCGTATCGGTGCGGGGGCGTGAACGTGTCGTGCGCAGCGTCAGTTGGACGTGCTCTCGGCCGGTCGGATCAGAATGCGCTGGCCAACGGCCGCGGCCTGCTGCACGATCCGGTTGACGGAGGACGCGTCCACGACGGTGCTGTCCACGGCGTTCCCGTCGACATCGTCCAGGCGCAGAATCTCGAAGCGCATGGGCCTCTCCCTTCGTCGGTGTTCTCCTTGCACAGGTGTTAACGAAGGGTAAGCCGCAATCATTCCCTACGCTAAGGAAATTTTTTCACTGGCTAACTACTAAGCGGTACGGGCATCCCCGGCGGCGTCCCAGAACGCGGCCAGCGCCCCCGCCGTCACCCGCGGCGACTCGGCGTTCGGCGAGTGCTCCGTGCCCGGTACGACGAACCGCTCCGCACCCAGCCGCCGCGCCATCGCGTCCATCAGCGGGACCGGCCACGCGTAGTCGACCTCGCCGGACAGGACCAGCTTCGGCAGCTCGACCCGGCTCAGCTCTTCCACCCGGTCGGGCTCGGAGATCAGCACCCGGCCCGTGACGATCAACTGCTCGGGCACGGTGGCCAGCCACCGCGCGCGCAGGAACCCCGCCAGCTCGGGGGAGTCCGCGACGGCGTCCTCGGGGTCCAGGGCCCGCATCGCCGCCCAGATGCCCGGCATGCTTTGATCGGGCGCAGTATCGCCCAGTGCCTCCAGGGCGGCGACCAGCAGCTTCGTACGGGCCTGCTGCTCCTCCGAGATCGCGGCCGGGCCACTGCTCATCAAGGTCAGAGAGGCGAAGGGCGCGGGGTCGCGCAGCACGGCGGCGCGCGAGATCAGCCCGCCCAGCGAGTGGCCGACCAGGTGCACCGGGCCGCCCGCCCCCAGCGCCGCGGCCTGGGCGAGGACGTCCTGCGCCAGCTCCTCCAGGGCGTACGGGGCCTCCTCGCGCGGCCCGGTGCTCTCGTGCTGCCCGCGCCCGTCGACGGCGACCACCCGGTACCCGGCGGCGGCCAGGGGCTCCAGGAGGCCGATGAAGTCCTCCTTGCTCCCCGTGAACCCGGGAACCAGCAGGGCGGTGCCACGCGCGGGCTCACCGGCCTCGTGCACGGCGAACTCGCCGCGGGCGGTGGTGAGGCGGTACGCGCGGGCGACGGACGGCAGGGTGAGGCGCGGCGGCTTGCTCATGGCCAGAGGTTACCGGCCCGTACGGCGGCGGTCGGCCCGGGTACGCCGATGGCCCCGGCCCCCTCGAAAGGGGACCGGGGCCATCGGTGCGCTACGGGAGCCGGGCGCTTACGCCTCCGGCGCCGCCGCGGCCTTGCGGGTACGGGTGCGCTTCGGCTTGGCGGGGGCCTCCTCGGCCACCGCGGCGGCTTCGGCGACGGCCGGGGCGGCCTCGGCGACCTTGCGGGTACGGGTCCGCTTCGGCTTGACCGGAGCCTCCTCCGCCACGACGGCGGCTTCGGCGACGGCCGGGGCGGCCTCGGCGACCTTGCGGGTACGGGTCCGCTTCGGCTTGACCGGAGCCTCCTCCGTCACCACGGCCGCTTCGGCGACGACCGGTGCGGCCGCGATCTTGCGGGTACGGGTGCGGGCCTTGACGGGCTCGACCGGCGGGGCCATCTGGAAGTCCGGCTCCGAGGAGGTGTCGACGACCTTGCGGACCGGACGCCGGGGGGCCCGGACGGGCTCCACGGCCGGGGCCATCTGGAAGTCGGGCTCGGGAGCCGCCTCGGCGACCTTGCGGGTCCGCGTGCGGCGCGCCTTGACCGGGGCCTCCTCGACCACGGGCGCGGCGGCGACCGGAGCGGCCTCCACGACCGGAGCGGCCTCGGCGACCGGGGCCGCCACGGCGACCGGAGCGGCCTCCACGGCCTGGGCCGGCACCACTGCCACACGGGTGCGGCGGCGACGCGGCCTGCGCGGCTCGTCGGCGGCCGGAGCCTGCGGAGCCTCGGCCACGGGAGTCGCGACGACACCCTCGGCACCCGCCTCCGCACCACCACGGGTACGACGACGCTGGCGCGGCGTACGGGTGCGCTCGGGGCGCTCCTCCGTCACCACGGCGGCGGCGGCCGGACCGCGGTCGCGACCGCCACGGCCACCGCGGCCGCCGGTCTCGCCCAGGTCCTCCAGGTTCTCGGCCTTCAGGCCGGCCCGCGTGCGCTCGGCGCGCGGCAGGATGCCCTTGGTGCCGGCCGGGATGTTCAGTTCCTCGAACAGGTGCGGGGACGTGGAGTACGTCTCGACCGGGTCGTGGAAGTCCAGCTCCAGCGCCTTGTTGATCAGCTGCCAGCGCGGGATGTCGTCCCAGTCGACCAGGGTGACGGCGATGCCCTTGTTGCCCGCGCGGCCGGTGCGGCCCACGCGGTGCAGGAAGGTCTTCTCGTCTTCCGGCGTCTGGTAGTTGATGACGTGGGTGACGCCCTCGACATCGATGCCGCGCGCGGCGACGTCGGTGCACACCAGCACGTCGACCTTGCCGTTGCGGAACGCGCGCAGGGCCTGCTCGCGCGCACCCTGGCCCAGGTCGCCGTGGACGGCGCCGGAGGCGAAGCCGCGCTTCTCCAGCTGCTCGGCGATGTCGGCCGCCGTGCGCTTGGTACGGCAGAAGATCATGGCCAGGCCGCGGCCCTCGGCCTGCAGGATGCGGGAGACGAGCTCCGGCTTGTCCATGTTGTGCGCACGGAAGACGTGCTGGGCGATGTTGGCGACGGTCGCGCCCTCGCCGTCCTCGGAGACGGCGCGGATGTGCGTGGGCTGCGTCATGTACCGGCGGGCCAGGCCGATGACCGCGCCCGGCATGGTCGCCGAGAACAGCATCGTCTGACGCTTCGGGGGCAGGTAGCCCATGATCTTCTCGACGTCGGGCAGGAAGCCCAGGTCGAGCATCTCGTCGGCCTCGTCCAGGACCAGGGCCCGGACGTGCGACAGGTCGAGCTTCTTCTGACCGGCCAGGTCGAGCAGGCGGCCCGGGGTGCCGACGATGATGTCGACGCCCTTCTTGAGCGCCTCGACCTGGGGCTCGTACGCGCGGCCGCCGTATATGGCGAGGACGCGGACGTTGCGGACCTTGCCCGCGGTGAGCAGGTCGTTGGTGACCTGGGTGCACAGCTCGCGGGTCGGAACCACGACGAGGGCCTGCGGGGCGTCGGTCAGCTGCTCGGGCTTGGCCCGGCCGGCCTCGACGTCCGCGGGGACGGTGACCCGCTCCAGCAGGGGAAGGCCGAAACCGAGCGTCTTGCCGGTTCCGGTCTTGGCCTGGCCGATGACGTCCGTGCCGGAAAGGGCGACGGGGAGGGTCATCTCCTGGATCGGGAAGGGGGACACGATGCCGACGGCCTCGAGGGCTTCGGCGGTTTCGGGAAGGATCCCGAGGTCACGGAACGTAGTCAGGGTGCTGCCTCTTCTGTGAGACGCGGCGCGAGGCGGCGAGGGGGGTCGTACCGTGCCGTGCTTGCAGTACTGCTACGTACGAAGCTGCGCGGGACCACTAGCCTTCGCTCAGGCGCATCTGCCGCTGAGGGGGCCCCTCGTGGGAGGCGGTACGCATGAACGTACGCACCGCACCGAGGGCGGTCGGTTGGAGCCGATCGGGCCACCGACCGGGCATCCTCATTCGGATGGCCCGCCGAGTCTCCGGCAGGCGCATTACCACTGTACCCCGGATTCGCGCAGGTGTGTCGGGTGAATTCACCGGGCAGGCGCGTTTAGGTGCCCCGACAGTGAGTAGGTCTGGTGACTTGGCGCGCCTTTCGGCGGGCTATTGTGCGGAGCATGTCGACCGTTGAAAACGCCTCGCCCGCCGACGACAGCACCCCCGCCGAAGCCGTGGGCATCGCCGCCCAGGACTGGGTGACGGCCTCCGCCTCGCCGCAGTACCGGGCCGCTGTCGTGGACCTGCTCGGCGCGCTCGCGTACGGCGAGCTCGCGGCCTTCGAGCGCCTCGCGGAGGACGCGAAGCTCGCGCCCACCCTCGACGACAAGGCCGAGCTCGCTGCCATGGCCTCCGCCGAGTTCCACCACTTCGAGCGCCTGCGCGACCGGCTCGCCGCCATCGAGGTCGAGCCCACCGCCGCCATGGAGCCCTTCGCGAAGGGCGTCGACGACTTCCACCGCCAGACCGCGCCGTCGGACTGGCTGGAGGGCCTGGTCAAGGCGTACGTCGGCGACTCGATCGCCAGCGACTTCTACCGCGAGGTCGCCAGCCACCTGGACACCGACACCCGCGCGCTCGTCCTCGGCGTGCTCGACGACACCGGCCACGGCAACTTCGCCGTCGAGAAGGTGCGCGCCGCGATCGAGGCGGACCCGCGCTGTGGCGGCCGACTCGCCCTGTGGGCCCGCCGGCTGATGGGCGAGGCCCTCTCGCAGGCCCAGCGCGTGGTCGCGGAGCGCGACGCGCTGTCCACGATGCTGGTCGGCGGGGTCGACGGGATGGCGGCCGGCTTCGACCTGGCGGCCGTCGGCGAGATGTTCACCCGCATCACCAAGGCCCACACCAAGCGCATGGCAGCCCTCGGCCTGGCGGCCTGAGCGGGACCCGTACGCAGCGAAGGCCCCGGCGCGCATCACGGCGTGCCGGGGCCTTCGTTCGTACGGGATCGGCCGTCAGCCCCGCGTCGGGAGCGAAAACGGAGTCCTGTGGGACGGCCTGCGGGGCCCGGAGGCCGGACGGAGCAGCAGCGACAGCACCACCGCCGACACCAGCACCGCGCCGACGAAGGTCGCCGTCAGCGTGTTGTGCCCGGGGCCCAGCGCGGTGTGCGTCAGATACGCCCCGAACAGCGCCCCCAGTACCCCGCTGACCAGCACGACTCTCCGGGACGGCAGCCGCCGTGTCAGCACTCTCGCGGCTGTCAGGGACAGGGCGAGGCCCAGCAGAGCAGAGCCGAGCGCTTCCATCAGCAGCATGAGGTCCCTCCCACGGGTCGGGGTTAACCGGGTCACTGCGGTCCTACCCGAAGCGGAAGAAAGGGAAACGGCCCGGTGGGATCAACCACCGGGCCGTTTCTCTCAGTTCTTCGTGCGTCTCGACTGCCCTCAGAGCGCGCCGAAACCGACCTTGCGCGCGGCCGGCTCGCCCAGGTCGACGTACGACAGGCGGTCGGACGGCACCAGGACCTTGCGGCCCTTGGTGTCGGTGAGGCTCAGCAGCGGCTCCGTGCCGGACAGCGCGGCGGCGACGATGCGCTCCAGCTCCTCGGCGCTCAGGTCGCTCTCCAGCACGATCTCCCGGGGTGCGTGCTGCACGCCGATCTTGACCTCCACGGCTTTGTCCCTCCGACGGTCCGTTTCGCGCGATCAGCCGCGCCGTACGCGGTCCACATTAGCCCGGAGAGGGGACGCGAACCGCGCGGACCGGACACGCTCGCAGCGAACACCGCCGGTCAGGCCGGACCGGCACGTCAGGCCGGACCGCCCTCCGTGCCGTGCAGCGGGAAGCCCGCGATACCGCGCCACGCCAGCGAGGTCAGCAGGCCGACCGCCGTGTCACGGGCCACCGGGCTCTCGCTGGACAGCCAGTAGCGCGCCACGACCTGCGAGACCCCGCCCAGGCCCACGGCCAGCAGCATCGACTCGTCCTTGGACAGGCCGGTGTCCTCGGCGATGACGTCGGAGATGGCCTCGGCGCACTGGAGCGAGACGCGGTCGACGCGCTCGCGCACCGCCGGCTCGTTCGTCAGGTCGGACTCGAAGACCAGCCGGAACGCGCCGCCCTCGTCCTCCACGTACGCGAAGTACGCGTCCATCGTGGCGGCCACACGCAGCTTGTTGTCCGTCGTCGACGCGAGCGCGGTGCGCACGGCCAGCAGCAGCGCCTCGCAGTGCTGGTCCAGCAGCGCCAGGTAAAGGTCGAGCTTGCCCGGGAAGTGCTGGTACAGCACCGGCTTGCTCACTCCGGCGCGCTCGGCGATGTCGTCCATCGCGGCAGCGTGGTAACCCTGCGCGACGAAGACCTCCTGAGCCGCGCCCAGCAGCTGGTTGCGCCGGGCTCGGCGCGGCAGTCGCGTGCCCCGCGGACGCGCTGCCTCGGTCTGCTCGATGGCTGTCACGCCGCCTCCACTTTCTCTAAGAACACAGTGCGCGATGCGCCGCGCCGCCATCGTACTTTTCGGTAACCGAATCTGTAGGGTTCAAGCCGAGTTTTCTCGCGGTACGGACCGGTCGGATGTGCTGGTCAGCGGTAGTCGTCTTCGTCCAGCGGCACCACCCGAGCCTGCTCGGCGGCGTCGCCGTCGGCGGCCTCGCCCCGCTCCCGGCCGGTGACCGGGTCGTCCTCGCCCGGCTGCAACTCGGCCAGCTGTTCCGCCACATCCGCCTCGGGCGCCTCGGCGTCCAGGACCTCCGGCATCTGCTCTCGGAAGGTGTCCGGCTCCGCAGGGTCGACAGTCATGCCGCTGCCCTCGCTTCCTTGGTTCACCTATGAGCCTAGGAGGATCGCGGATACCCCGCTATGCGGATCGCCACACATCTGTGACCGCGAACACAGGAAGTCGGGCGTGATCGTCTCGTAACATTGCCCGCATGTCTTCCACCGAGCTGCCGGGCGTACGGTCCACCGCCGAGCTGTCCTCCCTGGTGGGAGCCGCCCCGGTGGCCGAAGGGGAGCAGTCGCGCACCGTCGTGCTGCCCGGGCTGGAACTCAACATCCGGGTCCGTCCGCCGCTGGCCACGGACCTGCCGCCCGCACTGTTCGTCCACGGACTCGGCGGTTCCTCGCAGAACTGGTCGGCCCTCATGGAGCAGCTCGCGGACACCGTCGACGCCGAGGCCGTCGACCTGCCCGGCTTCGGCTGGTCCCCGCCGCCCGCCGACCGGGACTACTCCGTGACGGCTTTCGCCCGCGCGGTCATCCGCCACCTCGACGCCGCCGGACGCGGCCCGGTGCACCTCTTCGGGAACTCCCTCGGCGGCGCCGTCTCCACCCGGGTCGCGGCCGTCCGGCCGGACCTCGTGCGCACCCTGACGCTGGTCTCGCCCGCCCTGCCCGAGCTGCGCGTGCAGAAGAGCGCCGTGCCGACCGCGCTGCTCGCCGTGCCCGGAGTGGCCGCGCTCTTCAGCCGCCTGACCCGGGGCCTGAGCGCCGAACAGCGCACCCGGGGGGTGACGGACCTCTGTTACGGGGACCCCTCACGGGTGAGTCCCGAGGGGTTCTGCAACGCCGTCGCCGAGATGGAGCGGCGGATGGACCTGCCGTACTTCTGGGACGCGATGACCCGTTCCTCGCGCGGCATCGTCGACGCGTACACCCTGGGTGGCCAGCACGGTCTGTGGCGTCAGGCGCAGCGGGTGCTCGCCCCGACCCTGCTCGTCTACGGTGGCCGGGACCAGCTGGTCTCGTACCGTATGGCGCGCAGGGCGGCCGCGTCCTTCCGCGGTTCGCGGCTGCTGACGCTGCCCGAGGCCGGGCACGTGGCGATGATGGAGTACCCGGAGGTGGTGGCCGCCGCGTTCCGGGAGCTGCTGCGAGATACCGAAGACGGCAAGGGCTGAAGACCGTGGGACGACATAGTCGCAAGGACCCCCTCCCCGCCCCTGCCCCGGCGCCCGCCCAGGTGCCCGCGCCGGCGGAACCGTGGCCGGTGAGCCCGGAGCAGCACTTCGGGTACGAATACGAATACGAGTACGAGGAACCGCGCGCCCGGTACCGGGCCGAACCCACCGTCACCCACCAGGGGTACGTACCCCAGGACGTGCGGGCCGGCGGGCACCCCCAGCAGTACGAGACCGGCGGCGCCTGGGGTGCCGGCCCCGACCAGGCCTCCCAGTACGGGGATTGGCGCGGGGTGCCGCGCCCCCGCGGAGCTGCCGCGCCGACCGCTCTGCTGGACAGCGACACCCCGGCCTTCGGCACCCCCGCGGTCGGCTTCCCGCAGGTCACCCTCGCCCCGCCGGTGGCGCCCGCACCCGCGCCGGTGCCCGCGCCCGACCCGGTCACCTCCACCGGCTCGCACCGCAAGGTGCGCGTGCCCGCCCCGCGCAAGCCGGTCGAACCCGCCGCCCCCGAGACCGAGCGGCCCGGCTCCGGCCGCGGCCAGAAGGCCCGTACATACACCGGGGTGGCCGCCGCGGCCGTCACCACCGTCCTCGCCGTGGTCGTCGCGCTCCAGGTGATCGCCGAGAGCGAGGGCGCGAAACCGAGCCCGTTCGCCGCCCCCGGCACGGCCCCGGCCGACGCCGCCACCGCGAACAGCCCGATGCCGCAGACCTCCTCCGCAGCGGCTCCCACCCCCGCGGTCTCGGCCGCTCCGGAGCTGACGTACGAGCAGAAGATGGCCCAGCAGCTGCCGATCGACGCGAAACTCACCGGCCCCGGCGCCTTCGACACCGTGCCCGGCGTGGCCAAGGCCCCCGGCAAGGGCCGGCTCGTGCGCTACCGCGTCGACGTCGAGCAGGGGCTCGGCCTGGACGCGGGCCTCTTCGCCGAGGCCGTCCACCGCACCCTCAACGACGACCGCAGCTGGGCTCACAGCGGCGCGATGACCTTCGAACGGGTCCCGGGCGGCACCGCCGACTTCGTGATCACCCTGGCCAGCCCGGGGACCACCGGCCAGTGGTGCGCCAAGTCGGGGCTCAACACCACCATCGACAACGTCTCCTGTGACTCCGCGTCCACCGAGCGGGTGATGATCAACGCCTTCCGCTGGGCACAGGGCTCGCCGACCTACGGCCCCGAGCAGATGTTCAGCTACCGCCAGATGCTCATCAACCACGAGGTCGGCCACCGCCTCGGACACGGACACGTGAGCTGCAAGACGCCCGGCGCGCTCGCCCCCGTCATGCAGCAGCAGACCAAGTCCCTCGACGTCGACGGAATCCGGTGCAAGCCCAACCCCTGGGCCTTTCCCGGCAATTGACGTGCCGCGCGAATCGGCGTTGACAATCCGTCCGATCATCGGCAATCGTTCTCCGCATGTCGCAGCACCACACCACCACCGCGAGCGCCGCCATTGAGCTGGCGCTGCTTGGTGTGACCGCGCACAGCGTGGCCGACATCTTCTGTCGCTGACGTTCCCCCTGGGCCTGGCGGCCCGGGAGGTACCCCCAGCCCGCAAGCGCCGCGACCCTTTCTCGAATCCGCCGCGCCCGGGTGTGTCCATGCCCGCAGGCGCGGCTTTTCCGTACCGGAGCATTTCCGCCTCCGACCGTTGATCGCTGCTCCTCGCGTGGTTTCTCCTTCTTTCCTTCACGCCGAGAGGTCTCTTTCCGATGCTCCGTCATGCCCACATATCGCGCCGCGTGGCCGCGGTCGCCGTCAGCCTCGTACTGGCCGGGGGCGCCGCGGCCTGCGGGCCCGAGGGCGCCGCGGACAAGGCGGGCGCCGGCGACAAGGCGGGCGCCGCCGGCGCACCGCAGAAGGGCGGCACCCTCACCGTCCTCAACAACGAGCCGCAGGAGGACTTCGACCCCGCCCGGCTCTACACCTCCGGCGGCGGAAACGTCCCCTCGCTGGTCTTCCGCACGCTGACCACCCGCAACCGCGAGTCCGGCGCACCCGGCGCCAAGGTCGTGCCCGACCTCGCCACCGACCTCGGCAAGTCCAACGCCGACGCCACCGAGTGGACGTACACCCTCAAGGACGGGCTGAAGTACGAGGACGGCTCCCCGATCACCACCGCCGACATCAAGTACGGCATCGAGCGGTCCTTCGCCGCCGAACTGTCGGGCGGAGCCCCGTACCTGCGGGACTGGCTGATCGGCGGGGAGACGTACGAAGGCCCGTACAAGGACGGCGGCAAGGGCCTCGACTCGATCGTCGTGCCCGACGCGAAGACCATCGTCTTCAAACTCCGCAAGCCCCAGGGCGACTTCCCGTTCGTCGCCACCCAGACGCAGTTCGCGCCCGTCCCCAAGGCCCAGGACACCGGGGTCAAGTACGAGGAGCACCCGGTCTCCTCCGGCCCGTACAAGGTCGTCAAGAACGAGAACGACGGCGAACACCTCACCCTGGACCGCAACGAGCACTGGGACCCGAAGACCGACGACGAACGCAAGGCCTACCCGGACCTCATCGACGTCCGCGCCGGCCTCGACGCCGCCGTCATCAACCAGCGCCTCACCACCAGCTCCGGCCCCGACGCGGCCGCCATCACCACCGACACCAACCTCGGCCCGGCGGAGCTCGCCCAGATCGGCGACAACAAGGAACTGGCCGCGCGCGTCGGCACCGGCCACTTCGGCTACGTCAACTACCTGGCCTTCAACCCGAAGGTGGCCCCCTTCGACAACCCGAAGGTCCGCCAGGCCATCTCCCACGCCATCAACCGCACCAGCGTCATCAACGCGGCGGGCGGCTCCGCGCTCGCCGAGCCCGCCACCACCTTCCTGCCCGAGCACGAGGCCTTCGGCTACACGCCCTACGACCACTTCCCGGCGGGCAAGACCGGCGACCCGGCCAAGGCCAAGGAGGTGCTGAAGGAGGCCGGATACCCCGACGGCCTGACCATCACCCTCACCCACTCCAACGCGCAGAACCGGCAGACCAGCCCCGAGGTCGCCACCGCCGTGCAGCAGGCCCTCGCCGCCGCCGGGATCACGGTCAAGCTGGAGGGCCTGGAGGGCAACGCCTTCAACCAGCGCCGCTGGGACGCCAAGAACACCCCCGGCTTCTTCCTTTCCCGGTGGGGCGCCGACTGGCCGTCCGGCGGCCCGTTCCTCGCGCCGATCTTCGACGGGCGGCAGATCGTCGCCAACGGCTCCAACTACAACCACGCCCAGCTCAACGACCCGGCCGTGAACGCCGAGATCGACGAGATCGCCAAGCTGACCGACCTCGCGGCGGCGGGCAAGCGCTGGGGCGCCCTCGACAAGAAGATCGGCGAGCTGGCGCTGGACGTCCCGCTCTTCCACCCGGTCTACAAGCGGCTCGTCGGCAAGGACGTCAAGAACGTCGTCATCAGCGACTGGACCGGTGTCCTCGACATCTCGCAGGTCGCGGTCAAGTGAGCTCCGTAGCCCAGCAGTCGGCCGAGCGGCCGGTGTCCGCGCCCGCGCCCGGGGTCACCACCCCGGGCGCGGGCGCCGCGCGCCAGGTCTGGCGCCGGCTGCGCCGACGGCCCTCGGCCGTCGTGGCCGCCGGGGTCCTGGCGCTGCTCGTCCTCCTCGCCCTCGTGGCGCCGCTGCTCGCCCAGCTCACCGGTCAGGACCCGAACGCCTACCACGACGAGCTCGTGGACTCGGCGCGCGGCGGGGTGCCCTACGGCTCCTTCGGCGGGGTCTCCGCCGACCACTGGCTCGGCGTCGAACCGGGCAGCGGCCGCGACCTGCTCACCCGGCTCCTCTACGGCGCCCGGATCTCCCTGCTCGTCGCCTTCGGTGCGACCGCCGTACAGACCCTGATCGGGCTCGTCGCCGGAATCGCCGCCGGGCTCGGCAACCGCACCGTGGGCGCCCTCATCGGATGGCTCACCGACGTGATGATCGCCCTGCCCTTGCTGGTGCTCGGGATCGCGCTCACCGCCGTCGTCCCGGCCGAGTTCCCGCGGCCCCTGTTGCTGATCCTGCTCATCGGACTGCTCGCCTGGGGCGGCACCGCCCGGATCGTGCGCGCCCACACCCTCGCCCTGCGCGGCCTGGACTTCGTCGACGCCGCCCGGCTCGCCGGCAACGGCCCGCTGCGGATCGCCCGCCGGGAACTGCTGCCGTCGCTGGCCGCGCCCGTCATCACGTACGCCGCGATCCACGTGCCGACGAACATGGTCGCCGAGGCCTCGCTCTCCTTCCTCGGCGTCGGCGTGAAACCGCCGACCCCGTCCTGGGGACAGATGCTGTCCAGCGCCCAGACCTGGTTCCGGGCCGACCCCATGTACGTCCTGCTCCCCGCCGGGCTGCTCTTCGTCACCGTGCTCGCCTTCACCGTGCTCGGCGACGCGCTGCGCACGGCCCTCGACCCGCGCGAGGGCTCGCGCCTGCGGGTCGGCACCAGAAAGGAGCGCCGGGCGTGACCCGCTTCGTGCTCAAACGGCTCGGCGGGGCACTGCTCGTGCTCCTCACCCTGTCCGTCGTCGTCTACGCCCTCTTCTACGTCGCCCCCGGCGACCCCGCGCGCCTCGCCTGCGGAGAACGCTGCAACCCGGCGCAGATCGCCCAGGTCCGCGAACGGATCGGGCTGGACGAACCCGTGCTCGCGCAGTACCTGCACTTCCTCCAGGGGCTGGCCGTGGGCCGCGACTACTCCGGCGGCGCGGGCCTCGTACTGCACTGCGACGCGCCCTGCCTCGGCTTCTCCTACCGCAACGACCAGCAGGTCACCCAGCTGATCCTGGACCGGCTGCCCGCCACCCTGTCGCTGGCGCTCGGCGCGCTCGTCCTCTGGCTGGTCATCGGCGTCGGCACCGGACTGCTGTCCGCGCTGCGCCGCGGCGGCATCACCGAGCGCGCCCTGACCGTCCTCACCCTCGCCGGGACCGGCACGCCCGTCTTCATCCTCGGCCTGCTGCTGCTCATGGTGGTCTGCGCCTACCTCCAGTGGCTGCCGTTCCCGACGTACGTGCCCCTGGGCGAGGACCCCGAACAGTGGGCCTGGAACCTGCTGCTGCCGTGGGTGACGCTCGGCCTCGTCGAAAGCGCCAAGTACGCCCGCCTCACGCGCAGTTCCACCCTGGAGACGCTCGCCGAGGACCACATCCGCACCTTCCGCGCCTACGGGGTGAAGGAGCGGGCCGTCGTCACCCGGCACGCGCTGCGCGGTGCGGTGGCGCCCGTGATCGCGCTCAGCGCGGTGGACTTCGGCTCACTGATCGGGGGCGCCCTGCTGACGGAATCGCTGTTCGGGATCCCCGGACTCGGCAAGACCCTGATGGACGGAGTGAAGATCGTGGAGCTGCCCGTGGTGGTGGGCATCGTCCTGGCCATCGGCGCGGCCGTGGTCGTGGCCGCCGCCATCGGCGACCTGCTGTACGCGGCGGCGGACCGAAGGGTGGCCCTGGCATGACGGAACCGCTGGTGGAGGTCACCGACCTCACCGTCGAGTTCCCGGTCGGCGGACCGGGGGAGTACGTACGGGCCGTGGGCGGGGTCTCCTTCACCCTGGAAGCGGGCCGCGCGCTGGGCATCGTAGGGGAATCCGGCAGCGGCAAGTCCACGGTGGCCGCAGCGCTGCTGGGGCTGCACCGGGGTACGGGTGCGAGGCTGGGCGGCACCGTGCGGGTCGGCGGCACGGACGTGGCCGCCGCCTCGGTGGCGGAGCTGCGGAGGCTGCGCGGCGGGACCGCCGCCATGGTCTTCCAGGACCCGCTGAGCTCACTCGACCCGTACCACGCCGTCGGCGACCAGATCGCCGAGGTGCACCGGATCCACGCGGACGTCTCCCGGCGCGCCGCCCGGGCGCGGGCCGTCGAGGTACTGGAGCGGGTGGGCATTCCGGACGCGGTACGGCGGGCGCGGGCGCGGCCGCACGAGTTCAGCGGCGGCATGCGGCAAAGGGCGCTGATCGCGATGGCGCTGGCGTGCGAGCCGCGGCTGCTGATCGCGGACGAGCCGACCACCGCGCTGGACGTCACCGTCCAGGCGCAGATCCTGGACCTGATCCACGAACTGCGCGAGGAGCGGGGGCTGGGACTGCTGCTGGTCACCCACGACGTGGGGGTGGCGGCGGAGAGCGTGGAGGAGCTGCTGGTCATGCGGGGTGGCCACGTCGTGGAGCGGGGGGCGGTGGGGGGCGTCCTCTCGGCTCCGGCCGATCCGTACACGCGGGCCCTGCTGGGGGCGGTGCCGAGGCTGGACGCGCCGCGGGTCAAGGATCGGGGCTCCGCCCCGGACCCCGCTCCTCAAACGCCGGAGGGGCTGGGTTCTGCCCGGTCGGGGCTGGAGAGTGCGGCGGGGTCGCAGACCCGGGGCTCCGCCCCGGACCCCGCTCCTCAAACGCCGGAGGGGCTGGGTTCTGCCCGGTCGGGGCTGGGTTTGCCCGTTGTCGAGGCGTTCTCGTTGCGGCGGGAGTTCGGGCGCGGGAAGCGGCGGGTCAGTGCCGTTGCCGGGGTGTCGCTCGCCGTGTACGCGGGGGAGACGCTGGGGATCGTCGGGGAGAGCGGGAGCGGCAAGAGCACGCTCGGGCGGATGCTCGTCGGGCTGCTGGAGCCGAGTTCCGGGCAGGTGTGGCACGAGGGAGGCGAGGTGAAGGGGGTCGCCCGGGGTGCGCAGATGGTGTTCCAGGACCCGGTGTCCTCGCTCAACCCGCGCCGCTCCATCGGCGAGTCCATCGCCGACCCGCTGCGCGCGGCCGGGGAGCGGGACGGGGCCGCCGTGCGGGCCCGGGTCGAGGAGCTGCTGCTCCGCGTCGGGCTGGAGGCCGCGCACTACGACCGGTACCCGCACGAGTTCAGCGGCGGCCAGCGCCAGCGCGTCGGCATCGCGCGGGCCCTCGCGCCGCGGCCCCGGCTGATCGTCTGCGACGAGCCGGTCTCCGCCCTCGACGTCACCACGCAGGCCCAGGTCACCGCCCTCCTCGCGGAGCTCCAGCGGGAGCTGGGCATCGCGCTGGTCTTCATCGCGCACGACCTGGCGGTGGTCCGGCAGGTCAGCGACCGCGTCGCCGTCATGCACGCCGGCGAGGTCGTGGAAGAGGGGTTGGTGGACGAGGTCTACGGCCATCCGGCCCACGCCTACACGCGGCAACTGCTGGCCGCCGTACCGGCCCTGGACCCGGAGCTCGCCGCGCGGCGCCGGTCGACGCGGCAGGAGGTCTTCGCCTAGGCCGGGCGGGGTCGGGGGGGGTGCCGGCCCGGCCGTGGCCGGGCGCGCGCCGGGGCGTCTCCTCGGGCGTCGAACGTGTCGGGGGGTCGGTGGGCCGAGGGTGGTTGTGTTCGACGCCCTGCGGGGACGCCCCACCGCACACCCGGCCCCGTCCGGTCCGGCGGGCGCTGGACTGAGCCGGGGGACGGGTCTCCACCCTCTTCCTAGCGTGCTCGAACGCGAACCGAAGGGGAAAGTTACGACTCTTCACCCCTTCCGGTGGCGCGACGGACAACCGTCCGTCGCGCCTTCGGCATATCCGCTTGAGTTCTCCCGCGGCGGGTCGCCAGACCGACGGCGACCGCCTGAAACGGGAGATCGGGGGTGCCACTCGTGCGGATCGGACTACTCACGGAAGGTGGTTATCCGTATGCGACGGGCGAGGCCAGGCTGTGGTGCGACCGGCTCGTGCGCGGGCTCCCGCAGCACGAGTTCGAGCTGTACGCGCTGAGTCGCGACGCCGACCAGGAGCGGGCGCGGGTACTTCTCCCCGACCACGTCACCCAGGTCCGTACGGCCCCCCTGTGGGCCCCCGCGGACGACGGGCGGACGTACTCCCGGCGCGAGCGGCGACGGTTCGCCGACTGCTTCAAGGACCTGGTGCGCGGCATCTGCGCGGACGAGGCCGGACCGTTCGCGGAGGGGTTGTACGGGCTTGCCGAACTCGGCCGCGAGCAGGGCGGGTTGTACGCCGCGCTGCGGTCGGAATCCGCCGTGCGGGTACTGGAGGCCGCGTGCCGGGCGCCGGGCGCGAGCCGCACCGTACAGGCGGTGCAGGTGGTGGACCTGCTGGAGTTCGTGGACGAACTGGAGCGCATGCTGCGGCCGTTGTCCCTCGACTGGTACGAGGAGCCCGGCGGTCTCGGCGCGGTCGACGTCTGCCACGCGGCGGCGGGCGGGGTGGCGGCCATCCCCGGACTGCTGGCCAAACGCTTCTTCGGGGTCCCGCTGCTGGTCACCGAGTACGGGGTCCAGCTCCGCTCGCACTACCTGGAACAGCGGCAGGGCGCCCGGCCCACCGTGCGGGCCCTGTTGGCCGCCTTCCACCTCCGGCTGGCCGGCGAGATCTACGCCGAGGCCGACCTCCTGACGCCCGGCAACGCGCACGCCCGGCGCTGGCAGGAGCGCTGCGGAGCCCCCCGGGAGCGGGTGCGGACGGTCTACCCCGGGATGGAGGCGGACCGATTCGCCACCGTCGGGGAGGCCGCGGACTGCGGGGACCCCGACACGCTGGTGTGGGTCGGGCGGATAGAGCCCGCCAAGGACCTCGTCGGGCTGCTGCACGCGTTCGCGGAGGTCCGCAGGGCCGAACCGGGGACCCGGCTGCGGATCTTCGCCACCGCGGTGGTCCCCGGCTACCTCGCCGACTGCCGCTCGCTGGCGGCGCAGCTCTTCCCCGACGAGGCCGCGGACGCCGTCACGGTGGGGGAGAACCCGGTCACCTTCGAGGAGATCGGCGGACCGGACGCCGCGTCCTCGGCGGAGGCGTACGGGGCGGGGCGGGTGGTGGTGCTGTCCTCGGTGATCGAGGGCTTCCCGATCAGCCTGGCCGAGGCGATGTTCTGCGGCCGGGCCACGGTGTCGACCGACGTGGGCGCGGTGTGCGAGGTCATCGGCGGCACGGGGCTCGTCGTACCGCCGCGCAACCCGCGGGCGCTGGCCGAAGCGTGCCTTTCGCTGCTGCGGGATCCCGAACGGGCGCAGCGGCTGGGCGCGGCGGCGCGGGCGCGGGCGCTGGAGTTGTTCACCGTCGAGCAGAACGTGGGCGCCTTCCGGGACATCTACCTGCGGCTGCTGGCGCGGGGCTCCGCGACGCGGCCGGACGGGGAGGTGCCGTTCGCGCATCCGGCGGAGGCGAGGGTGCCGGGGCACTGGACCAGTCCGTCCTGGGCCGTGCCGGCGGAGGGCGCGGGCGATGCCTCTGCTGCCGTGCCGGGGGCCCCTGCCTCGGAGGCGACCGTATGACCACCGTCGACCCGGGGCTCCGCCCCGAACCCTGGCTGCCGGGGGCAAATTCAGCCTCGCCGGCGTTTGAGGCGCGGGGTCCGGGGCGGAGCCCCGGCAGCGGCGCCGCACTTGCGATGCCGTCCCCCGGTGCAGAGTCCGGCGCGGCGCCGTTGCCGGGGGCGCTGCCCCCGGACCCTCCCCCAGCTACCGCTGGGGGTACCCCCAGCGCCTCAAACGCCGGCGAGGCTGGATTCGCCCCCGGGGCTGCATTTGCCCCCGGCGGGGCGGGGATGGCCCCCGGCGGGGCCGAAGTGGCCGGTGGGGCCGGGCAGGCCGTGCGTGGCCCCGGAGCGGCGCCGCAGGCGGCCCGCCGGAGGGCCGGCGGGGATCCCGTCAAGGCCCTGCTGCACCGGCATCGGGAGTTGTGCGAGCGGGCCGTCGACCCCCTGGAGATCGCCGCCGGGCTGGAGGCGCACGGGATCACCGACCGGACCGCCGCGCGGTTCCGGCACCGGGACGTCTTCTCGCTCGCCGAGGAGCTGTACGCCCGTTCCCCGCGCGGGGAGCACACCGGCGTGCAGCCCGAGCGGGTGCCGGCAGGGGCTTCTGCCTTCCGGGGGTTCGGGTACGCCCTGTTGCCCGGGGCCGTCGGGCTCGGGGCGGCCGCCGCCGGCGTGGTGTGGGCCGGGGCCGCCGCCGTGGTGGTCACCGTCGCCGCCCTGGTGTGGCCCGGGCGGACCGCCGGGGGACGGGTGCCGTGGGGCTTGTACCTGCTCGCCGCGGCCGTCGTCGGCTGGGCCGTGCACCGGCACGGCACCGCCCTCGGCGTCGGGCTCGCGCTGGCCGTCGCCCCCGCCCACCTGGTCGCCGAGGCCTTCGGCGCCAAGGCCCGGGCCCGGCTCGCCGGGAGCCGCGCCCTGGAGGAGTTCGCGGACCGGGCCCGGCCCCTGTTCCTCGCGGCCGCCGCGCTCTTCACGGCGGCCGCCGCCGGGGCCGCCGCCCTCGCCGGAGCACCGCCGGGCGCGGCCGTGCCGCTCGCCCTGCTGCTGTTCCTGACCCGCCTCCTGCTCCGGCACGGCGCCCGCGGGGGCCCCGTCGCCGCGGCGCTGGCGCTCGCCCTGGTCCCGTTCCCGGCGGCGGTCCTCGTCGCCGCGGCGGGGCTCCTCGTACAGGCCCTCCTCGTACTGCCCCGGGCCTCCGCGCACGCACGTCCCTGACATCGCCCCATCCACATCCGTCGATCCACAAGGAGAAGGACATGACCGGCCAGCCAACCAACCGAGGGGCCACGCGATGAGGGTGCTGCTGATCGGAGCCAACGGATATCTCGGCCGCTACGTCGCCGACCGGCTGCTCGCCGACCCCGCCGTGCAGCTCACCGCGCTCGGCCGCGGCGACGACGCCGACGTCCGGTTCGACCTCGCCACCGGCAGCCCCGGGGCGCTCACCCGCTTCCTCGACGCCGTCCACCCGGGCGTCGTCATCAACTGCGCGGGCGCCACCCGCGGCGGGGCCCGGGAACTCACCCGGCACAACACCGTCGCCGTGGCCACCATCTGCGAATCGCTGCGCCGCAGCGGCTGCGGGGCCCGGCTCGTCCAGCTCGGCTGCGCCGCCGAGTACGGGCCCAGCCAGCCCGGGTCGTCGACGGCCGAGGACGCCGTGCCGAGACCGGGCGGACCGTACGGAGTCAGCAAACTGGCCGCCACCGAGCTCGTGCTGGGCTCCGGACTGGACGCCGTCGTCCTGCGGATCTTCTCGCCCGTCGGCCCCGGCACCCCCGCCGGATCCCCGCTCGGCCGGCTCGCCGAGGCCATGCGCCGCGCGATGCAGTCCGGGGACGGGGAGCTCAAGCTCAGCGGGCTCGGCGTGCAGCGCGACTTCGTCGACGTACGGGACGTGGCGCGGGCCGTGCACGCCGCCTCCCTGTCCGCCGCCCAGGGCGTCGTGAACATCGGCACCGGCCGCGCGGTCCGGCTGCGCGACGCGGCCGCCGTGCTGGCGCGGGTCGCCGGGTACGGGGGCGCCCTGCACGAGCTGGACGTCCCGCACGGCGGTCCCCAGCAGGGGCACCTCGGGCGCCCCGGCGGGCTCTCCGCCATCGGGTCCCCCCGCTCCGAGGCCACCGCCGAACAGCTCGCCGCCGCGGCCCCCCAGCCGTACCCGTACCCCGACGGCTGCGGTGCCTGGCAGCAGGCCGACGTGCGGACCGCCCGCGACCGGCTCGGCTGGCGGCCCCGGATCAACCTGGAGGAGTCCCTCGCGGACATCTGGATGGAGGCGGCGTGCCGTATCTGACCACCCCGCCCGGGACCGCGACGGCCGCCGCGACCGAGGCTGGCCGCCTCGGTCTCGGCATCCCCGGCTACGCGCACCCGCTGCTCGCCCCCGTCGAGTGGGCCGAACTGACCCGCCCCGGCACCCCGCTGCACTGGGCCGTGCTGAACGTCACGGACGGCCCGGGCGGGCGGCCCGACCCGCACTGCACGGAGGCAGCCGCGAAGCTCCGTACGGCGGGCGGCACGGTGCTCGGCCATCTCGCCATGCGGGACGGCGCGCGGTCGTTCGGCGAGCTGGTCTCCGACGCCCACCGCTTCCGCGACTGGTACGGGGTCGGCGGTTTCTACCTGGCCGGGGCCCCCGCCGACAAGGCGGACCTGGCCGCGGTGCGCCGGGTCTCGGACGCCCTGCGCGGGCTGGGCGAGGACGTGCGGATCGTGCTCGGGCACGGCACCCACCCCTACGAGGGGTACGTGGAGGCCGCCGACCAACTGGTCACCTTCTCCGGGGCCTGGACCGACTACCGCTGGTCACAGGTGGCCGAGTGGACCGCGGACCATCCGGCGGAGCGCTTCTGCCACCTTGTCCACGGGGTGCCGCGCACGCATCTGGAGGAAGCGGTCCGGATCGCCCGCTGGCAGGGTGCCGGCACGATCTGGTTCACGGACCGGCGGGGCGCCCCCGACCGGGACCCGTGGGCCTCGATGCCCGCGTACTGGGACGAAATCGTCTCGCGGATCGGGACGGGTGTCTCGGAATGAAAAGGGGCGTGGCACTGTTACGGGATAGAACAACCTACAAACACTCCCCGCACCAGCATGCGCGGGGATGACCCTGGAGTCCCCGTGTCGCTGCCACCCCTGGTTGAGCCAGCTGCTGAGCTCACCGTTGACGAGGTCCGCCGGTACTCGCGTCACCTGATCATCCCCGATGTCGGGATGGACGGCCAGAAGCGCCTGAAGAACGCCAAGGTGCTGGCCGTGGGCGCCGGCGGCCTCGGCTCGCCCGCCCTCATGTACCTGGCCGCGGCCGGCGTCGGCACGCTGGGCATCGTCGAGTTCGACGAGGTCGACGAGTCGAACCTGCAGCGCCAGATCATCCACAGCCAGGCCGACATCGGCCGTTCCAAGGCGGAGTCCGCGCGCGACAGCGTGCTGGGCATCAACCCCTACGTGAACGTGGTCCTTCACGAAGAGCGGCTCGAAGCCGAGAACGTGATGGAGATCTTCAGCCAGTACGACCTCATCGTCGACGGCACGGACAACTTCGCGACCCGCTACCTGGTGAACGACGCCTGCGTGCTGCTGAACAAGCCGTACGTGTGGGGCTCGATCTACCGCTTCGACGGCCAGGCCTCGGTCTTCTGGTCCGAGCACGGCCCGTGCTACCGCTGCCTCTACCCGGAGCCGCCCCCGCCGGGCATGGTCCCGAGCTGCGCCGAGGGCGGCGTGCTGGGCGTGCTCTGCGCGTCCATCGGGTCCATCCAGGTCACCGAGGCCATCAAGGTCCTCACCGGCGTCGGCGAGCCGCTGGTCGGCCGCCTGATGATCTACGACGCCCTGGAGATGCAGTACCGCCAGGTCAAGGTCCGCAAGGACCCCGACTGCGCGGTCTGCGGTCCGAACGCGACCGTCACCGAGCTCATCGACTACGAGGCCTTCTGCGGCGTCGTGTCGGAGGAGGCCCAGGAGGCGGCGCTCGGCTCGACGATCACTCCCAAGCAGCTCAAGGAGTGGATCGACACCGAGGAGGCCATCGAGATCATCGACGTCCGCGAGGTCAACGAGTACGAGATCGTCTCGATCCCCGGCGCGAAGCTGATCCCCAAGGGCGAGTTCCTGATGGGCACCGCCCTCCAGGACCTGCCGCAGGACAAGCGCATCGTCTTGCACTGCAAGACGGGTGTCCGCAGTGCGGAAGTCCTCGCGGTCCTGAAGTCCGCGGGCTTCGCGGACGCGGTCCACGTCGGTGGCGGCGTCATCGGCTGGGTCCACCAGATCGAGCCCGAGAAGCCGGTCTACTAGTCACACCCCGGAGGGGCCGTACGTGCAGCGCGCGCGTACGGCCCCTCCGTCGTGTCCGGGTGCCGTTAGGCAGCCGTGCAGACGGTGTTGGCGGCGGGGACCTTCCCGTCCAGCAGGTACGCGTTCACGGCGTTCTGCACGCAGGTGTCGCCGCTGTTGTACGCGCCGTGGCCCTCGCCCTTGTAGGTGAGCTCCACCCCGACGCCCTTGCCGAGCCGCTCCACCATCTTGCGGGCGCCCTCGTACGGGGTGGCCGGGTCGCCGGTGTTGCCGATCACCAGGATCGGTGCGGAGCCGGGGGCGGAGACGTCCGGGGTCTCCCAGGCGCCCTCGACCGGCCAGTCGGTGCAGCCCATCATGGCCCAGCCGAGGAAGTCCCCGAAGACGGGCGAGGCCGAACGGAACGTCGGCAGCTTGGCCTTGGTCTGCTCCAGCGTGTAACGCTCCTTGGAGTCCGCGCAGTTGATCGCGGAGTTCGCGGCTCCGATGTTGCTGTACCGGCCCTGCTCGTCCCTGCCGTTGAGCGCGTCGGAGAGCGCCATCAGCAGCTGCCCCTGGCCGCCGTCGGCCTCGTCGAGGCCCTGCTCCAGCAGCGGCCACAGCTCCTTGGAGTACAGGGCCTGGGCGATGCCGTTGGTCGCGGAGGTGTCGTTGAGCTGCCGGTCGCCGATGCCGGGGATCGGCTTCACGGCGAGCTCCTTCTGGAGCTTGATGACGTTCGCCTCGATCTCCTTGGCGGTGCTGCCCTGGAGCTTGCACTCGTCGCCGCGGTCCACGCAGTCCTGGGCGAAGTTGCCGAGGGCGAGCTGGAAGCCCTCAGCCTGGCCGAGCGCGCCCTCCTCGGAGGTCTTGGTCGGGTCGACGACGGCGTCGAAGACGGCCCGGCCGACGTTCTTCGGGAACAGGTGGGCGTAGACCCCGCCGAGCTCGGTGCCGTAGGAGATGCCGAAGTAGTGCAGTTTCTCGTCGCCGAGGGCCTGGCGGATGCGGTCCATGTCGCGGGCGGCGTTGGAGGTGCCGACGTGGGGGAGGACCGTGGCCGAGTTGCGCTCGCAGGCCTGCTGGAACTGCCGGATGTTCTCGACGAACGCCTTCTCCTGCTCGGGGGTGCTGGGGGAGGCGTCCTGGGCGTAGTACGCGTCCAGCTGCTTGTCGCCCTCGCAGCGGACGGGCGCGCTGCGGCCGACCCCGCGGGGGTCGAAGCTGACCAGGTCGTACCGGGCGCGCAGGGCCTCGTACTCCGTGGCGGCGCCGGGGAGGGTGGTGATGCCGGAGCCGCCGGGGCCGCCGAAGTTGAAGACGAGCGAGCCGATGCGGTTCTTCTGGTCCCGGGCCTTGGCGCGGATCAGGGCGATCGGGAGGGTCTCGCCCTCGGGCTTGGCGTAGTCGAGGGGGACGTCGAGGGTGGCGCACTGCCAGCCCTTGGGCGGGGCCTGGCCGCCGCCCTCCAGCGGGGTGGGGGCGGGGCAGTCGCCCCACTTCAGCGGCTTGGCGGGGCCGGTCCCATCGGCGTTCCCCTTCTTCCCGCTCCCGCCGTCGTCTGAGCAGGCGGCCGTCGTGAGCAGGGCGGCGGCGAGCGTGGCGGCGGCGGTGACCCGCCAGGCGTTTCTGGGCATGCCCTCATCCTCGACGGCCTCCCCCTTTCGCGCCCCCGCGCTGACCCAAACGGGGCCCCGACCCCCGTCCGGGCTGCGCCCGACCCCCGTCCGGGCTCGGCCCAGGCCCTGTCCGGGCTGTGCCCGTGCCCCCGTCCGGGGGCGCCCAGACGCTGTCCGGCTCCGCCGAGGGCAAATCCAGCCCCTCCGGCGTTTGAGGAGCGGGTCCGGGCGGAGCCCGGTGCCCGGCGGAGCCGGGTTTCTCCCCCAGCTACCGCTGGGAGGTGCCCCCAGGGGCTCCGCCCCAGACCCTCCCCCAGACTCCGTCCGGGGGGACCCCCACTCCTCAAACGCCGGAGGGGCTGGAAATGCCCCGGCAGGGGCGGAACAGTGCGGGCTGGGGCTGGATGTGCCCTCGGCGGAGCCGACGGGCCCGGGCGGGGCCCGAGGTGAGCGGCGGGCCGGACGGGGCTGGGCGGGGCCCCGGTGAGGGGGGAGGTCGGGGCCTTCGCCGGGTCGCAGAGGGCGTCGCCCAGTCCGACGGCGGCCGCCAGTTCCACGGCCTCCGGCCGCAGGGCCATGAAGGATTCCGCGCCCTCGTCGACGGTGATGCCGGCGGTGGTGCCGGTGCGGAGCTTGCCGCCGACCTTGCCGTGGCTCTCCAGTACGGTCACGTCGGCCTGGCCGCGCAACTGCCACGCGGCGGCCAGCCCGCTGATTCCGCCACCGATGACGATCACTGAACGCATTGTCTTCTCCCGCGACGGACGGACATGGCCGATATGTTCCCATTTGAAACTTATGGCAGGCGCAGGGGTCGGCACCTCATGCCTTCGGCCAGAGCCCGGACGTCCTCCGGGTAGGGGAAGCTGCCGGGCTCGGGGGTGCGGGTCCCCTGCAGGGGCGGGGTCGCGGTGCGGGTGTGCCGCTGCGCGGAGCCGTCCCCTACCCGCCCTTCCACCGTTCCCCGGGGCGGAGCCCCAGGTCTTTCAGCCGCGCCGGCGATTGAGGCGCGGGCGCGGAGCGCCGTCGGGGTAACGGGGAACTCACGGCGCGGGCGGCAGCCGAAACGGGGCGGGCGCGCACCCCGGCCCCCGTACCGAGCCGGAGGCTAAATGGCTTCCTTGCGGGTCAGGAAGTTGAAGGAGATCCAGCCCGGCAGCACCGGCAGCCAGAACGTCATCAGGCGGAACAGCAGGACCGCCGAGATGGCGACCTCCTTCTCCAGACCCGCCGCGATCAGACCCAGCGTCAGCGTCGTCTCCACCGCGCCGATACCACCCGGCGTCGGCGCCGCCGACCCCAGCGCGTTGCCCGCCAGGAAGACCACCGCGATGCTCGCGTAGCTGATGGCCTGCCCGCCGCCGAACGCGCGGATCGACGCGTCCAGGCACATCACGAAGCAGCCCGTCAGCAGCAGCATCCCGCCGATGCCCGTCATCAGCTTCTGCGGCCGCTGGAGCACGTCCAGCATGCGCGGCACCACGCCCGCGAAGAGCGCCCGCACCCGCGTCACGACGAACTTCCGCATGAACGGGACCGCCGTCACCACCAGCACCAGGACCGCCACCGTCAGCAGGCCGGCGATGACCGTCCTCGACGGGGTCATCTCGGGGGTCTTCTCGGTGCCCGTCAGGTAGCCGAAGGACAGCAGCAGCAGGATGTGGCTGGCCAGCCCGAACAGCTGCGAGGCGCCCACGCTCGCGACCGCGAGCCCCGGCCGGATCCCGGCCCGCTGGAGGAAGCGCGTGTTCAGGGCGACACCGCCCACCGCCGCCGGTGCCACCAGCTTCACGAACGACCCGGCGACCTGCGCGACCACCGTCCGCAGGAACGGCACCCGCTCCGGCACGAAGCCCAGCAGGCTCATCGCCGCCGCGAAGTAGCTGAGCGCCGAGAAGGCGAGCGCCGCCCCGACCCAGCCCCACTGCGCCTTGCCGACGATGGTCGCGAAGTCCACGTGGGCGAGCTGGGTGAGCAGGAAGTACGCGCCGAACGCGCCCGCGATGAACGACACCAGCGTGCGCGGCCGGATCCGCTCCAGCCGGGCCGGCTCCACCGGGGCCTGCGGGCGGATCAGCAGCACCTGCTGGCGGATCTGGCTGAGCAGGTCCTCCTCGCGGGCCCCGTCCAGCGCGTCGTCCAGCGCCTTCTTCTCGGCCTTGCGGTCGGCCGCTGCCGCCGCCGACGACGCGGAACCCGAGCCGCCCGAGGCCGCCGCGTCCGCCTCGCGCGCCGCCTTCGCCGCCCGCGAGGACTCCAGTACGGCCTCCCGCTGCCGGTCCGCCCGCTCCCGCGCCAGCTTGCGCAGCGTCGCCCGGGTGGACCGGCTCAGCGCGATCGGCTGGAGCAGCGGCAGGCAGTCCGCCACGGTGTCGGGGCCGAGCACCGACACCGCCGAGGCGACGGCGCGCTCCGCGCCGACCCGCAGGCCGAGGGTGGTCAGCAGCTGCGCGATGTCCATCCGCAGGACCAGATCGCCGGCCGCGATCTCACCGCCGCGCAGGTCGGTGAGGATGACGTTGCCGGAACGATCCACCAGCAGCGCGTCCCCGGTGAGCCGCCGGTGCGCGATCCGCCGCGACTGCAGCGCCCGTACCTGCTTCCACGTGCTGCGGGTCAGGTCGTCCGTGATCTCCTCGTCGGGGAGGGAGTCCAGGGTGCGGCCGTCCAGGTGCTCGTACACGAGCATCACGGCGTCCGGGCCGAGCTCCGAGGTGGCGATCAGCTTCGGCGCGTTCGCCCCGGCCGCGATGGCCGCGTACGCGAGCAGCGCCTCCTGCTCCAGCGCCTGGCGCAGCGACTGGAGGCTGCGCCGGGTGGTGATGCCGCGCAGGGTGAGCCGGCGCCAGACCCGGTAGAAGAAGCCCTGGGCCTGCTGCTCGCGGTCGACGACGGTGACGTCGAGCGGTGGCCCGTCCTCCAGGGTGACGTGGTACCGCCGGCCCCGGTCGGTGACCTCGGAGGCCTCCGAGCCGCCCTCCGTGAGCTCGGCGCGCATCGCGCTGACCGGCTGGAAGCCGACCCGGCGCAGCCCCGCGAGGAGGTTCTGCCCGGTGGGGCGCACGTTCGGCGAGCCGACGGCGTACAGGGTCCCGTACGCCACGCTCCAGCCGATGAGCACGGTGAGGATGATCGAGAAGGGCGTGGTGTAGCCGCTGACCAGCATCGTGAAGGCGTCGAGCAGCAGCACCACCCACAGCGCCACGCGCCAGTGCGGTCTGCGGGTCATCCCGACGGCGCACATGTACGCGATCACGGGCGCGAGGTAGCCGTGCACCGGATCGGTGAGGTCCCCGGTGGCCCCGGCGGACTGGGTGAGGGCTTCCTGGATGGTCTCGGGGGCGGCCTGGGAGACCCACAGGTCGGTGGCGAGGGTCACCCCGTGCGCGAGGACGGCCGCGAGGACGCCGTCTGCGATGCGCAGTCCGTCGCGCTTGATCAGCCGCTCGATGGCGAAGGCGACGGGGAGCAGCAGCACGGCGATGCTGGAGACCAGCGCGGCGACCTTGATCAGCAGGTCGGGCGCGGCGCCGGTGCCCTGGTTGATGTCCGCTTCCAGCCCGGCGGTGGTGCCGTGGGCGAAGGCGGCGATGGCGAGGACGACGGCGATGCCGAGGATGCCGACGAGGAGCCGTACGAGGTCGGACGGCCGGTGCACGCGGGCGGCGAGCAGCGGTTCGTCGACCTCGACCTGATCCGCGGCCGTGACGGGGTGACCGTGCGGGCCGTCCTCGGGGACGCCGGCCGGGCCGTGCCCGGGGCCGTGCTCCGGGTCGCCCTCCGGCCCGTGCTCCGGGCCGTGCTCGGGGGACGGCGGGCGGGATTCGTCGGGGTGGGGACGGGGGTGGGTGTCGCCGCGCTGGGGGTCGGGGTCGCCGTCGCCCGGGCGCGCGTCGCCGTCCGCCGCCGCGCCGTTCGGAGGGCTCACACCCTGCTCCTTCGTCGTCACTTCCGTCTCTTCTTGATCACGTATCACCAGTCACCGCCCGGAAGATGGTGGCACGGACCGACCGGGGAGCGGGGCATCAGGGTGCGCGCCGGTATGGAACCCGAGCTTCCGCCGAGGGGCCGCCGGCGTGCTGCACCATGGGCCGGATGAGCGAGGAGCTGCCCGCCTACGCGGAGCACGTACTGGAGGTGGCCGAGCGGATTCCGCCCGGCCGGGTGATGACGTACGGCGACGTCGCCGAGTGGCTCGGCGAGGGAGGGCCGCGTCAAGTCGGGCGCGTCATGGCCCTCTACGGAGGATCCGTGCCCTGGTGGCGCGTGGTGCGGGCGGACGGCGTACCGCTGCCCGGGCACGAGCTGCGCGCCCTGGAGCACTACCGGGCGGAGGCCACCCCGCTGCGCCTGACGGGCGCCGGCGAGGCACGGCTGGACATGCGCCGGGCGCGCTGGGACGGGGCCCCCGGGGCCCCCGGACAGGACGGCACGCGCGACGAGGCTCACACCTGACAGCTTCGGCCATGCGCGGCCCGGGCGGGCGGTCGGGCGACGATGCGAACGCCCGTACGGGGTACCCGGGGGGACTGCGCGGCGTCGGCCGGTTGCCGTAGCGTTGCCTCTTCGGCTTCTTCGGTTCCTCGGCGAACCGTCGCGGCACCACCCGCAGCACCCGCAGACCCTGGGGCCCCCGGGGACCCCGTAGACCCACCAGGACCGGCACCTCACGTGATCACCTCTCCCTCCGACGACCGCCGCGCAGAACGGCGGCGTACGCGGACCCCCGACGCGTACCGCCTCGTGCGCACCGGGCCGGAACGGGTGGATCCCCCTGTCCTGGACGCAGCCCAGCGGTCGGTGGTTGAGCACCCGGGCGGCCCCCTGCTCGTCCTGGCCGGACCGGGCACGGGCAAAACGACCACCCTGGTCGAGGCCGTCACCGCCCGCGTGGAATCGGGCACCGACCCGGCCCGCATCCTCATCCTCACCTTCAGCCGCAAGGCCGCGGTCGAACTGCGCGACCGGGCCGCCGTGCGGCTGGGCGGCGCGAGGGCGCCGCAGGCCACCACCTTCCACTCCTTCTGCTACGGCCTGGTCCGCGCCCACCAGGACACCGACCTCTTCGCGGACCCGCTGCGGCTGCTGTCGGGCCCCGAGCAGGACGTCATGGTCCGCACCCTCCTGGAGGGCCAGCGCCGGCTCCCCCCGGGTGACTCCATCCGCTGGCCGGACGACCTGCGGGCCGCGCTGACCACGCGCGGCTTCGCGGACGAGGTCCGAGCCGTCCTGGCCCGCGCCCGCGAACTGGGCCTGGGCCCCTCCGCGCTCTCCTCGTTCGCCGACCGCATCGGCCGCCCGGACTGGAAGGCGGCCGCCGCCTTCCTCTCCGAGTACCTGGACGTCCTGGACCTCCAGGGCATGCTCGACTACGCGGAACTCCTCCACCGCGCCGTGCTCCTCGCGGAGCGCACCCCGTCCCTTTCCTCCTCCTACGACGCGATCTTCGTGGACGAGTACCAGGACACGGACGCCTCCCAGCTGCGGCTGCTGCGCGCGCTGACTGGCCCGGGCGGCACGCTGACCGCCTTCGGCGACCCCGACCAGTCGATCTACGCCTTCCGCGGCGCCGACATCAACAACACCCTGGACTTCGAGTCCGCCTTCCCCGGCGCGACGGTCCGGGCCCTGACGACGGGCCGCCGCTCGCGCGCGGCGGTACTGGCCGCGACCCGCCTCCTCACCACCCGCATGCCCCTGCCCCGCCTCCCGGCAGCCGCCGTCCGCGCGCACCGCGCCCTCACGCCCACGCGGGAGGGCGGCTCGGTGGAGGTGTACACGTACCCCACGGCGGGCGCCGAGCTGGACAACATCGCCGACATCCTGCGCCGCGCCCACCTGGAGGACGGCGTCCCGTGGCAGGACATGGCCGTACTGGTCCGCTCCGGCGGCCGCACCCTCCCGGCGATGCGCCGCGCCCTGATCACGGCGGGGGTCCCGGCGGAAACCGACGCCACCGCCACCCCCCTCCGCCACGAACCATCGGTAGCCCCCCTCCTCACAGCCCTCCGCACGGCAGCCACCCCGACAACCCCGAGCCCGCCGGCCCCGTCCACCCCGGCGGCCCCGTCCACCCCGGCGGCCCCGTCCACCCCGGCGGCCCCGTCCACCCCGGCGGCCCCGTCCACCCCGGCGGCCCCGTCCACCCCGGCGGCCCCGTCCACCCCGGCGGCCCCGTCCACCCCGGCGGCCCCGGCTGCGCCGAGCCCGGCCGACCCGGCGGCCCCGGCTGCGCCGAGCCCGGCCGATCCGGCGGCCCCGGCCCCGCCTGTGCCGAGCCCGGCCGAGGGCGACCTCGCCGCAGGCGAACCGGTGCCCGGTCCGCAGGACCAGCCCGCCGCAGGCGAGGCCGCTGCCGGGCCGGGCGAGCTTGCTGGCGACTTCGGGGCGGGTGGGCGGGAATCCCTCCCCGACCCCGCCGAGGCGACCGGCCCCGCCGAGGCCACGGCCCCCGGCCTGGGGCCGGACGCCGAGCACGCCGAGCCCGCCGCAGGCGGCCCGCACCCCGAGCCCGCCGCAGGCGAGGGGTGGATCGGGGTCGAGGCCGCGCTCACCCTCCTCGGCTCCCCCCTCGGGGGGATGGACGCCGCCGACCTGCGGCGACTCGGCCGCGCCCTGCGTGACGAGGAGCGCGCCGCAGGCGTCAAGGTGCCCGCGCCCTCCGACGTGCTGCTCGCCCGCGCCCTCGCCGAGCCCGAGCGGCTCACCGCGCACGACCCCGCCTACGCCCGCGGCGCGCAACGCCTCGGCCTCCTCCTCCGCAAGGCCCGCGAGCTCCTCCAGGGCGGCGGCACCGCCGAAGAGGCCCTGTGGACCCTCTGGGACGGCACCACCTGGCCCGACCGGCTGGAGCGCCAGGCCCGCCGGGGCGGTACCGCCGGCCGCAACGCCGACCGCGACCTCGACGCCGTCTGCGCCCTCTTCGACACCGCCGCCCGCGCGGAGGAACGTACCGGCGGCCGCGGCGCCCTCAACTTCCTCGAACAGCTGGAGGCCGAGGACATCGCCGCCGACACCCTCACCACCCGCACCGCCCGCCCCGACGCCGTCCGGCTCATGACCGCCCACCGTTCCAAGGGCCTCGAATGGGGCCTCGTCGTCGTCGCCGGAGTCCAGGAGGGCCTCTGGCCCGACCTCCGCCGCCGCGGCTCCCTCCTGGAGGCCGACCGCATCGGCCGCGACGGCCTCGCCGAGCCCCTCACCCCCGGCGCGCTCCTCGCCGAGGAGCGCCGCCTGTTCTACGTCGCAGCCACCCGCGCCCGCGACCGCCTCGTCGTCACCGCCGTCAAGGCCCCCGCCGAGGACGGTGACCAGCCCTCCCGCTTCCTCACCGAGCTCGGCGTCACCCCGAAGGACGTCAGCGGCCGCCCCCGCCGCCCCCTCGCCGTGCCCGCGCTCGTCGCCGAGCTGCGCGCCACCACCGTCGACCCGGAGGCATCCCCGGCCCTGCGCGAGGCCGCCGCCCGCCGCCTCGCCCGCCTCGCCGCCCTCACCGACGACGAGGACCGCCCGCTCGTACCCGCCGCGCACCCGCAGCGCTGGTGGGGCCTGTACGAACCCACCCGCAGCAGCGTCCCCCTGCGCGACCGCGACCGCCCCGTCGCCCTGTCCGGCAGCGCCCTGGAGCAGCTCGCCAACACCTGCTCCCTCCAGTGGTTCCTCGGCCGCGAGGTCAAGGCCGACGCCCCCTCCACCGCCGCCCAGGGCTTCGGCAACGTCGTCCACGTCCTCGCCGACGAGGTCGCCTCCGGCCGCACCCCCGCCGACCTGGCCGTCCTCATGGAACGCCTCGACTCCGTGTGGGACGCCCTCGCCTTCGACGCGCCCTGGAAGTCCCGCCAGGAGAAGGACAACGCCCGCGCCGCGCTCGAACGCTTCCTGCGCTGGCACACCACCGACCGTGGCGGCCGGACCGCCATCGCCACGGAGCACGAGTTCGACGTCACCCTAGACGCGGGCGAGTACGCCGTCCGCATCCGCGGCTCCATGGACCGCGTCGAGGCCGACCCCCAGGGCCGCGCCTACGTCGTCGACTTCAAGACCGGCAAGTCCGCGCCCACGAAGGCCGAGGTCGCGCGCCATCCCCAGCTCGCCGTCTACCAGCTCGCGGTCCGCGAGGGCGCCGTCGACGAGGTCTTCGACGGGCTGCGCCCCGAGCCCGGCGGCGCCGAGCTCGTGCAGCTCCGCCAGGGCTCCGACGACCCCAAGATCCAGGCCCAGCAGCCGCTCGACGGCGAGTGGGTCGGCGACCTCCTCGCCACCGCCGCCGGCCGGGTCCTCGAGGAGCGCTTCGCGCCCGTCGCCGGCCGCCAGTGCGACCACTGCTCCTTCCGCGCCTCCTGCAGCGCCCGCCCCGAGGGCCGCCAGACGGTCGAGTGACCGGCCGGACCGTCGAGTGACCTGCCGGACCGTCGAGTGAACCGACGGACCGTCACGGCGGTCGGGGCTGTCAGTCCGTCCGGCTAGCCTCTTTACGTGTCCGCGCGTCCGTCCGTCCTCACCGATCCCGAGCAGCTCAAGGAGCTCCTCGGGATCCCCTTCACGCCCGAACAGATGGCCTGCGTCACCGCCCCGCCCGCCCCGCAGGTCGTCGTCGCGGGCGCCGGCTCCGGCAAGACCACCGTCATGGCCGCCCGCGTGGTCTGGCTCGTCGGCACCGGCGCGGTCGCGCCCGAGCAGGTCCTCGGCCTGACCTTCACCAACAAGGCCGCCGGCGAACTGGCCGAGCGCGTGCGCAAGGCCCTCGCGCGGGCCGGCATCACCGACCCGGACCCTTCCCCGGCCGAGGCCGACGCGGCGGGCGGCGAGCCGCGCATCTCCACGTACCACGCCTTCGCCGGCCAGCTCCTCAAGGACCACGGCCTGCGCATCGGCCTGGAGCCGGCCTCCCGGCTGCTCGCCGACGCCACCCGCTTCCAGCTCGCCGCGAAGGTGCTCCGCGAGGCCCCCGGCCCGTACCCCTCGCTCACCAAATCCGTCCCCGACCTGGTCGGCGACCTGCTCGCGCTGGACGCGGAGCTCTCCGAGCACCTCGTCGAGCCCGCCGAACTGCGCGCGTACGACACCGCGCTCCTGGACGCCCTCGCCGACGCCAAGCTGACCAACGAGGACCTGCGCAAGGTCCCCGAGGCCGTGCGCGGCCGGCTGGAACTGCTGGAGCTCGTCGCCCGCTACCGCGCCGCCAAACGCTCCCGCGACCTCTTCGACTTCAGCGACCAGATAGCCCTCTCCGCGCGGCTCGCCACCACCCGCCCCGAGGTGGGCGCGCTGCTGCGCGAGGAGTTCAAGGTGGTCCTCCTCGACGAGTACCAGGACACCTCCGTGGCGCAGCGGCTCCTCCTCTCGGGCCTCTTCGGCGCGGGCACCGGGCACGCGGTGACCGCCGTCGGCGACCCCTGCCAGGCGATCTACGGCTGGCGCGGCGCCTCCGTGGCCAACCTCGACGACTTCCCCGAGCACTTCCCGCACGCCGACGGCAGCCCCGCCACCCGGCTCTCCCTCAGCGAGAACCGGCGCAGCGGCGGCCGCCTGCTCGACCTGGCCAACGGCCTCGCCGCCCCGCTGCGCGAGATGCACGAGGGCGTCGAGGCCCTGCGCGCGGCGCCGGGAGCGGAGCGGGACGGATCCGTGCGCTGCGCGCTGCTCCCGACCCACGCCGAGGAGCTCGAGTGGCTCGGGGACTCCGTCGCACACCTGGTGCGCACGGGCACCGAGCCGGGGGAGATCGCGGTGCTGTGCCGCTCCGCCGGGGACTTCGCGCAGATCCAGGCCGTACTGGTGGCCCGGGACGTGCCGGTGGAGGTCGTCGGCCTGTCCGGCCTGCTGCACCTCCCCGAGGTCGCGGACCTCGTCGCGGTCTGCGAGGTGCTCCAGGACCCGGGGGCCAACGCCTCCCTCGTCCGGCTCCTCATCGGCCCGCGCTGGCGGATCGGCGCGCGCGACCTGGCCCTGCTGGGCCGCCGGGCACGCCTGCTGATCGGCCGGGCCGCGTCCTCGTCCGACGACGCGGACGAACGCCTCGCGGCGGCCGTCGAGGGCGTGGACCCGGCGGAGATCATCTCCCTGGCCGACGCCCTGGAGACCTTCCTCGACGGAGCCGGACAGGCCCCGGACGACCTGCCCTTCTCCGCCGACGCCCGGGTCCGCTTCGCGCACCTCGCGCAGGAACTCCGCGACCTGCGCCGCTCCCTCGCGGACCCCCTGATGGACGTCCTGCACCGCGTCCTGACCGCCACCGGCCTCGACGTGGAACTCTCCGCGTCCCCGCACGCCCTGGCCGCCCGCCGCCGCGAGACCCTCTCCAACTTCATGGACGTGGCCGCCGGCTTCGCCGCCCTGGACGGCGAGGCCACCCTCCTCGCCTTCCTCGCCTTCCTCCGCACGGCGGCCCAGTACGAGAAGGGCCTGGACCACGCCCTGCCGGGCGGGGAGAACACGGTCAAGGTCCTGACGGCCCACAAGTCCAAGGGCCTGGAGTGGGACGTGGTCGTCGTCCCCGACCTGTGCGCGGGTTCCTTCCCGAAGGAGAAGGCCCCGGAGGCCTGGACCTCGTACGCGAAGGTGCTCCCGTACGCCCTGCGCGGCGACGCCGCCACCCTGCCGGGGGACCCGGCCTGGACCTCGGCGGGCCTGAAGGCCTTCAAGGGCGCCCTCAAGGACCACAAGGCCACGGAGGAACTCCGCCTGGGCTACGTGACCTTCACCCGTCCCCGTTCCCTCCTCCTGGCCTCGGGCCACTGGTGGGGCCCGACCCAGAAGAAGCGCCGGGGGCCCTCCGCCTTCCTCACGGCCCTCTACGAGCACTGCGCGGCCGGCTTCGGCGAGATCGAGGCCTGGGCCGAGGAACCCGACCCGACCGCCGAGAACCCTGCCCTCGCGGACGACTCCACCCCGGACCACTCCTGGCCCCTCCCCCTGGACCCTGCCTCCCTCACCCTCCGCCGCGCGGCGGCAGCCCTGGTCGAGTCCTACCTGGCCACCCCGCCCCCGCCCCAGCCCCCGGAGGACACCTACCTCTGGCCCCCCTCCTGCGAGGACCCGTCCTACGAGGACGAACCCTGGCCGGACGACCCAACCTGGCCCGAAGCCCCGACCCCCGAGCCGGCCACGGCCTCGCACCCTGCCGGACGGGTTCCCGAACCCGCCACGGGGCCGGCCCCCGCCGTCCCCCGGGCAGCCGACCCCTGGGCCGAGCCCCACCCCGCCGCCACAGCCACCGCCGGGGCCGCAGGCGTGCCCCCTGCCGGGGTCCGGGGTGGAGCCCCCGGCACGTCCCCGGCCGTGGACGACCCCTGGGCAGCCGACCCCTGGGCAGCCGACCCCTGGGCCGAGCCCCACCCCGCCGCCACAGCCAGCGCCGGGGCCGCAGGCATGCCCCCCACCGGGGTCCGGGGCGGAGCACCGGTTTCGGGAAGGGGCGGGGTGGGGGAAAGAACCTCCCCGCACGCCCCCGCCGACCCGCACGACGAGGACCTCTGGCCGGAGGCCGATCTCTGGGCCCCCGCCGAGGCCCGGCCCGCCGCCGTCCCGGCCCCGCCCGGGGCCCAGGGCAGCGCCCCGTACGACGACGACCTCTGGCCGGAGGACCAGGCCGGGCCCCGCCCCGCCCACGGCGCAGCCGTGCCCGCCTCCGGCGCTCCCGGCCCCGCCCCCGCCCGAGGCCAGGACGCCGAGGACCCGTGGGCCGGTGAGGCCTGGGCCGGGGAAGCCCCGCGAGCCGCCGCCGGCACCCCCGGCCCGACCCCCGCCGGGAGGCGGGCGGCGGCGACCCCCCTCACCCCCGAGGAGGCGAGGGAAATCGCCTCCTGGGACCGGGACCTCGACGCCCTGGAGGGCGAGCTCCGCCGTGCCCGCGCGGCCGTGCGGGACGTCGTGCTGCCGGCCGCCCTCTCCGCGAGCCAGCTGCTCCGCCTCGCCGCCGACGAGCAGGGTTTCGTACGCGACCTCGCCCGCCCCATGCCCAAGCCCCCGCAGCCGGCCGCCCGCCAGGGCACCCGCTTCCACGCCTGGGTGGAGTCCCGCTTCGACGAGCTCCCGCTGCCGCTGCTCGACGTCCTCGACCCCGCCACCGAGCTGCCCGGCTCCGACCAGGAGGTCGCGGACGAGGCCGACCTCGACTCCCTCAAGGCCGCCTTCGAGCGCAGCGAGTACGCAGACCGCCCTCCCCACCGCATGGAGGCGCCCGTCCAGCTCACCCTCGCGGGCCGGGTCATCCGCGGCCGGATCGACGCCGTGTACCGCACCGACACCGGCGGCTACGAGATCGTCGACTGGAAGACCGGCCGCACCACCGAGGCCGACCCCCTCCAGCTCGCCGTGTACCGCCTGGCCTGGGCGGAGGCCACGAACACCCCCCTCGACCAGGTCACGGCCGCCTTCCTGCACGTGCGCAGCGGCCGCGTGATCCGCCCCCGCAACCTGCCCGACCGGGCCCGCCTTGAGCGGATCCTCCAAGGCAAATCGGGCACGGACGGTGCCCATCAGGTGGACGGCTAGGCTCGTGGCCATGAGCCTCAGCACGCCGGACAGCGTCGTCCGCACGTACATCGACACCCACCGCGCAGCCTTCCTCGACGACCTCGCCGAGTGGCTCCGCATCCCCTCCGTCTCGGCGCAGCCCGAGCACGCGGGAGACGTACGCCGCAGCGCCGAATGGCTGGCCGCGAAGCTCAAGGAGACCGGCTTCCCGGTCGCCGAAGTCTGGACCCCTTCCGACGCAAAGACGGGCGCCGGAGGCTCCGGCGCCCCCGCCGTCTTCGCGCACTGGCCGAGCGAGGACCCGCAGGCCCCCACCGTCCTCGTGTACGGGCACCACGACGTGCAGCCCGCCGCCCTCGCCGACGGCTGGCACACCGAGCCGTTCGAGCCGGTGATCAAGGACGGCCGCATGTACGGCCGCGGCGCCGCCGACGACAAGGGCCAGGTCTTCTTCCACACCCTCGGCGTCCGCGCCCACCTGGCGGCCACCGGCGCCGCCGCCCCCGCCGTGCACCTCAAGCTCCTCATCGAGGGCGAGGAGGAGTCCGGCTCCACGAACTTCCGCGCGCTCGTCGAGGCCCGCGCCGCCGAGCTCGCCGCCGACGTCGTGATCGTCTCCGACACGGGCATGTGGTCCGAGACCACCCCCACCGTGTGCACCGGCATGCGCGGCGTCGCCGACTGCGAGATCGACTTCCACGGCCCGGACCAGGACATCCACTCCGGCGCCTTCGGCGGGGCCGTGCCCAACCCGGCCACCGCCGCCGCCCGCCTGGTCGCCGCCCTGCACGACGAAGACGGCCGCGTCACGATCCCCGGCTTCTACGACAACATCGCCGAGCTCACCGACACCGAGCGCGCGCTCATCGCCGAGCTGCCCTTCGACGAAGCCGAGTGGCTGCGCACGGCCAAGTCCCACGCGGCCTCCGGCGAGGCCGGCTACTCCACCCTGGAGCGCGTCTGGGCCCGCCCGACCGCCGAGGTCAACGGCATCGGCGGCGGCTACCAGGGCCCCGGCGGCAAGACGATCGTGCCCGCCTCCGCCCACCTGAAGCTCTCGTTCCGCCTGGTGTCCGGGCAGGACCCGTACGAGGTCGAGGCGGCCGTCAGGGACTGGGTGGCCGCCCGGATCCCGGACGGAATCCGCCACGACATCACCTTCGGCGCCCCGACCCGCCCGTGCCTGACCCCGCTGGACCACCCCGCCCTGCAGTCCGTCGTACGGGCCATGGGCCGCGCCTTCGGCGAGAAGGTCCGCTTCACGCGCGAGGGCGGCTCCGGACCGGCGGCGGACCTCCAGGACGTCCTGGACGCGCCCGTCCTCTTCCTCGGCATCTCGGTACCCTCCGACGGCTGGCACTCGCCGAACGAGAAGGTCGAGCTGGACCTCCTCCTCAAGGGCGTCGAGACGACCGCCTACCTGTGGGGCGACCTGGCCGCCACGCAGCGCCGCGGGCCCGCATGACACCTGTACCCGCGGCACCCGCCGTACCCGCCATACCCGCCGCACCTGTAGTCCGTACGCCTGCCTTGTCCCACCACCGGGGGAGTTGGAAGTACCTGTGAGTACCCGTACCGAGCGCCCGCTCTCGCTCGCCGCGCCGAGCGACATCGACCGCGCCGCGCACCACCGCCTCGACGAGGCGTGGCTCGCCGCGGCCTGGAGCCACCCCACCACCCGCGTGTTCGTCGTCTCCGGCGGCCAGGTGCTGATCGACGACACCCCCGACGGGGACACCCGCATCGTGATGACCCCGGCCTTCGAGGCCCCGGCCACCGAGACGCACCGCTACTTCCTGGGCACCGACGAGGACGGCGTACGGTACTTCGCGCTGCAGAAGGACTCGCTGCCGGGCCGCATGGACCAGTCGGCCCGCCCCGCCGGCCTGCGCGAGGCCGGACTGCTGCTCGGCCCGCGCGACGCCGGGCTGATGGTGCACGCGGTCGCCCTGGAGAACTGGCAGCGGATGCACCGCTTCTGCTCCCGCTGCGGCGAGCGCACGGTCGTCGCGGCCGCCGGACACATCCGCCGCTGCCCGGGCTGCGGCGCCGAGCACTACCCGCGCACCGACCCGGCCGTGATCATGCTGGTCACGGACGAGCAGGACCGCGCGCTGCTCGGCCGCCAGGTGCACTGGCCCGAGGGCCGCTTCTCGACGCTGGCCGGCTTCGTGGAGCCGGGCGAGTCCATCGAGCAGTCCGTCGTCCGCGAGGTGTGGGAGGAGGCGGGCGTCAAGGTCGGCGAGGTCGAGTACGTGGCCAGCCAGCCGTGGCCCTTCCCGTACAGCCTGATGCTCGGCTTCACGGCCCGCGCCACCACCTCGGAGATCAACGTGGACGGCGAGGAGATCCAGGAGGCCCGCTGGTTCTCCCGCGAGGAGCTGCGCCGCGCCTTCGAGACGGGCGAGGTGCTGCCTCCGTCGGGCATCTCCATCGCGGCGCGCCTCGTCGAGCTCTGGTACGGAGAGCCGCTGCCGAAGTCGGCGGCGTGAGCTTCGTCGCTCCGTAACGTTCGTCACAGCAGAAGGCCCCCGCCGAGGCGGGGGCCTTTCTGGTGAGCGCCTGCGTCCGGAGCCAGGTGCTCAGACCGCGAGGGCCTGCTTGACCTGGGCCAGGCTCGGGTTCGTCATGACGGACTCGCTGCCCGCGGCGGACTTCACCAGCACGGTGGGAACGGTCTGGTTGCCGCCGTTCGCCTTCTCCACGAACGCCGCGGACGCCGGGTCGAGCTCGATGTTGATCTCGTTGTACGCGATGCCTTCCCGGTCCAGCTGGGTCTTCAGCCGACGGCAGTAGCCGCACCAGGTCGTGCTGTACATCGTGACGGTGCCCGTGTCCTGCATGCTGCGCTCTCTTTCGTGAAGGCTTGGTGGTTCGAGGTCCGAGTACTCGAACGTACGGGACCACGCCGCCATTCCCAGCCCTCCGGCCCCTCGTACGTTAAGTACGACGGATCACTGCCGCCTGTGGACAAGTTTCCCGCCCGACCCACGAGACCTGGCAGCATTGCGGGGTGACAGCAGCAACGCACTCCCCATCCTTCCCCGCCTCCGCCGACTCCCCGGACTCGGCCGACGCGGTGCTCCTGGGCCTGGACCCGGAGCAGCGCGAGGTCGCCACGACCCTGCGCGGGCCGGTGTGCGTGCTGGCCGGCGCCGGTACGGGCAAGACCCGCGCGATCACCCACCGGATCGCGTACGGCGTCCAGTCCGGCCAGCTGATGCCCGCCAGCGTGCTCGCGGTCACCTTCACCAACCGCGCCGCCGGGGAGATGCGCGGCCGCCTGCGCACCCTCGGTGCGGGCGGGGTCCAGGCCCGCACCTTCCACTCCGCGGCCCTGCGCCAGCTCCAGTACTTCTGGCCCAAGGCGGTCGGCGGGGACGTGCCCCGGCTGCTGGAGCGCAAGATCCAGCTCGTCGCCGAGGCGGGCGCGCGCTGCCGCATCCGCCTCGACCGGGGCGAGCTGCGCGACGTCACCGGGGAGATCGAGTGGGCCAAGGTCACCCAGACGGTGCCCGCCGACTATCCGGCGGCCGCCCTCAAGTCGGGCCGCGAGGCCCCCCGGGACCTGGCCGAGATCGCCCAGATCTACGGCACGTACGAGCAGCTCAAGCGCGACCGCTCCATGATCGACTTCGAGGACGTGCTGCTCCTGACGGTCGGCATCCTCCAGGACCGGCACGACATCGCCGAGCAGATCCGCGCCCAGTACCAGCACTTCGTGGTCGACGAGTACCAGGACGTCAGCCCCCTCCAGCAGCGCCTGCTGGACCTCTGGCTCGGCGAGCGCGACAGCCTCTGCGTCGTCGGCGACGCCAGCCAGACCATCTACTCCTTCACCGGAGCCACCCCCGACCACCTGCTGAACTTCCGCAACCGCTACCCGCAGGCCACCGTGGTCAAGCTGGTCCGCGACTACCGCTCCACCCCCCAGGTGGTCCACCTCGCCAACGGGCTGCTGAAGCAGGCCAGGGGCCGGGCCGCCGAGCACCGCCTGGAGCTGGTCTCGCAGCGCGACACCGGCCCCGACCCGGTCTACGCCGAGTACCCGGACGAGCCGGCCGAGGCCGAGGGCGTCGCCCACCGGATCCGGGACCTGATCGCGGCCGGCGTCCCGGCCGGCGAGATCGCCGTCCTCTACCGCATCAACGCCCAGTCCGAGGTCTACGAGCAGGCCCTCGCCGACGCCGGGGTCCCCTACCAGCTGCGCGGAGCCGAGCGGTTCTTCGAGCGCCAGGAGGTCCAGAAGGCGATCCTCGCGCTGCGCGGAGCCGCCCGCTCCGGGGGCAACGACCCACTCCTCGACGACGTCGTGGAACTGGGCTCCCAGGTCCGCGCCGTGCTCAGCTCCACCGGCTGGACCGCAGAGCCGCCCGCCGGCTCCGGCGCCGTCCGCGACCAGTGGGAATCGCTGGCCGCCCTGGTCCGCCTCGCCGAGGACTTCGCCCGCTCCCGCCCCGGAGCCAACCTCGCGGACCTGACGATCGAGCTGGAGGAGCGCAAGGCCGCCCAGCACGCCCCGACCGTCCAGGGCGTCACCCTGGCCTCGCTGCACGCGGCGAAGGGCCTGGAGTGGGACGCCGTGTTCCTCGTGGGCCTCACCGACGGCATGGTGCCGATCACCTACGCCAAGACCGACGAGCAGGTCGAGGAGGAGCGCCGACTGCTCTACGTCGGCGTCACCCGGGCCCGCATGCACCTGACCCTCTCCTGGGCGCTCTCCCGCGCTCCGGGCGGCAGGGCCTCCCGCCGCCCCAGCCGCTTCCTGAACGGCCTGCGGCCGGGCTCCGCGGCCCCCGGAAGCCTGCCCGGCTCCCCGGCCGACCGGGCGGCCCGCAAGCGCGGCCGCCGGGGACCCACCCTGTGCCGGGTGTGCGGCAAGACCCTGACCGAGGCCGGCGAGCTCAAGCTGATGCGCTGCGAAGAGTGCCCGTCCGACATGGACGAAGGACTCTACGAGCGGCTGCGGGACTGGCGCGCGGTCCAGGCGAAGCAGCAAGGACTGCCCGGCTACTGCGTCTTCACGGACAAGACGCTGATGGCGATCGCCGAGGCCTCGCCGGCCGAGCCGGGGGAGCTCTCGATGATCTCCGGAGTGGGCGCCCGCAAGTTGGACCGGTACGGAGCCGATGTGCTGGCCATCTGTGCAGGTCGAGACCCTGAGGACACGGATCCTGACGACGCGTAGAAACTCGTCGGAAAAATAGTTTGCACATGCCCAGCGAAGACCCATAGGTTCTTAGCAACGGAAACGGTGGCTTCTCCGAAGCCCTGGATCCGTGCTGTACTTATCCGAATACGCATGGGACGGGCCCCCGGGCCAGGTCCCCGAGACGCCGAGAGGAGGCGAGACCAGTGACCAGCTTCATGACCTTCACCAAAATGACCGATCGCTCGGTCGACGCTTCCTGCCTGCTCGGTTCCGTCTCCCTCCTGGGTACCGCTGTGTCCGCGATTTCCGCCGACCGGCGCGCCCTGCTGGCGACCCTTCCGGTCAGTGAGCGCAATGAGCGACCGATCAAGGCATCGGCAGCCGTAGCAGTGGAAGCCCAGGCGCATGGCGCCTATGGCCCCGCGGCCGCAGCCGGTGCCGGATCCCAGAAGCAGACGACGAAGCAGCAGCACCACCTGATGTGGGCCTTCCGTGGGCTCGAACCCTGGAGTGATCCAGCCTGATCGAAAGATCAGGCCGGCGCCTTCAGGGCCGCGGAACCCCACCCGGGATCCGCGGCCCTTCTGTTTGTCCCCGAACGGGGACGACGGAGCGAAGGGGCCTCGGGACTGGCAGAACCAGGACCAGCCGAGACCGGCCGACCGGCCGGAACGACTAGCCGACAAGACGAGGAAGAAAACACCGTGCAACTCGAAGCGCACGCCCCGTCCGTATCGCAGACCCAGACTCTCTCCCCGCCCGCAGTCCCGGAGGACTCCACCTTGACCCCGCTCACCGCGCTCACCGCGCTCGACGACGCCATCGAGAACCTCGGCGTCCCGGTTCCCTGCCGCACCTTCGACCCCGAGGTCTTCTTCGCCGAGTCCCCGGCGGACGTCGAGTACGCGAAGTCCCTCTGCCGTACCTGCCCGCTCGTCGAGGCCTGCCTCGCCGGAGCGGCCGAGCGCCGCGAGCCCTGGGGCGTCTGGGGCGGAGAGCTCTTCGTCCAGGGTGTCGTCGTCGCCCGCAAGCGTCCCCGTGGCCGTCCGCGCAAGAACCCGGTTGCAGCGGCATGACCGCCATCGGAACCATCGACCGCCCCCTGACGCACGACCCCCTGAAGCAGGCCCTCATGTCCCCCCACGCCACCACGAGCGAGCAGCCGCACGGCGCCGCCCACGCAGACTTCATCACCGCAGGCGCGATCACCTCGCGTCAGAACAGGACCCGCGAAATGCAACTCATCCCAGAAGCCCTGGCCCGTGCCCATATGGACGACCGCATGCGTGAGGTGGACGCCGAGCGTCTCGCCGTGCGCCTGGTCGCCGCCCGCCGCATGCAGCGGCGAGCCGAGCGCGTGTCGCTGCGCGCCCGCCGCGCGCTGGCCATGGCCGTCATGCACTAAGAGCCGAAGACAGAACCACCGGGGGGACCGGTCCGAAGGGACCGGTCCCCCCGGTGCGTTGCGCAGGCGTCCACCCCGTACGGGGATATCGTCTGTAGGTGGACCAGCCGACTCCCCGCTCCACCCAGCCGGGATCAGAGGCCCAGCCCGTCGTCTGCGCGCGCTGCGGCACACAGTCTCCGGGCGGACCCCCGCCCACTTGGACCTGTTCGGTGGAGAACGGGACCAGAGAGTACTTCTGCGTCGAGTGCGCGCGAGCCAACCTCCGCGCGATCGAGGGCAGGCTCGACTCCTCCTGGTGGTGACCGCCCTACGAGCTCACTCCTCGGAAGCGAACCCCGGCAGCCAGGTGTCCAGTTCCTCGCGCAGCCGCACCGTCGCGCCCAGCTGACACAGCACCCCGATGGTGCTCAGCGTGACCCGGTGGATCAGCAGGTACGAGGGCGGCAGATTGATCTGCCGGCCCAACTGGTGTGCGGGGGAGCGGGGATCGGCGATCCGCGCCGCCTGGCCGCGCAGCCATGGCCGGGTGAAGGTGAACTCCTCGGCCTCGGCGGGCTCGAGCATCGGCTTCAGGTAGTCCAGCACCGCATCGGGGTCCAGTTCCACGGACTCCTTCACGAAGCCCTCCCCGCACAGGTGCCCGTAGACCGCCTCGGCGTCATCGTCCAGGGCCGTCCGCAGCGACCGGCCGATGGGCTTGGGCCAGCCCCCGGGCAGCCGGTCGACCGTGCCGAAGTCCAGGACGCCCAGCCGCATCCGGCCGTCCACCCCCGGGATCAGGCGGAAATTGCCCGGGTGCGGGTCGGCGTGCAGCAGACCGGTGCGCGCGGGACCGGAGAAGAGGAACCGGGCCAGCAGCTGCCCGGCGCGGTCGCGCTCCTCCTCGGTGCCGTCGGCGATGACCTCCGAGAGCGGGGTCCCCTCCATCCACTCGGTCACCAGCACCTGGTCGCCCTGGTGCACGACGTCCGGCACGACCACGTCCGGATCGTCGACGAAGGCGTCCGCGTGAGTCCGCTGCGCCTCCGCCTCCAGCTCGTAGTCGAGCTCTTCGGAGACCCGGTCGCGCAACTCCTTGATCAGCGGCTTGATCTCCATGCCGGGGACCAGCGGACCCAGCAGCCCCGCGAACCGGCCCAGCTGCTTCAGGTCCGACAGCAGCGCCTCACCCGCCCCCGGGTACTGGACCTTGACCGCCACCGCGCGGCCGTCGTGCCACACCGCGCGGTGCACCTGGCCGATCGAGGCGGCCGCGGCCGGCTTGTCCTCGAACTCCTCGAACAGCTCCCGCCAGTCCGCGCCGAGCCGGTCCGCCAGCACCTGGTGCACTGTGGCCGCGGGCAGCGGCGGGGCCGCTTCCTGAAGCTTGGTCAGCGCCGCCCGATAGGGCCCCGCGACCTCCTCGGGCAGGGCCGACTCGAAGACCGACAGGGCCTGCCCGAGCTTCATGGCACCGCCCTTCAGCTCCCCGAGCGTGCGGAACAACTGCTCGGCGGTGCGCTGTTGGAGCTCGCGCGCCACGATCTCCGCCGACTTGCCGCCGATCCGCTTGGTCAGCCCCCACGTGGCCCGACCGGCGAAGCCGAGCGGCAGCGCGGCCAGCTTGGCGGTGCGGGTGACCGCCTTCCGGGGAAGATCAGACATGAGCCCCTCCATTTCCCAGACAGCTGCGCCGCAAGCGGCGGTTGAGGACGGCTCCTCCGGCCCGACAGACCACACGCATCCTGTCATGGCCCTCCCGGCCGGTCCGATCCCGATCCTCCTCCGGCGTACTCCAGCGCCGCTGGACGGCCCGCGCTCGCCCCGCAGGGGCAGTCCGGGTGCGGGTGCACCGGGTCCGCCTCCCAGTGCAGAGCGGGCAGGGCGGCCTCCCAGCGGGAGCCGGTGCTGGCGGGGAGTTCGCCGTCGAGGAAGGACAGCGCATGGGCCGCGGCCAGGCCGGCCACCGCCGTGGACAGGCCCAGGTCGCAGGCCGCGCCCTGGCGCCGGCGGTGCGCCGATCTCCACTGCACCAGCATCCTCGGCCAGGCGGGATCCCGGTCCACGCGGTCGCGTTCCATGCACCCGGAGCAGGCCGTGGCCCCGGGCAGCACCAGCGGCCCCACCAGCCCGGTGCCCTCCAGCACCCCCGCGAACAGGTGCGGGACGCCGGTGGCGACCCAGCCGGCCGAGGTCTCCGGATCCGGGGCCCAGGCCCCCAGCCCGTCCCGGGGCGCGATCACCACCAGGGCCAGCCCGGGCTCCGGCCCCTCGCGCTCCCCGGCCCTCGGGGCGGGGCCCGGGGCCGACTCGCGCACCGCCCTCCCGCCCGCCTCGGCCCGCAACCGGCCCACGCTGCCCGGGCCGAGCCCGCCCGGAGCCACGTCCGCCGGCTCCACCCGGCCGCCGTCGAGGACCTCGACCCGGCCCACACCGGCGCCCGCCAGGACCGAGGCGATCACCCCGCCCACCCGGCCGCTCCCGCGCACCTGGACCCGTATCACCCGGCGCGCGGCCACACCCCGCAAGTCCCCGCCCGGCTCCGGGCGGACCAGGGAGAGCGAGCCCAGATCGGGCCCGAGCCGCTCCAGGGCCTCCGGCCGCTTGCGCACGGCCTGCGCCCGCGGACCGCCCGCCGTCGCATCGTCGATCAACCCGGCCCCGGCCAGCCGCCGCACCACCTCGTCCGCCTGCCCGTCCGGCAGCCCCATCGCCGCGGCCTCGGCGCGCAGCAGCTCCATCCCCCGCGTCCCGTCGATCCGGTCGATCAGCGCGCCCGTCGCCGTGTCCACCGGCCCCAGCACCACAGCGTGCGCCGGCGTCACCCCGAACTGCACCGTCTGCAGATCCCGCCAGGCCCGCGCCAATGCCGGCTTCACTTTCGGGTACATCGCCGCCCCCTCTCCGTGTGACTCGTCCGCTACTGAGAGTAGCGATCGACGGGAAGGTGCCCGGATCGCCTGTGGACAACTTCGATGGGAGCAGGTCAGGGGCGCGCGGCCCCGGCTGCGGTCACCGGCGTCGCCGAGCACGACGAGCCCTTTCAGGTGGTGCCGTCGTGGCGGGGAGTACTCCCCTCACTCGTGTGCGCCCGATAGTCAATTGTCGCGGGCAGCCACATTCCGCCCAGTGGCCGTCGTCGAATTCCGGGCGGGAATTTGTCCATGGGTGAGGGGTATTCGGCATATGGGGTGAAGAAAAGGGGCGTTCGGAGTACCCGCCGAGAATCGATCATGTTCGAAGCCTGGACGCGCGGGACTTCCGCGACGGCTACCGGGTACCGTCGTGGCGTGTCCGCCGACCCTTCGCAGCGCGCCGTCGAAGTCCGCCGGAGCGCGCGCCGCCGCAGGACCGTATCCGCCTACCGCGAGGGTGACCGTACGGTCGTCCTCATCCCTGCCCGGATGTCCGAGGCCGAGGAGCGGCGTTGGGTGGGCGTCATGCTCGACAAGCTGGCCGCCCAGGAGAGCAAACGAACCTTCGGGGACGCGGAACTCGGCGAGCGCGCCGCGCGTCTGTCCGAGCAGTACTTCGGCGGCCGCGCACGCCCCCGCTCGGTCCGCTGGGTCACCAACCAGAACACCCGCTGGGGCTCCTGCACCCCGGCCGAGGGCAGCATCCGGCTCTCGAACCGGCTCCAGGGGATGCCGGAGTACGTCCTCGACTACGTGCTCCTGCACGAGCTCGCCCACCTCCTGGTCCCCGGCCACGGCCCCCGCTTCTGGGAGCTGCTGGAGGCCTACCCGAGGACCGAGCGCGCCCGCGGGTACCTGGAGGGCGTGGTCGCGGCCGAGCGGCTGCCGAAGGTCCCCGTCGCCCGCGAGGAATAGACCGGGACCCGCGGTAACGCAGCGTGATATGTACCGGGTCGGTACCGACTTGGCCGGATGTCGGCAGTTGCCGTTAGCCTGAGCGGCACGTATTCACAGTCGGGATGGGGGACGGTCGTTACGTATGGCCAGGGAATTCCAACGCGGCCACAAGGCCAAGATCAGTGATCTGACGGCGGGCACGGATCTGTATGTAGGCGTCCAGATCGCCGGACCGGGACTCGCCTTCGACATCAGCTGCTTCGGCCTCGATGCCAATGAACAGCTGTCGGACGACCGCTACTTCGTGTTCTTCAACCAGCCGAAGTCGCCGGAGGAGTCCATCCAGCAGCTCGGCGCACAGTCCGGTGACACGGAATCCTTCCGGGTGACACTGGACCGCATTCCGGCGAACATCCACAAGCTGTCCTTCACCGCCACCATCGACGGCGCCGGACAGATGTCCCAGGTAGGCCCGGGCTACATCCGGATCGTGGCGGGCGGCGAAGAGGTCGTCCGGTACGCGTTCAACGGCTCGGAGTTCACCACCGAGCGGGCCGTCATGCTCGGTGACTTCTACCTGAAGGACGTCTGGCGCTTCGCCGCCGTCGGCCAGGGCTTCGACGGCGGACTCGACGCGCTGCTGAAGAACTTCGGCGGCGAGGTCGCCGAGGAGCAGCAGCCGGCGCAGCAGCAGGTCCCGGCCCAGGCACCGGCACCCGCCTTCGGCGCCCCGGCCCCGCAGGCGCACGCCCCGCAGGCCCCGGCCCCCGCGCCCTCCTTCGGCGCGCCCGCCCAGGCCCCGCAGGCGCCCGCCCCGCAGCAGCCGCAGGCGTACCCGCAGCACAGCGCGCCCACCATGGCCGCGCCGATGGCTCCGGCGCCCGCGGCACCGCCCGCGTACGGCCAGCCGCCGCAGCAGCAGCCCGGCTACGGCCAGGTCCCCCCGCCCGCCCAGGCACCCGCTCCCTACGGGCAGCAGCCCCAGCCCGGATACGGCCAGGTCCCGGGCCAGGTCCCCGGGCAGCAGCCCCCGGCGTTCGGCCAGCAGCCGCCCGCCTACGGCCAGCAGCCCGGCTACCCGCAGGCGGCCCCGGCCGCGGCGGCACCGGGCCTCGCCGCCGCCCTCCAGCCGTACAAGGAAGCCCCCACGGGCAGCCGCTGGACCCCGCAGAACCAGCAGCTCATGCGCGTCGACCTCGCGATGGGCGGCCAGGCCGTCCTCGCCCGCCAGGGCAGCATGGTCCTATATCAGGGCAAGGTCGACTTCAGCTACAAGGGAGCGGGCTTCGCCGGCCGCATCGTCGGCAACGCCACCGGCCAGGAGATGCAGCTCATGCGCTGCACCGGCCGCGGCCAGGTCTTCCTCGCGGAGGACGGCGCCCACCTGCACGCCATCGAGCTGCAGGGCGACGGGATCTGCGTCTCCGCCGAGAACGTGCTCGCCTTCGACGAGTCGCTCCAGCACGAGGTCCGCCGCATAGAGGGCCACGGCATCCCCGGCGGCGCCCTGTTCACCATGCAGTTCCAGGGCACGGGCACGGTGATCGTCAAGACGCACGGCGTCCCGGTCGTCCTCCCCGTCACCCCGACCACCTTCGCGGACAGCAACGCCATCGTGGCGTGGTCCTCCGCCGCGCAGGTGATCCTGTCCAGCCAGGTCCGGCTCCGGCGCAACGCCTACCCCGGCCACAGCGGGGAGACCGTGAACCTCCAGTTCCGCGGCGCTCCCGGCAACTTCATCGTCGTCCAGCCGTACGAGGTCTGAGGGAGCCCGACATGAACGCAATGAACCAGCAGCTCGCGGGCTTCGCCCCGACCCCCGTCACGGCCCGCATGGAGAACCACGGCCGGGCCATGCTCAAGGTCGCCATGCAGAGCGGCCAGGACCTCTACGCCCGCACCGGCTCGATGGTCGCCTACGAGGGCTTCGTCCAGTACGAGCCCAACCCGCCTGCCGTCCGCCAGATGGCCTCCCAGTGGGTCACGGGCGAAGGCGCACCGCTCATGAAGTGCACCGGTGACGGCCTGCTCTACCTCGCCGACTACGGCGCCGACGTCGTCGTCATCAACCTCAACAACGACTCGCTCTCCGTCAACGGCACCAACCTGCTCGCCTTCGACGCGCACCTCCAGTGGGGCGTCGAGCGGGTCAAGGGCCTCGCCAAGTTCGCGGGTCAGGGCCTGTTCAACGTGGAGGTCGCGGGCACCGGCTGGGTCGCCCTCACCTCCCGCGGCACCCCGATCGTGGTCGAGTCCGGGCGCGGCGAGGACGAGACGTACGTCGACCCCGACGCGCTCGTCGCCTGGTCGCCGAACCTCAAGGTCAAGGGCAAGCGGAGCTTCAAGGCCTCGTCGATGCTCGGCCGGGGCAGCGGGGAGGCCTACCAGATGGCCTTCTCCGGCCAGGGCATCATCGTCGTACAGCCCAGCGAGGACAGCACCGACCGGCTCCGGGTCCGGGGCTGAGGGGGAGCGGACACATCATGCAGAGCGCACTTTTCGCCCACACCGAGGCGCAGTCCCAGGAGCGGTACACCGTCCAGAACCCGCAGCTGCTGCGGGTCTCGCTGACCGGCACCGATGACGTACTCGCCCGCAAGGGCGCGATGGTCGCCTACCAGGGCCTCATCGACTTCGACGGCGAGTACCAGTCGACCAACCAGCGCAACGCCCGCAGCCGCACCGGCGAGGGCCTGGACCTCATGCGCTGCTCCGGGCAGGGCACGGTCTACCTCGCCAACATGGCGCAGTACGTACACCTGGTGGACGTGGACCAGGAGGGCCTCACGGTCGACAGCAGCTACGTCCTCGCCCTGGACTCCACCCTGCACACCGAGGTCATCGCGGTGGACAGCCAGTACGGGATCTCCGGCTCCGGCAAGTACCAGCTCAACATCACCGGTCGCGGCAAGGTCGCGCTGATGACCTCCGGGCAGCCGCTCGCGATGCACGTCACGCCCGACAAGTACGTCAACGTCGACGCGGACGCCATCGTGGCCTGGTCCACCGGGCTGCGCGTGCAGATGCAGGCCCAGACCCACTCCAGCGGTGTCTGGCGGCGCCGCGGCAACACCGGCGAGGGCTGGGAGCTCAGCTTCCTCGGCACCGGCATGGCGCTGGTCCAGCCCAGCGAGGCGATGCCGCCGCAGAACGCACAGGTCGGACAGGGCGCCGCCGCCCAGTTCGGCATGGGCCAGCACGGCGCCCACGGGCAGAACCAGAACAACGCCTGGAACTAGCCGTTCCGAGAGGCACGACGAAGGGGCGGCCCCGCAAGGGGCCGCCCCTTCGGCACGTCGCCGGCCGGCTCGGCGGGCGGCTCTGGGCCGCCCGACCGTCGGCTCAGCCGCCGAGCCGCGCCAAGGTCGCCTCCAGCAGCCGTACGACCGAGGTGTCGGCCACCGCCGCCACCTCCTCGTACGGGAACCAGCGCAGGTCCAGGGACTCGTCGCTGATCTCCGCCACCGCACCGGCCGGGGCCAGCGCCGCGTACTGCACGTCCAGGTGCCAGTTGCACGGCGCCGGGATCGGATGCCGGTCCAGCCGCACCGGCCCGCCGGGCAGCAGGCTCAGCCCCGACGCGATGCCCGACTCCTCGACGGCCTCGCGCAGCGCCACCCCGGCGAGCGTCTCGTCACCGGGCTCGCAGTGGCCGCCCATCTGGAGCCACATGCCCAGCTTCTTGTGCAGGGTCAGCAGTACGCGGCCGCGCACCGGGTCGATCACCAGGGCGCTGCCGGTGACGTGCCCGGCCCGGCAGGGCTTGTAGACCCCGTCCCCGTGGGCCGCGAGGTGCTCCAGGTAGACGTCACGCAGCTCGGGCTGGTCCTCGTAGCCCTTCAGTACGAGGACCGCGTCGTGGTGCAGGTTCACTTCTTCTCTTCGCCGTCCTTACCGGTGCCGCCGTCTTCCCCGCGCTTCTCGGCGGCCTCGCCGAGCATCTTGTCGATCTCCGAGAAGTCCAGCTGCTCGCGGTGCACGAACCCGTCCGGGTCGTCCAGGTCGGAGGCGGTCGGCAGCATGTCCGGGTGCTCCCACAGCCCGTCGCGGCCGTCCACCCCGCGCGCGTCCGTGAGCGAGGCCCACAGCCGCGAGGCGTCGCGCAGCCGGCGCGGACGCAGCTCCAGACCGATCAGCGTCGCGAAGGTCTGCTCCGCCGGTCCGCCCGAGGCGCGCCGCCGGCGCATGGTCTCGCGCATCGCGTCGGCCGAGGTCAGCCGGGGCTTGGCCGCCTCGTGCACCACCGCGTCCACCCAGCCCTCGACCAGCGCGAGCGCCGTCTCCAGGCGGGCCAGCGCGGCCTTCTGCTCGGGGGTGTCCTGCGGCTGGAACATGCCGCCCTGGAGCGCTTCCTGCAGCTGCTCCGGATTCGACGGGTCCAGCTGGCCGACGACGTCCTCCAGCTTGGAGGTGTCGACCTTGATGCCGCGGGCGTAGCCCTCGACCGCGCCGAACAGGTGCGAGCGCAGCCACGGCACGTGCGCGAACAGCCGCGCGTGCGCCGCCTCGCGCAGGGCCAGGTACAGCCGTACCTCTTCCGAGGGGACGCCCAGGTCCTTGCCGAAGGTCTCGATGTTCAGCGGCAGCAGCGCGGCCTTCCCGGCCGGGCCCAGCGGCAGCCCGATGTCGGTGGAGCCGACGACCTCGCCCGCGAGCACGCCCACGGCCTGGCCGATCTGCTGGCCGAACATGGCGCCGCCCATGGAACGCATCATCCCGAGCAGCGGGCCCGCCATGGCCTGCATCTCCTCGGGCAGCACGCTGCCCATGGCCGCGCCCACGCGCTCGGCGACCGGGTCCACGAGCTCCTTCCACACCGGGAGGGTGGCCTCGACCCACTCGGCACGGCTCCACGCCACGGCCGTCGTGGCGCCGGAGGGCAGCGAGGTCACGCCGTCCAGCCAGTGGTCTGCGAGGCGCACGGCCTCCTCGACGGCGGACTTCTCGGCGATGCCGACGCTCGTGTCCTTCACGCCGTCCGAGGTGCCCTGCGCGACGGTCTGGCGGGCGATGTCCTTGGCCATGTCCCAGTTCACGGGACCGCCCTCGTAGCTCAGCATCTGGCCGAGCTGCTGGAAGGCCGCGCCCAGGTCGTTCGGGTTCATCGAACCGAACATCGCGGCGAACGGATTGTCCGCGCCACCGGGACCGCCCGCGCCGCCCGGCAGGCCCATGCCGGGGAACCCGAAGGGATTCGCGGGGCCGCCCTGACCGCCCTGGTTGCCCTTCTTCTTGCCTTCGTCGCCGTTGTCCGGCTCCTCCGGCGGAAGGCCGAATCCGAATGGGGTGTCGCTCACGGGTTTCCTCGGCTCGTAGGGCCGCCGGCGGGAGCCGACGGGCAATGGTCCGACAACACCACCCAGCGTAGACACCAGAGCCGCTTGCGGGCTCGGTGCTCCGCCGACTCCTGGGCTGCGGCAGGATGGACATCACCTGGTAGGTACGCGTCACGGCGCGTCCCTACTGAAGACAACCGCTGGAGACGCCTGGTGAGTTCCCCGGATCCGCAGTCGGATAAGCACAGCCGCGCGCCGCACGACGCCGAAATCCGCCCCGAGTACGGCGAGAGCGTCCCCGGTGTTCGCCAGCCGCGTAACCCGGCCCTGCGGGGCCCGGTGATCGCGGTGACCGGCGCCGCGACCGGGGTGGGTGCCGCCCTGGTGACCCGCCTGGCGGCGTCCGACGAGGTCAAGCAGGTCGTCGCCATCGACGAGCGGCGGGGCGACTGCGCGTCCGCGCAGTGGCACGTCCTGGACGTTCGGGACCCGGCCATCGCCGAGAAGCTGCGCGGCGCGGACGTGGTGGTCCACCTCGCGCTGGACCTCGACCTGGAGACGGACCCGGCGGCCCGTACGGCGTACAACGTGCGCGGGACCCAGACCGTACTGACGGCCGCCGCGGCGGCCGGGGTGCACCGGGTCGTGCTGTGCACCTCGGCGATGGTCTACGGCGCGCTGCCGGACAACGACATCCCCCTCTCGGAGGACTCCGAGCTGCGGGCCACCGCCGAGGCGACCGGCGTCGGCGACCTGCTGGAGATCGAGCGGCTCGGGCGCCGGGCGCCGCGGGCGCACCCCGGGCTCAACGTGACCGTGGTCCGCCCGGCGGTGCTGGTCGGCGGCACGGACACCGCGCTGACCCGCTACTTCGAGTCCCCGCGCCTGCTGGTGGTGGCCGGCTCCCGGCCGACCTGGCAGTTCTGCCACGTGGAGGACCTGGTCAGCGCCCTGGAGTACGCGGCGCTGGAGAAGGTCGAGGGCGAACTCGCGGTCGGCTGCGAGGGCTGGCTGGAGCAGGAGGAGGTCGAGGAGCTCAGCGGGATCCGCCGCATGGAGCTCCCGTCGGCGGTCGCTCTGGGCGCGGCGGCGCGGCTGCACCGCATCGGCCTGACGCCGTCCCCGGCGGGGGACCTGGCCTACACGATGCACCCGTGGGTGGTCAGCGTCAGCGGGCTGCACGCGGCGGGATGGCGGCCGCGGTGGACCAACGAGGAGGTGCTGGCCGAGCTCCTCCAGGAGGTCTCGGGCCGCCACACCGTCGCGGGGCGGCGGCTGGGGCGCAAGGACGCCGCCACTGCCGCGGGCGCGGCGGGTGCGACGGTGGCCCTGCTGGGCGCCGCAGCCGCGGTCCGGCGGGCCCGGAGGCGGCGCGGGATCTAGCCCCGAAACGGTCGGGTGCGGCGCCGTTGCCGGGGCGCTGCCCCGGACCCCGCGCCTCAAACGCCGGCGAGGCTGAATACGCTCCCGGTGACGCCGCTGCGGGGGCTGCCCTGGCGAGGCTGGATCTGCCCCCCTGGCGGGGCTGGATCCGCCTCCCACCAGGGGGTTTCTGTAGGAGGCTCCCAAGGTCGGGGGCGGGGGACGGGCGATTCGGCTATTCCGCCGGGTCGGCGGCTAGGGCACGATGGACGGTATGGCACCGCACTTCGATCACCCCGGCGAGCAGGCCGGCTCGGACCCCATCCGGCTGCTCGCGATCCGTGAAACGCCGCTCTCGATCGACGAGGTCTTCCAGGCCGTCGGCGACGACGCGACCGGTGGCACGACGCTGTTCGTCGGCACGGTGCGCGATCACGACGGCGGCGCGGACGTCGATTCGCTCGGCTACTCCTGCCACCCCACCGCCGAGGCCGAGATGCGCCGCATCGCCGAGCGCGTCGTGGCGAAGTACCCGGTCCGCGCCCTGGCGGCCGTGCACCGCGTCGGCGACCTGGCCGTCGGCGACCTGGCGGTCGTCGTGGCCGTGTCCTGCCCGCACCGGGGCGAGGCCTTCGAGGCCTGCCGGATGCTGATCGACGACCTCAAGCACGAGGTCCCGATCTGGAAGCACCAAACGTTCGCCGACGGCTCGGAGGAGTGGGTCGGCGCCTGCTAGGGCCGTCTAACCCCCCGGTCGGAAGGGTGCCCCCGGAAGGGGGTAGCCTCGCACCCGTTCGGCCGCGCAACACGCCCTCGATTTGCGTAACCACCCCACGGGCACGAGCGTTGAAGCCACCAACGACACGTACTTCGGGGTAGGGAGGCACGCCCATGGCGTCTCTGGCGTGGTTGCTGATTCCGCTGTTCGCCGCGATCGGCGCGGGGATATGGGGCAGCTGGGCGGCACGCGACCGTACACAAGGCGACATATCCGAGCTCGCCGGCTACGCGCGGTTCCGCGAAGCCATGGGCAAGGCCGATCAGGCCCGGGTGAAGGCGGACGCACACTCCGGTTCCGACGCCGTCTGACGCGTCCCGCGAGTCGTCCCCCGAGCGGCCCCAGAGCCCTCCCGTGCCCCTCCCGAGCCGTCTCCGGGTCGCTCGGTGAGAATCCGCTGAGAGTTGCGCGTACGGGCCCCGTACGGACCGGCCCCGGGGGCCTCTTGTCAGGGGCGTCCCGTACTGTCGGATCCATGCCACGCCGCACCGCGACGATGCTCGCCTCCACCCTCGTGCTGTTCGCGCTGCTCTGCGCAGGGGTGTTCATCAAGGTCCCGTACTCGGAGATGAGCCCCGGACCGACCGTGAACACGCTCGGGGACTCGCACGGCGAGCCCGTCCTCAACATCTCGGGGCGCACGACGTACCCGACCAGCGGTCACCTCAACATGACGACCGTCCGGGTCACCGGCGCGGACTACGACATGAACCTGCTGGAAGCGGTCTACGGGTGGCTGGCCGACGACAACATCGTCGTGCCGCACGAGAACCTCTACCCGGACGGCAAGACGGACGAGCAGTCCACCCAGGAGAACGCCGAGGAGTTCAGCCAGTCGCAGCAGAGCGCCAAGGTGGCGGCCCTGAAGCAGCTCGGCATCCCGGTCTCCGCCCGGGTGATCGTCGCCTCCGTGGTGAAGGACAGCCCCTCCGAGGGCAAGCTGCACGCCGGCGACGTGATCAAGGCCGTGGACGGCACCCCCGTCACCGCGCCCGAGGACGTGGCCAAGTTCGTCACCAAGCACAAGGCCGGCGAGCCGGTCGAGTTCACCATCGTGCCCGCCGCGGAAGCGGCCGAGGCGGCGAAGACGAACCGCGAGCCCACCGGCACCACCAAGGTCGTCATCACGTCCGGCAAGGCGAAGGAAGACGGTCACGCCATCGTCGGCATCCGGGCCGGTACCGACCACACCTTCCCGTTCACGATCGACATCAAGCTGGCCGACGTCGGCGGCCCGAGCGCCGGCCTGATGTTCGCCCTCGGCATCGTCGACAAGCTGACCCCGGAGGACCTGACCGGCGGCAAGTTCGTCGCGGGCACCGGCACCATCGACGACGCGGGGAAGGTCGGCCCGATCGGCGGCATCCAGATGAAGACCATCGGGGCCCGCCAGGCCGGCGCCGAGTACTTCCTGACGCCCGCCGAGAACTGCGCGTCGGCCGCCAGGAACGCACCCGACGGCCTGACCCTGGTGAAGGTCTCCACCATCGAGGACGCCACGAAGTCGCTGGAGAAGATCCGCGCGGGGGACACGGCCGGGCTGCCGCAGTGCGGCGCCAAGCCCTGACCCCCGCGCAGGTCGGCCGGTCGGCCGGTCAGCCGGTCCCGGCTACGAGAAGGTCGCCGCCAGGGCCTCCGCCAGCCCGGGCACCAGCCCGCCGCCGGTGAGGACCTCCGTCGAGGAGTCCTTCTCCCGCAGTCGTACGGCCGACTCGCGCGAGCCGTCGCGCAGGACGGCCACCGTGAGGCGGACCTCCTGCCGCTCCGGGTGACCGGCGACCCACTTCGAGAGCTGCTTGTCGTTCAGCCCCTCCGGTACGGAGGCCTCCGCGGACGGCGGCAGCATCAGCCGCTCCACGGTCAGCGCGCAGCCGACGACCGCGTCCGGCCAGGCCACGGTGCCCAGGAACTTGTCGAGAGGGGTCCCGGCCGGCAGCTTGTCCTGCTCGATGGGGGTGAGGGAGGTCTTGCCGGCGTCGTCCTGGTCGAGGCCGAGCTGGCCCGCCAGGCGCGGCTCCTGCTTCTTGAGCTTGGCGGTGTCGACGAGGGCGAACAGCCGCGCGGGCTGGTCCCAGCCGAGGCCGGCGGCGTACTCGTCGATCTCGAGGCAGGCGCGGGTCAGCGGGCTGGCCGCCATCGGCGTGCCGGGGGAAGGCGAAAGGTTGGACATGGACAACATCCTGCCTCCTTTCCACCTGATACCGGGAACTGACAAAGGCCTCAGTAAGTTGCATGAGTAGGGCTCTAGGATCGGGTGCCCGTTCAATACCAGACTCAGCGACTTTCGAGGTGCGCACCTTGGCTTTCCAGATGCCGGACCGCGGCGGAGGCCCTTCGGGGCCACGGATGAGAGTCGGCCGCCCGTCCCGGCGAGCCCGCACTCTCCTCATGACCTTGGGCGTGCTGGCCGTCCTGGCCATGCTCTTCATCATGTTCGCGGGCTTCTGGACGGACTGGCTCTGGTTCCGTTCCGTGAAGTACTCCACGGTCTTCACCACCACCCTGTGGACCAAGATCGGCCTGTTCGGCGTCTTCGGACTGCTGATGGCGGGCGCCGTGGGCTTCAACATCTGGCTGGCGCACCGGCTGCGGCCGCCGCTCAGCGCGATGTCGATGGAGCAGCAGAGCCTCGACCGCTACCGGATGAGCATCGCCCCGTACAAGAAGTGGCTGCTCCTCGGCATCGCCGTGCTCGTCGGCCTGATCGCCGGCGCCTCGGCGGCCGGCCAGTGGAAGACCTGGCTCATGTACGTGAACGGGGTGGCCTTCGGTACGAAGGACCCCCAGTTCCACATGGACGTGTCCTTCTACACCTTCGACCTGCCCTGGTACCGCTTCCTGCTCGGCTTCGGCTTCGCCGCGGCCGTGCTGTCGGTGATCGCCGCGGCCGTCGTGCACTACCTGTACGGCGGACTGCGCGTGACCAGCCCGGGCGCCCGGGCCACCGCCGCGGCGACCGGGCACCTGTCGGTGCTGCTCGGCCTCTTCGTCACCCTCAAGGCGATCGCGTACTGGCTCGACCGGTACGGGCTCGCCGTGAAGTCCAGCGACTTCAAGGCGGCGGACAACTGGACGGGCCTGCGGTACGTCGACGCGAACGCGTACCTGCCGGCGAAGACGATCCTCGTCGCCATCGCCGCGATCTGCGCCCTGCTGTTCTTCGCGACGCTGTGGCGCCGCACCTGGCAGCTGCCGGTCATCGGCTTCGGCCTGATGGTGCTCTCGGCGATCCTGATCGGCGGGCTCTACCCGGCGATCGTGCAGAAGTTCCAGGTCCAGCCGAACGAGCAGGCCAAGGAATCCCCGTACGTCCAGAAGAACATCAAGGCCACGCGCGACGCCTACGGGATCGCCGGCTCCGAGGTCACGGACTACCCGGGCACCCCGCAGACGCAGGACCGCACCAAGCTGCGCCCGGCCGCCGACAGCACCGCCAGCATCCGGCTCCTGGACCCGAACATCGTGTCGCCCGCGTTCCAGCAGCTCCAGCAGGTCAAGGGCTACTACGCGTTCCCGTCCACGCTCGCCGTGGACCGCTACAGCGGCCAGGACACGGTCATCGGGCTGCGCGAGCTGAACATCGGCGGCATCCCGAAGAACAACTGGATCAACGACCACTTCAAGTACACGCACGGCTACGGCGTGGTCGCGGCCAAGGGCACCACCGTCGGCGACCAGGGCGCCCCCGACTTCACCCAGTCCGACCTGCCCTCCAAGGGGATGTTCGGCACGGACTTCGAGCAGCGCATCTACTACGGCGAGCAGACGAAGCAGTACTCGATCGTCGGCGGGCCGCAGAAGGAGCTCGACTACTCGGACGACAACGGTGAGAAGGAGACGAGCTACAAGGGCGACTCCGGCGTCAACCTCGACAACCCGGTCAACCGGGCCGCGTACGCGCTGACCTTCAGCGAGCCGCAGATCCTCTACTCGGGGGCCATCGGCGAGGGTTCCCGGATCCTCTACAACCGCACCCCGAAGGACCGCGTCGAGGCCGTCGCCCCGTGGCTGACCATCGACGGCGCGCCCTACCCGGCCGTCATCGACAAGCGGGTCGTCTGGATCGTCGACGCGTACACGACCACCAACGGCTACCCGTACGCCTCGCGCACCACGCTGGGCCAGAGCACCGCGGACTCGCTGACCAACAAGCAGCGCGCGGTGGTGGCCCAGGAGAACCAGGTCAACTACATCCGCAACTCGGTGAAGGCCACCGTCGACGCGTACGACGGCACGGTCAGCCTGTACCAGTGGGACACCGAGGACCCGGTCCTGAAGACCTGGATGAAGGCGTTCCCCGGCACGGTCAAGTCCAAGAGCGACATCGCCAAGCCGCTCATGGACCACCTGCGCTACCCGCAGGACCTCTTCAAGGTCCAGCGCGAGCTGCTGACCCGCTACCACGTCACCGACCCGCAGACCTTCCTCAGCGGCAGTGAGGCGTGGGCGGTCCCGGACGACCCGACGACCAAGGCCGGTACGGCTGTTCCGCCGTACTACCTGTCGATGAAGATGCCGGGCCAGAAGGAGAAGGACCAGGTCTTCTCGCTCACGACGACGTTCACTCCGAACGAGCGGCCCAACCTGAGTGCCTTCATGGCGGTCAACGCCGATCCGGGCACTCCGGACTACGGCAAGATCAGAATCCTGAAGATGCCGACGAGCAAGCCGCCGGACGGCCCCGGACAGGTGCAGAGCAAGTTCCAGTCCGAACCGAAGATCGCCGAATCCATCCGCCTGCTGCGCGGTGGTGACTCGGAGATCGAGTACGGCAACCTGCTCGCGGTGCCGCTCGACGGGGGCATGCTCTACGTCGAGCCGGTGTACGTCCGCAGCTCCGGTCTGAAGTACCCGCTGCTGCGCAAGGTGCTCGTGACCTACGGCGGCCAGACGGCCTTCGAGGACACGCTGGAGAAGGCGCTGAACGTGGTCTTCGGGGCGGAGGCTCCGACCACGCCGGTCCCGCCGAACCAGCCGCCGGGCGACGGCACCATCACGCCGCCGGCCATCCAGGACCCGACGGTCAAGGCGGCGCTCACCGATGCGCAGAAGGCGATCGACGACGCGGAGAAGGCCAGGCAGGCCGGCGACTGGGCGGCCTTCGGCAAGGCGCAGGAGGAGATCGAGGCGGCGCTGAAGCGGGCGATCGACGCGGAGGCGAAGCTGACGGCACCCAAGCCGGCGGGCTAGCGACACAGTGGTAATGGCTCTGTCCCGCGTCGTGATACTGTGGTTTCACCGACGCGGGGTGGAGCAGCTCGGTAGCTCGCTGGGCTCATAACCCAGAGGTCGCAGGTTCAAATCCTGTCCCCGCTACTGAAAACGAAGGCCCGGATCCCATGGATCCGGGCCTTCGTCATGTCCGGGATATGCCCCGGAAATGTACGGGGATGGACACGCGGTAGCTGGGGCGGGTGAGTTGGGGCAGGACCGTGTTTGACTTAGCCATCTGTGGGCATGTCGACAAAACGCTGTAGTGACCTCACTGGCTGCGACATACCAGGTGTACGCGGGTAGCAGGTGATGCGACGATGGGATTTATGGGGGACAGGTCAACTCTGCTGGAGACAGGGCGGTTTGCGAGGGCGGAAGCCGAACCGGGCACAGAGGCCGAGGGGGCGGCTCCGGCCGCCGACGCGCAGACCGCACTGACCGATGCGGACTTCTTGGACAAGCACGGCGCGGAGGACGTGTTCGGCGAGGGCGACCCCGCCAGCGACGCCGAGCTGGAGGCCCGGCACCGGGTCGCCGCCGACAAGGGTGACCCCGGCGCCATGAGCGTGCTCGGGGCGCTGCTGCTGCGCCGTGGCGACCTCGACGGGGCCGAGCCCTACCTGCGCGGTGCCACCGGCGAAGGGGACCGTGCCGCCGCGAACAACCTCGGAGTACTGCTGCACCAGCGGGGCTACCCGGACGAGGCCGCCGGCTGGTGGCGGGTCGCCGCCGTGGCCGGATCCGCGCCGGCCGCGCACGCCCTCGGCCGCCACTTCCGCGAGCGCGGCGACGAGCCCGCCGCCGAGTACTGGATGCGCCAGGCGGCGGAATCCGGTCATGCGCTGGGCGCGTACGGACTGGCCGACCTGCTGGAGCACCGCGGGGACAAGGGCGTCGAGCGGTGGTTCCGTGCCGCTGCCGAACAGGGGCACCGCGAGGCCGCCTACCGGCTGGCGAGGCACCTGCGCAAGGGCGACCCCGCGGAGGCCGAGCAGTGGTACCGGCAGGCCGCCGCGCGCGGGCACCGGCGCGCCGCGCTGCACCTGGGCGCGCAGCTGGAGGCCCGCGGGGAGCTCAAGGAGGCCGGCCGCTGGTACCTGACCTCCGCCAAGCAGGGCGAGGCCCGGGCCGCGTGCGCGCTCGGCTTCCTGCTGCGCGACGCCGGCGACGAGGACAGCGCGGCCGCCTGGTGGCACCGTGCCGCGCAGGACGGCGACGGCAACGCCGCGAACGCGCTGGGCGCGCTGCACGCCGCCCGGGGCGAGACCGAGACCGCGGAGCGCTGGTACCGGACCGCCATGGACGCGGGCGACCAAAACGGGGCGTACAACCTTGCTCTGCTGTGCGTGGCACAGGAGCGGACCGCGCAGGCAGAGCAGTGGTACCGGCGCGCGGCCTACGCCGGGCACCGCGAGGCGGCCAACGCGCTGGCGATCCTGCTGCTCCAGGGCGGCGACGCGGCGGGCGCGGAGCCGTGGTTCTCGAAGGCGGCCGAGGCGGGCAGCGTCGACGCCGCCTTCAACCTCGGCATCCTCTTCGCCAGCCGGGACGAGGACCGGACGGCGCTGAAGTGGTACGAGCGGGCGGCGTCGGCCGGCCACACGGACGCGGCGCTCCAGGTCGGGATCGCGCTGGTGCGGGACGGCGAGGAGCGGGCCGCGGAGCGGCACCTGCGGTGCGCGGCGGGCGGCGGCAGCGCGGAGGCTGCCTTCCGGCTGGCCTCACTGCTGGAATCGCTGGCTCCGCCGCCGGAGCCGGTGGCGCTGGGCGAGCCGGTGGGCGGCGCCGCGCGGACCGAGAGCGAGGAGTGGTACGAGCGGGCCGCCGAGCTGGGGCACCGTCGGGCGCAGGTGCGGGTCGGCATGCTGGCGTCCGCCCGCGGTGACGTGGAGGTCGCCGCGCGGTGGTACCGGGAGGCGGCCGAGGCCGGCTCCCGCAACGGGGCCTTCAACCTCGGGCTGCTGCTGGCCCGCGAGGGGAACGAGCCCGAGGCCGCGCTGTGGTGGACCCGGGCCGCCGTGGCCGGCCACGGCCGGGCCGCGCTGCGGCTGGGGCTGCTGGCGGCCCGCCACGGGGACCTCGCGGAGGGCCAGAAGTGGTGCGTCCGGGCCATGGAGCTGGGGCCGGCGGAGGTCTCGGAGCGGGCGGCGCGGTTGCGCGAGGCGCTGGCCGAGGAACTCTCCGCCTGACCCCTGCGGGGGGCTCGGCGGTGGTCTGTGGGTGCGGCGCCGTTGCGGGGGCTCCGCCCCCGGACCCTCCCCCAGCTACCGCTGGGGGACCCCCAGCGCCTCAAACGCCGGCGAGGCTGGGTTTGTCCCCGGCGAGGCTGGATCGTGCGGGGCCGTTAAGCGATTTGCATCTGCTGGGGGGCCTCACGTAAAGTCGTGTTTACCGACGCGGGGTGGAGCAGCTCGGTAGCTCGCTGGGCTCATAACCCAGAGGTCGCAGGTTCAAATCCTGTCCCCGCTACTGAAGGCTAGAAGGCCCGGATCCTCTGGATCCGGGCCTTCGGTCGTTTCCGGTCGCAGAGTGCGAAGAAAGAGGACGGGGCCGGGAGCATCAGCTCCCGGCCCCGTCCTCTTCGTGTTTCAGGCGCCCGCGCAGTTCGGGCAGATGCCGCGGTACGTCACCTCGACCGCCGAGACGACGAAGCCGAAGCGCTCCGTGTCGGGCAGGTCCGAGAGCGGGTTGCCCGCCGGGTGGACGTCGCGGATCGCGCCGCACTGGGCGCAGACCAGGTGCTGGTGCGGCCGGTGGGCGTTCGGGTCGTACCGCTTGGCGCGGCGGTCCGTGGAGACCTCCAGGACTTCGCCGAGCGTGACCAGTTCACCCAGGGTGTTGTACACGGTCGCCCGGGAGATCTCGGGCAGCTTCGACACGGCGCGCGCGTGCACCTCGTCGGCCGTCAGGTGAACGTGGTCACCGTCGAGCACCTCGGCCACGACACGCCGCTGCGCCGTCATGCGCCAGCCGCGTCCGCGAAGTCGTTCCAGCAGGTCACTCATGGACGTCAGCCTAACAGCGAGGGGATTCGGTGTAACTCCCGAAGCGTTTCGGATTTGGACTTCCATTGAACTTGGACAGAATCCAATATGGGAGACGCCGGGCCGGAACCCCCTTCCGAGGGCTCCGGCCCGGCGTCGTCGCGCTAGGCGGAGACCGTGCGCCGCGCCGGTGTCCAGCACCGGATGACGTCGCGTACGGACACGATGCCCACCGGGCCGCCGTGCTCCAGCACGATCAGATGCCGGAAGCCGCCGTGGGTCATCGCCTCCGCGGCCTCCTGCAAGGTGGCGTCCGGGGTGCAGAACACCACGTTGTTGGTGGTGTGCGCGCCCACGGTCTCCCGGTCGGGGTCGTGGCCCGCGCCGATGGAGTTGAGGATGTCGCGCTCGGTCAGGATGCCGATTCCGCTGTGGTCGGGGTCGAGGACGACGGCCGCGCCGACGCGCCGGCCGGACATCAGGCAGGCAGCCTGCCGGAGGGTGTGGGCGGGTCCGAGGGTGAGGATCACGGTGCTCATGGCGTCACGGACGAGCATGAAGAGAGCCACCTCCTGAGGAGAGTCCCGCCGCCTTGGGGGTGCCCCGGAAACTCGACCCGAGACTTGAGAAGAGTTTCACAAAGGCACAAGCGGGGGGACTCTCAGATTCCCACGGGTACGGAGGGCCATCAAGGGGGCGCGCTCCGTGCATCGGGAGCGCTTCAGGGGCGCGGGCGCAGCAGGCCCAGCATCTCCTCGTGCAGCAGTCCGTTCGACGCCGCCGCGTTCCCGCCGTGTACGCCGTCCACCCCGTCCAGACTGGTGAAGCGGCCGCCCGCTTCCTCGACCACCACCGCGATGGCGGCCATGTCCCACAGGTTCAGCTCCGGCTCGGCGCACAGGTCCAGCGAGCCCTCCGCGACCATCATGTACGGCCAGAAGTCGCCGTAGCCGCGCGTACGCCAGCACGCGCGGGTCAGGTCCAGGAACCCGGCGAGCCGGCCCTGCTCCTCCCAGCCGCTCAGCGAGGAGTACGCGAACGAGGCGTCGGCGAGCCCGGCCACCTTCGAGACGCCGATCGCAGCGGTCTCGCCGAGCGCGCCGCCCGCGTAGGCGCCGCCGCCCTTCGAGGCCCACCAGCGGCGGCCCAGCGCCGGCGCGGACACCACGCCGACCACCGGGCGGAACACCCCGTCGGCGCCCTCTTCCATCAGGGAGATCAGGGTCGCCCAGACGGGCACCCCGCGCACGTAGTTCTTCGTACCGTCGATGGGGTCCACCACCCAGCGGCGCGGCCCGCTGCCCTTGAGCCCGTACTCCTCGCCCAGGATCGCGTCCTTCGGCCGCGCGGCCTCGATGCCGGCCCGGACGACCTCCTCGGCGGCCTTGTCCGCCTCGCTCACCGGGGTCATGTCCGGCTTCGTCTCGACCACCAGGTCGAGGGCGCGGAACCGCTCCATGGTGGTGGCGTCCGCCGCGTCGGCGAGTTCGAGGGCAAGGCGCAGGTCATCGTCATACTCGGGCATACCCGAACAGTATCGAGACTCCCGCGGCCCGACCAACGACGTCCACAGTGCGGCCGGGAGGCGCCCTTGACAGGATCTGTCGACCCGTCAACTCTGGCCGTGAAGCCAAACGGGGGAGGCGACGATGCCGGCAGCCCGGGAGTCCCTGCTGGAGGCGGCGGGAGCGGCGCTCGCGGCGCGCCCCTGGCCGGACGTGCGGATGGTGGACGTCGCGGCCGCGGCCGGGGTGTCCCGGCAGACCCTCTACAACGAGTTCGGCGGCAAGGGCGGCCTGGGCCGTGCCCTGGTCCGGCGCGAGGGCGAGCGCTACCTCGACGGGGTGGAGCGGGCCCTCGGCACTCCGGGGCGGACCGGCGAGCGGCTCGCCGCGGTCGCGGAGTGGACCTTGCGGGCGGCCCGCGCGTACCCCCTCGTACGGGCGCTGCTGACCGGCTTCTGGGAACCGGACCTGCCCGCGCCGGGGCGGGCGCCCGGGCCCGGTGACATGACCCGGGCGGTACGCGACCGGGCGGCGACCGTGCTGATGCCCGCGGAGGACGCCCAGCGGTGCGAGCTCGCGGTACGGCTCGCGCTCTCCTACGTGGTGGCCCCGGGGGAGGAGCCGGGGGCGGTGGAGCTGCTCAGGATGCTCAGTGCGCCGAGCCGGAAAGCTGCAGCCCGATGACCCCGAGGATGACCAGGGAGATCGAGACGAGCTTGAGGGTGGAGACCAGGTCGCCGAGGAAGACCATGCCGTAGATGGCCGTCCCGGCCGCGCCGATGCCCGTCCACACCGCGTACGCCGGCCCGACGTCCAGCTTCTTGAGCGCGAGGGTGAGCAGGCCGAAGCTGCCGAGCGCGAAGCAGGCGAAGGCGATCGTCGGCCACAGCCGGGTGAACCCGTGGGACAGCTTGAGGCAGACCGCGAAACCGGTCTCCAGGATTCCGGCAACCACGACAAGCAGCCACGCCATGGCGAATGCCTCCCCGCGTCACGTGACTTCGTGTCACTTGGTGCGATTATGCATTTATCCAGACACGATCTTCGGCAAACACGGCAGCACGGCACTACCGCAAAACATCGGGCTCGGCAGGGGCGGAGTAGGGGTCAGTCGCCCTCGCGGCGCTCCCGCGTCTCCAGCAGCCGCCGCAGCGAATACAGCCGCGCCGGATCGGCGTGGCCGTCCTCCACCCACTTGTCGAGCGCACAGTCCTGCTCGTCGTGGCTGCACGCGCGCGGACACTCCTCCGTACCCGGAACCAGGTCCGGGAAGGCCAGGATCACCCGGGACGGGTCCACGTGGTGCAGGCCGAAGGAGCGCACGCCCGGCGTGTCGATGACCCAGCCCTCCATCCCCGGCAGCGGCAGGGCCAGCGCCGAGGTGGTGGTGTGACGGCCGCGCCCGGTGACCGCGTTGACCACCCCTGTCGCCCGCTTGCGGTCCGGCGCCACCAGGGAGTTGACCAGGGTGGTCTTGCCGACGCCCGAGTGCCCCACGAACGCGGTGATCCGGCCCTCCAGGCGCTCGCGCACCTTGGCGGCCGCGTCGCCCGTCGCGAGCTCCTCGCGGTTGGTCACGACGTAGTTCACGCCGAGCGTCGAGTAGATCTCCAGGATCTTGTCCGCCGAGGTCAGGTCGGACTTCGTGAGCACCAGCAGCGGCTCCAGCCCGGCGTCGTACGCCGCCACCAGGCAGCGGTCGATCATCCGGGGCCGCGGCTCCGGGTCGGCCAGGGCCGTGACGATGGCCAGCTGGTCGGCATTGGCGACGACCACCCGCTCGTACGGGTCGTCGTCGTCCGCGGTGCGCCGCAGGACGGACTTGCGCTCCTCGATCCGCACGATGCGGGCGAGGGTGTCCTTCTTGCCGGTCAGGTCACCGACGATCCAGACCCGGTCGCCGACCACCGCAGCCTTGCGGCCCAGTTCCCGGGACTTCATCGCGTGCACCGTGCGGTCCTCGACCAGGCAGGTCAGCCGCCCGCGGTCGACGGTGAGGACGAAGCCCTCGGAGGCGTCCTCGTGCTTGGGCCGGATGCTCGTCCGCGGCCGGTTGCCCTTCGGGTTGGGCCGCTGGCGGATGTCGTCCTCGTCGGTGTGCTTGCCGTACCTGCGCATGACGGGCCCTACGCTCCCGCTCCCGAGCCTGAGCCCGCGAGCATGTCGGCCCACATCTTCGGGAAGTCCGGCAGGGTCTTCGCGGTCGTCGCCACGTTCTCGATCTGCACGCCCTCCACCGCCAGGCCGATCACCGCGCCCGCGGTGGCCATCCGGTGGTCGTCGTAGGTGTGGAACACGCCTCCGTGCAGCGGGCGCGGGCGGATGTGCAGGCCGTCCGCGGTCTCGGTGACGTCGCCGCCGAGCGCGTTGATCTCCTTGGTCAGCGCGGCCAGCCGGTCCGTCTCGTGCAGCCGCAGGTGCGCGACCCCGCGCAGCACCGACTCCGAGTCGGCCAGCGCCGCGACCGCCGCGATGCCCGGGGTGAGCTCGCCGACCTCGCTCAGGTCCACGTCGATGCCGTGGATCTTGCCGGTGCCGGTGAAGACCAGGCCCGCGTCGGTCAGCTCGCAGGAGCCGCCCATCTCCGTGAAGATGCGGCGCAGCGCGTCACCGGGCTGCGTGGTGCGGCGCGGCCAGTCAGGGACGGTGACCGTGCCACCGGTGATCAGGGCGGCGGCCATGAAGGGCTGCGCGTTGGACAGGTCCGGCTCCACGATCATGTCGCGGCCCAGCAGCGCACCCGGGGCGACCCGCCACACGTCCTTCTCGCCGCCGGCCTCGGGGGTGTCGACCTGGGCGCCCGCCGCGCGCAGCATCTCCACGGTCATCCGGATGTGCGGCATCGACGGCAGGTTGCCGCCCACGTGCCGGACCTCGACGCCCTGGTTGAACCGGGGGGCGGACAGCAGCAGGGCCGAGACGAACTGCGAGGAGTTGGAGGCGTCGATCTCGACCGTGCCGCCCTCCAGGGCCCCGCCGCCCTGGACGGTCATGGGGAGCGCGCCCCGGCCGTCGTCGTCGATCCGGGCGCCGAGCGCGCGCAGGGCGGTGATGACCTGGCCGAGCGGACGCTCGTAGGAGCGCGGGTCGCCGTCGAAGCGGATGTCGCCGTCGGCGAGGGTCGCCACCGGAGGCAGGAAGCGCATGACCGTACCCGCGTTGCCGACGTCCACGGTCGTCGGGCCGTGCAGGGCCGCCGGGATGATCCGCCAGGCCTCGCCGCTGTCGCCGTTGCCCGCGGAGCTGGAGGAGACCGTCTCCTCGATGCCCACGCCCATCGCGCGCAGCGCGTCCGACATCAGCTGGGAGTCGCGCGAACGCAACGGGCGGCGCACCCAGCCCGGCTCGGCGGCCAGCGCGGCCAGCACCAGGGCACGGTTGGTGACCGATTTCGACCCCGGCACCGTGACGGTGGCGTGGACGGCCGCTTCGGCGAGCGGAGCGGGCCAGAGGGCGGGGAGCGCGGGGGTCTCGGTCATGGCCCCCACTTTAGTGGCTCGCCACGCCCCCGGATCTTGATCACTGCTCCTTGGGCGAACAGTCTCAGAGGTCGAGAAGCCAACGCCCGCCGCCGATGAGCGAACACAGCGCGACGACGTGGAAGAAGAGCAGCCACACCACGGGGTGCAGGTGCGTGAGCCGCCCCAGCTGGTCCGCGTCCGAATCGGGCGCACCACCGTTGCGGCGCTTGGCCCCCAGCTCGAACACCGGCCGGACCCCGCCCAGCAGCAGGAACCACACCACCCCGTACGCGAAGACGGCCTGCACCTCGGCCGGGGCCAGCCACGACACCAGCACGAACGTTCCGCCGGTCAGCAGCACCGTCAGCGCCCCGTACACGTTCCGGATCATCACCAGCATCGCCACCAGCAGGGCGGTCGCCACCCACAGCAGCAGCGTGATCCGGTGCGCGGACAGCAGCAGCGCCCCGCCGAGCCCGAGCAGCGAGGGGGCCGTGTACCCGCCCGCGGCGGTCAGGATCATCCCGAGGCCGGTCGGCTTGCCCCGGCTGACGGTGACCCCGCTGGTGTCGGAGTGCAGCCGTATCCCGTCGAGACGGCGCCCGGTCAGCAGCGCCAGCAGCCCGTGCCCGCCCTCGTGCGCGATGGTCACGGCGTTGCGGGACAGCCGCCACAGCGGGCGGGGCCCCACGGCGGCCAGTGCCACCAGGCCGGTCGCGATGACCAGCCACTGCTCGGGGGCCGTCTGTATACCCGTGAGCCGGTCCCACAGGCCGGCCGTCGTGCTGCTGTCCATGAAGGGGCGGACTCCTTGTAGTCGTGGTCTGGGGGCACCACCCAGCGGTAGCCGGGAAGAGCCATGGCAGTGTGGCAGGCATGTGCGGAAGGTATGCAGCCGGTCGTGGGCCCGAGGAGTTGGCGGAGGCCTTCGGTATCGAGCGTTGGGAGCCGACGGAGACCCTGGCCCCCGACTGGAACGTGGCGCCGACGAAAGAGGTCCACGTCGTCCTCGACCGTCCTCTGAAAGACGCGCCCGAGCGCGGTCCGGTTCGCCAGTTGCGCGTCCTGAAGTGGGGGCTGGTCCCCTCCTGGGCCCAGAACCCCGACGGCGCCGCCCGGATGATCAACGCCCGCTCGGAGACCCTCGCCGAGAAGCCCTCCTTCCGCCGCCCCTTCGCCCAGCGCCGCTGCATCGTCCCCGCCGACGGCTACTACGAGTGGGTCACCGCCCACGACGAGCGGCAGCTGGAGGTGGAGGGCAAGAAGAAGCGGGCTCGCAAGCAGCCCTACTTCGTCCTCCCCGCGGACGGCTCCGTCTTCGCCATGGCCGGCATATACGAGTTCTGGCGCGACCCGACCCTGCCCGACCGGCACCCCCTCGCCTGGTGGGCCACCTGCTCCGTGATCACCGCCGAAGCCGAGACCGCGCCGCTGGCCGTGGCGCCCGCCGAGGGGCCGCGCTCGCTCTCCGAGATCCACCCGCGGATGCCGCTCATGCTCACCCCGGACCGCTGGGACGCCTGGCTGGACCCCGCGAACACCGACACCGAGGGCTCGCTGCGCGATCTCCTGGCGCCCCCGCCGGCCGGGCTGATGCGGGCCTACCCGGTCTCCACCGCCGCGAGCAACGTACGGAACAACGGGCCGGAACTGCTGACGGAGCTGGCCGCGCCGGAGGAGAGCACCCTCTTCTGACCCCGGCCGCGACCCGGGCAGGATGGGAGCCATGAGCACCCGCACCCAGAGCGTCGACACCCCGGCCGGCGAGGCCCGCATCACCTGGCACACCGCCCCGAAGGCCAAGCTGGTGCTGGCCGTCAGCCACGGCGCGGGCGGCGGCATCGAGGCCCGCGACCTGCGCGCGCTGGCCGAGACCCTGCCGGCGCACGGCATCACCGTGGCGCTGGTGGAACAGCCCTGGCGGGTCGCGGGGAAGAAGGTCGCCGCCGCGCCCAAGGTGCTCGACGAGGGCTGGCGCGGGCTGTGGCCGGTCCTCGCGAAGCCCGGCCTGCCTGTGGTCGCGGGCGGCCGCAGCGCCGGGGCCCGGGTGGCCTGCCGCACCGCGGCCGAACTGGGCGCCGTCGGCGTGCTCGCGCTGGCGTTCCCGCTGCACCCGCCGGGCAAGCCGGAGAAGTCCCGCGCCGAGGAGCTCACCGGAGCCGGGCGGCCCACCCTCGTGGTCCAAGGGGGCCGGGATCCCTTCGGACGCCCCGAGGAGTTCCCCGAGGGTGAACACGCGCTGGTGGAGGTCCCGTACGCGGACCACGGATTCGCGGTGCCGAAGAAGGCCGACCTCACCCAGGACGAAGCCCTCGCGGTGATCACCGGGGCGGTCGCGGAATGGCTTCCGGCGCTGCTCGCCTGAATCCCGTCCGGAACCCGGGAATGTGTTGCCTGGACCTTCTGTTGTCCCGGATGTCGGTACGTACGGGAAATCGTCGGAGGAGAGGGAGCGCATGACCCAGGTCATCAGCCAGAGCCGGACGCATGCCGTTGACCTGGACTGGACGGTTCTGCCGGGGCCCAAGCGCAGTGCGCTTCGGGCGGCGGAGGGCCGGGAAGGTCGACTATTCTCCGATTCGAGCGGATCCGCTTTCGGAGCCGCCACGCAGTCGGAGGAGGTGGGTCCTGTCGCTGGGACCGACGAAGGCCACGCGGAGGAGACGACCCCGGAGCGCAACGCGCGCTTCGAGCGGGACGCCCTCGGCTACCTCGACCAGATGTACTCGGCCGCGCTGCGCATGACGCGCAACCCGGCCGACGCCGAGGACCTGGTCCAGGAGACGTACGCGAAGGCATACGCGTCCTTCCACCAGTTCCGCGAGGGCACCAACCTGAAGGCCTGGCTCTACCGCATTCTGACCAACACGTTCATCAACTCCTACCGCAAGAAGCAGCGCGAGCCCCAGCGCAGCGCCGCGGAGGAGATCGAGGACTGGCAGCTCGCGCGCGCCGAGTCGCACATGTCGACCGGGCTGCGCTCCGCCGAATCGCAGGCACTCGATCACCTGCCCGATTCGGATGTGAAGGAAGCGCTCCAGGCCATTCCGGAGGAGTTCCGCATCGCGGTCTACCTTGCCGACGTAGAGGGCTTTGCGTACAAGGAGATCGCCGACATCATGGGTACTCCCATCGGTACGGTCATGTCGCGACTGCACCGTGGCCGCCGTCAACTCCGCGGAATGCTGGAGGACTATGCCCGTGAGCGCGGGCTGGTGCCCGCCGGCGCGGGAGAGTCGAACGATCGGAAAGGCTCGGGCTCATGAGTTGCGGAGAGCCGCACGAGACGGACTGCTCTGAGGTCCTGGACCACCTTTATGAGTTCCTCGACCACGAGATGCCCGACAGTGACTGCACGAAGTTCGAGACACACTTCGGCGAGTGCAACCCCTGTCTGGAGAAGTACGGCCTGGAACAGGCCGTGAAGAAGCTGGTCAAGCGCTGCTGCGGTTCGGACGACGTGCCGACCGACCTGCGCTCGAAGGTGATGGGCCGGATCGAGTTGATCAGGTCGGGTCAGGCCGTGCCCGACCACGACATCACGGCAGAGAATCCCGTCACGGGCTGACCCGGCGGTCAGTCGTTTGAACACCCGCCCCCGGAAGGGCACTTCGTTCACCCGAACGTGCTAATCCGGGGGCGTCCGCTTGGCGCAATCCGAAAATGTGGCCCACCTCGCTCGAGGCCCCACTTATTCTCCCCATTCGGTACTGGTTTGATTCGGTACCTTGCTTGCACGGCACAGGGGGAGGAGAGCGCCATGCGGGTACTTCCGCCGACGGCGCGCGTATACATCCTGTGCGCCGTCCTCGGGGCCGTCGCGTGCGTCGTCCCCGCCTTCACGGAATCCGGCACGCCCTGGCTCGCCGTGGGCACGCTCGCCGTGCTCTACCTCGGCTGCGAACTCGTCAAGGTCTGCCCCCTGCTGGGCAGCCGGGTCCCCGAGGGCATCGGTGCCTTCTTCCCGGTGCTGCTCGCCGCCGTCTTCCTGCTCCCGCCCGCCGCCGCCGCACTCGTGGCGCTGCCCGGCGGGCTCGCGGGGACCGTGATCCAGCGGCCCGCCGCGGTGCGGCGCGTCTGGCACGGCGCCCAGCACGCGATGGCCGCCTGGTCCGCCGGACAGACGTACGGGCTGCTGGGCGGCCCCGCCGCGCTGGGCGGGCCGGCGGGGACGGCCTCGGCCGCGGGCTCCGGGCCACCCCACTGGGTCGCCGACTTCCCGTACGTGCTGCTTCCCGCGGCGGCCGCGGCCGCCGCCTTCTGCCTGGTGCTCACCGCCCTCGACGGGGGCATCCTGGCCGCCGCCGAACGCCGGCCGGCCGCCACCGCCTGGCGCGGACTCCTCACCCGGTCCCTCGCCCCGCACTGCCTCCACGGCCTCGCCGGACTGATGATGGCCGTCATGTGGCGCAGCCCCTACGGACTCCCGGCCGCGCTGCTCGTCCTGCTGCCGATGTACATCTCCTGCTGGGTCTTCGCCCAGTACCACCGCGAGCGCGCCGCCCACCGGGCCACCATCCGCGCCCTCGTCCAGGCCGTCGACATCAAGGACCGCTACACCCGCGGCCACAGCGAGCGGGTCGGCCAGGCCTCGGCGATGATCGCCCGCGAGCTGGGCATGACCGAGGACCGCCTCGAAGTCGTCCGCATCGCGGGGATCCTGCACGACGTCGGCAAACTCGGCGTCCCCACCCGGCTGCTGCGCAAGGACGGTCCGCTCACCCCGGAGGAGCGCCGGATCATCGAACTGCACCCCGAGTACGGGCACGAGATGGTGCGCGGCATCGGCTTCCTCGGCGAGGCCCGGGCGGCGATCCTGCACCACCACGAACGGGTCGACGGCTCCGGCTACCCGTACGGGCTGACCGGCGAGCAGATCCCGGTGCTGGCCCGGGTGGTGGCGGTGGCCGACGCCTTCGACGCGATGACCTCCACCCGCTCCTACAGCCGGGCCCGGCCGGTACCGACCGCTCTCGCCGAGCTGGAGCGGTGCGCGGGGGCCCAGTTCGACCCGGCGATGGTCACCGCGCTGGCCGAGGCCATCGACCGGCACGGCTGGCACCCCGTGGTCACCTCCGACGAGGACCTCCAGGTGATCCCCGCCCGTGCTCCCGCCGCAGGGGCGAACCAGGATCCCGGTGGCGCGGCGGGGGCCCTGGCCGGCCTCCCGGCGCAGGGGACCGTGTCGCCGTCCGGCGGGACCGGAGCGCAGGCTCGGGACGCGGCCCCCGCCGGTTTGCCCGTCGGCCGGGCCGAGGCCTCGGCGCCGGGCGCCGTGCCGCCGGCCGGCAGGGTCGGGGCGCAGACCCGGAGCCAGGCTCCCGGCGGCTCGGCCGAGGCCCCGTCCCAGGGGTCCCAGCGCGGGCGGGGCACCGCCGTCGCCGCAGCGGACCCGGCCGGTGGCGGAGTGCCGGGCGCCGAGGCGCACGGGCTGCTGCCTGGCAGCACCAGGTCCGCCGCGCAAGCCGCAGGGCGGGCGGGGCACACCGCCGAGGCCTCCGGGGCCGAGGGCCCGCCGGCCGGCGGGCACGGCGCGCGGGCCAAGGGGGCCCGGTGAAGCCGTGGGCCGTGTGGGGCGTACGGGGGGCCGCCGGGGTGCTGACCGCCGTGGCACTGGGCCACACCCTGTGGAACGGGCTCGTCGAGCCCCGCATGGCCCTCGCCTTCGGCGTCCTCATCACTGTCGGGGAGCTCGCCCGCAGGGACCGGCAGGGCTCCGCGGAACCCACCGACCGGCAGCCCGCGCCCCTGGCCTCCGCCGGGGCCCTCGCGTACGCCCTGCTCGGCCAGAACGCCGGGCAACCCACGCACCACGGGGTGCTCCAGATCGTCGCCGTCGTCGTCGCGGCCGCACTCGCCGGGATCGTCCCGCACGTCGCCCGCGGCCGGGGCCCCGCCCTCGACCACCTGTCCCGCCGGGTCCTCACCGTCACCTTCGCCGCCGTCTGTTTCCAGCCGCTCTACAACTCCGGCCGACTGGAGGAGTGGGTCGGCCAGGGCCCGTACCTCGTCCTCTTCCTGCTCTGCCTCCTCGGCCTCACCGCCCTGTGCGACGCCGTGCTCTCGGCGGCGCTCGCCGGGGCCCGGACCGGCTGGCCGTACGGGCCCCTGCTGCGGGACGAGCTCCGGGCCCAGCTCGGCATCGGCTCGGCGATCTGCGCCACCGGCGTGGTGATGGCCCTCGGCGCGGCCGTCGCCGGCCCGTGGGCCATCCCCGTCCTCAGCGTGCCCCTGCTGCTGACGCAGATGTCCTTCCACCGGATCACCGCGATCCGCACCACCTACCGCCAGACCATCACCTCCCTGGCCCGTGCCACCGAGATCGCCGGCTACACCCGGCCCGGCCACGCCCGCCGGGTCGCCGCCCTGAGCTGCGCCGTCGGCCGGGAGCTGGGTCTGTCGGAGCGGGAGCTCACGGTGCTGGAGTACGCCGCCCTGATGCACGACATCGGGCAGCTCTCCCTCGTCGACCCGGTCCCGGCCGGGGCCACCGCCGAGCTGCCCGCCGGCGAGGCCCGCCGCATCGCCGAGCTCGGCGGGGAGGTGGCCCGGCAGACCGGGGTGCCCGCCGAGGTCGCCGTGGTGGTCGAGCGGCAGGCCGACCCGTACCGGGAGCAGCCCGTCGCCGCACGCATCGTGCGCGCGGTGAACGCGTACGACGACCTCGTCGGCGGGAGCCGTCACCCGGGCGGCTCACTGGCCGCCCTGGAGCACCTGCGCCTGGGGACCGGGCGGGACTACCAGCCCGAGGTCGTGGAGTGCCTGGCGAGGGTTCTGGCCAGGGGCGGGCGTGACAGAGTTGTTCCTGTCCCACCGGGGTAACCCATGGGTAATGAGCGGCCGTCCGAGTGGGCATGGTTGGATGCCAGTAAGAGTGACCGTGAGAGTGTCCGCAAGGCTGCACCGTAGTCCCCCAGCTACCGCTGGGAGGTGCCCCCAGGCAGGCGGGAATCGTGAGGATCTTCGGGAAGGTACGGCATAGGCCCTCCGCCTCGTGGCGGCAGGCCACCGACCGCGCGTTCACGCTGATCGGCGACGGTCGGTACGAGGACGCGGGTGCGCTCCTGACCAGGGCGGCGGACCTGGAACCCTGGCTGTCCGAGTCCTGGTTCAATCTGGCCCTGTTGCACAAGTTCCGGCACGACTGGGAGCAGGCGCGGTCCGCCGGGCTGCGCGCCGTGGCCCTGCTGGACCGCGAGTCGGGCGCCCCGGACTGGTGGAACGTCGGCATCGCCGCCACCGCGCTCCAGGACTGGCCGCTGGCCCGCCGGGCCTGGCAGGCGTACGGGCTGAAGGTGCCCGGGGACCCCCACGGCGGCACGGTCGGCAACGGGAGCGGGAACGGCGAGCCCGTCGGCATGGAGCTCGGCAGCGCCGCCGTCCGCCTCTCGCCCGAGGGCGAGGCCGAGGTGGTCTGGGGCCGCAGGCTGGACCCGGCCCGGCTGGAGGTCCTCTCCATCCCCCTGCCCTCCTCCGGGCGGCGCTGGGGCGAGGTCGTCCTGCACGACGGGGTGCCGCACGGCGAGCGGATCACCGCTGCCGGGCCCTCGTACCCCGTCTTCGACGAGATCGAGCTGTGGGCGCCGTCCCCGGTGCCGACCTGGGTGGTGCTGCTGGAAGCCGCCGGGGAGGCCGACCGAGACGCGCTGGAGCAGCTCGCCGCGGACGCCGGCTTCGCCGCGGAGGACTGGTCCTCGTCGGTGCGGCTGCTGTGCCGGACCTGCTCGGAGAGCGAGATGCCGAGCGACGAGGGCGACGGCGAGCACCTGGACCCGCACGACCACAGCGAGCCGGGGCACCCCGGCCCGCTGGGGCACCGTACCGCCGGTTCCGGCTCGCTGTGGGTGCCCGAGCGCGAATGCGGCATCGCCGCCCCGGCCGGTCTGGTGCGCGGCCTGCTCGACGGCTGGGTCGCGGACAGCCCGGACACCCGGGAGTGGCGGGATCTCGAAGAAGTCTGCTGAGCAGGGGCCGTAGGCTGTACGGGCACATCGGTGGCCATCGGCGACCATCGGTGACTTGGACTTACGGAAGGCGTACGGCGGACATGTCGCAGCAGGAGAACGAGGTAGTCGAGGTCGTGAACGACGGGTACGTCGTGGACACGGAGGACTGTGCGGAGCGCGAGCTCGCCCACCGTGAGCGCGGAACCGCCCGCCCGATCACCGTCGTCGGCAACCCGGTCCTGCACCGCGAGTGCAAGGACGTCACCGAGTTCGGCGACGAACTGGCGCAGCTGATCGACGACATGTTCGCCAGCCAGCGGGCCGCCGAGGGCGTGGGCCTGGCCGCCAACCAGATCGGCGTGGACGCCAAGGTGTTCGTCTACGACTGCCCGGACGACGACGGCAACCGCCACACCGGTGTCGTGATCAACCCGAAGCTCGTGGAGCTGCCGGCGGGCACCCGGGTCCTGGACGACTCCAACGAGGGCTGCCTGTCCGTTCCGACCGCCTACGCCTCGCTGGCCCGCCCGGACTACGCCGAGGTCGAGGGCCAGGACGCCCAGGGCAACCCGATCAAGGTGCGCGGCACCGGCTACTTCGCGCGCTGCCTCCAGCACGAGACCGACCACCTGTACGGCTACCTGTACATCGACCGGCTCTCGAAGCGGGACCGCAAGGACGCCCTGCGGCAGATGGCGGAGGGCACCGCGCGCTACGAGACCGTCCCGAACGACTGACCCCTCGCGCGCGGCCACGCGTACGCACGCACATGCCGCAGGGCCCCGCTCCGACATCACGGAGCGGGGCCCTGCGGCACGTGAGCTGTGCGCGTGTGCGGTCCGACTACTTCTTCGGCGCGGCCGGACCCCAGCCGGTGTCTGCGGCGGCGACCGGAGTGATCGTGCGAGCGGCTCGGGACATGGCGGCCCCCCCTGGGCTGTGTGAGAGGTGCGGGGCCGGAACGCTGTGCGGGGCGGCCGGGCCGGGCGCAATCACCGTACGCCGCGGCCCGGCTACGCACGGGCTGGTTTGAGACAAGTGCGTGCCGAATCCGGTCAGGCGGCGGCCCGCGGGCCGCGGAAAGCGCGCCGGAAGGAATTCGGGGTGGTGCCGAGCGTCCGCAGGAAGTGGTGGCGCAGGGCGGCCGCGTTGCCGAAGCCGCAGCGGCCCGCGATCGCGTCGACGGTCTCGTCGGTGGTCTCCAGCAGCTCCTGGGCGAGCAGCACGCGCTGGCGCAGCACCCACTGGTAGGGCGTCGTGCCGGTCTCCTGGAGGAAGCGGCGGGCGAACGTGCGCGGTGACATGTGCGCGCGCTCGGCGAGCTGCTCGACGGTGATCTCGTCCTCCAGGTGGCGGGCCATCCACCCGATCACCTCGCCCACGGTGTCGCAGGCCGTGCGCGGGAGCGGCCGCTGGATGAACTGGGCCTGCCCGCCGTCGCGGTGGGGCGGTACGACCATCCGCCGCGCGATGGTGTTGGCCACCTCGGCGCCCTGTTCCTGCCGTACGACGTGCAGGCACGCGTCGATCCCGGAGGCGGTGCCGGCCGCGGTGATCACCTGGCCCTCGTCCACGTACAGCACGTCGGGGTCGACCAGGGCGCGCGGGTAGCGGCGCATCAGGGTGGGCGCGTGCAGCCAGTGCGTGGTGCAGCGCCGCCCGTCGAGCAGCCCGGCCGCACCGAGCATGAAGGCGCCGCTGCACACGCTCAGCAACCGCGCACCCCGGTCCACGGCCCGGTTCAGGGCGGCCGTCAGGACCTCGGGGTAGTCGCGGGTGGGCGCCTCCCGGTCGGCGGGCAGACAGATCAGGTCCGCCTCCTCCAGCCGCTCCGGCCCGTAGGGGAGCGTGAGCCCGAAGTGGCCGTCGCCGGAGACCAGCGGATTGTCCTCCAGGGCGCAGACGGCGAAGTCGTAGGTCGGCAGGCCCATGGCACTGCGGTCGATCCCGAAGACCTCGCAGAAGATCCCCAGCTCGAAGGGGGCGACCCCGTTGACCACGGCGACGGCGACGTTGTTCAGAGTCATGACTCCAGTGTGGCAGTAATTCGCACTTCCATGACAGTCCTGCCACTGTTTGATCTTCGGCGCCGGGACGAGAGTGGAGTCCATGAACACCTTCCTGAACTACCTCACCGTCCTCGCCGTCGCCGCCCTACTGGCCGGCCCGGCCCTCTACGGCGCCTTCCGCGACCGCCGGACCGACCGGCAGCTCCGCGCGGCCCAGCAGCGCCACGAGGTCGTCCGGTATGGGCATCGGCGTCAGCAGGCCCGCCCGCGTGCGCCCCGTATTGCCCTGCGGCACGCGCCCGGCAAGTGATCCCGGGCCCGCCACCAGGATCCTCACCACCTGCCCGGCCATTTCCTTGCGGTCCCGGCAGCGCACGGCCAGGCGGAACATGTGCCAGTGCGCGCGGGTGTGCGGCCAGGCCCAGTTCTGGGACAGGATGTGGGCCCGTTCCAGGGCGGTCCACATGGCGCCGGTATCGGGGGAGGCGGCGTACGCGCGGGCCAGTTCCGCTTCGAAGGCGGTCCGTACGCGGGACGGCATCGGGGTGCGTGTCATGAGCCGATCCTGCGCCCGCCACCCGGGCCGGAGCTTGAACGAACCTGCTACATCCACCGGATCCGGCGGGTGAACTCCGAGGGCGCGATCCCGAACATCCGCCGGCACACGCGGCTGAGGTGGGCACTGTCGGCGAAACCCGCGCCGTGCGCCGCGTCCGTCAAGGTGTGGCCCCGCGCGGCGAGATCGGCGGCTCGCTGGAGCCGCAGCCACAGCACGTAGGGCCGGAACGACAGGCCCAGTTCGGCCTGGAAGAGGTGCGCGAGCCGGCTCTCCGACAGCCCGGCCACTTCGGCCGCCTCCGCCAGCCGCACCGGGCCACGGCCGGGCAGCCAGGCCAGCACGCGGGCCAGCCCCGGATGGCGGGCCACCGGAGGCAGCGTCCCCGCCGACAGTACGGAGTCCAGCGCGCACGCCGCCTCGTACGGATCGGCGGGCAGCCCGGGCGGCAGGAGATCCTCAAAAGCCGGAGCCGGAGCCGGAGCCGGAGCCGGAGCCGGAGCCGGAGCCGTGGCCGGAGCCGTGGCCTGCGCCGCGAGCAGGCGACCCGCCGCCGAGGCCGGGTCGTAGTGCAGCACCAGTCCGCGCTCCGCCCCGCGCAGCACGGAGTGCCGTACCCCGGCCGGGACGACGTGAGCCCGGCAGCCGAAGGGCTTGCCCGACGGGCCGGCGAGCAACAGCTCGCCCCCGCCCAGCGCGGCGATGACCTGCACGGAGTGGTGCGCGTGCGCGGTGGCGGGCCCGACCGCGCCGCCGTACACCAGCCCCCCGGGCCGTAGCCGCGCGCTCCCCGCCCAGGTGGATTCCCCCATGGGCGGGGACGCTATCAAGCGATCCGGATCAGAAGTCCTCGTCCAGGTCGACGGTGCCCTCGACCGCGACCTGATAGGCCGACGGGCGGCGCTCGAAGAAGTTCGTCAGCTCCTGGACACCCTGCAGTTCCATGAAGGAGAACGGGTTCTGCGAGCCGTACACCGGCGGGAAGCCGAGGCGGACCAGGCGCTGGTCCGCGACGCACTCCAGGTACTCGCGCATCGACTCGGTGTTCATGCCCGGCAGGCCGTCACCGCACAGGTCGCGGCCGAACTGCAGCTCCGCCTCCACCGCCTCCTTCAGCATGTCGACGACCTGCTGCTGGAGGGCGTCGTCGAAGAGCTCGGGCTCCTCCTTGCGGACCGTGTCCACGACCTCGAACGCGAAGTTCATGTGCATCGTTTCGTCACGGAAGACCCAGTTCGTCCCGGTCGCCAGGCCGTGCAGCAGGCCCCGCGAGCGGAACCAGTACACGTACGCGAAGGCGCCGTAGAAGAAGAGGCCCTCGATGCACGCGGCGAAGCAGATCAGGTTCAGCACGAAGCGGCGGCGGTCGGCCTGGGTCTCCAGGCGGTCGATCTTCTCGACCGAGTCCATCCACTTGAAGCAGAACTGCGCCTTCTCGCGGATCGAGGGGATCTCCTCGACCGCGTCGAAGGCCGCCGCGCGGTCGTCCGGGTCGGGCAGGTAGGTGTCGAGCAGCGTCAGGTAGAACTGGACGTGCACGGCCTCCTCGAACAGCTGGCGCGACAGGTACAGGCGCGCTTCCGGGGAGTTGATGTGCTTGTAGAGGGTGAGCACCAGGTTGTTCGAGACGATCGAGTCGCCCGTCGCGAAGAACGCGACCAGACGGCCGATCATGTGCTGCTCGGCCGGCGTCAGCTTCGCGAGGTCGGCGACGTCCGAGTGGAGGTCGACCTCCTCCACGGTCCAGGTGTTCTTGATCGCGTCCCGGTAGCGCTCGTAGAAGTCCGGGTAGCGCATGGGGCGGAGCGTGAGCTCGAAGCCCGGGTCCAGGAGGTTCTTGTCGGACTTGGTGGTGCTCATTACTGGCAGGCCTCGCAGGACTCGGGGTTCTCAAGGGAGCAGGCCAGTGCGTCGGCGTCGACGGCCTGCGGGAGCGCCACCGGGGTGGCGGCCTGGGCTGCGCGGGCGATCTTCGTCGCCGGGCGCGAGCGCAGGTAGTACGTGGTCTTCAGGCCCTGCTTCCAGGCGTACGCGTACATCGAGCTGAGCTTGCCGATGGTGGGCGTCTCCAGGAACAGGTTCAGGGACTGCGACTGGTCGAGGAACGGGGTGCGCGCCGCGGCCATGTCGATCAGGCCGCGCTGCGGGATCTCCCACGCCGTGCGGTACAGGTCGCGGACCTCGGCCGGGATCCAGCCGAAGCCCTGGACCGAGCCGGAGGCGTCGCGCAGGGCCTCGCGGGTCTGGGCGTCCCACACGCCGAGCTTCTTGAGCTCGTCCACCAGGTAGGCGTTGACCTGGAGGAACTCGCCGCTGAGCGTCTCGCGCTTGAAGAGGTTGGAGACCTGCGGCTCGATGCACTCGTACACGCCGGCGATCGAGGCGATCGTGGCCGTCGGGGCGATGGCGAGGAGCAGCGAGTTGCGCATGCCGGTCTTCGCGACGCGGGCGCGCAGCGCCTCCCAGCGCTCCGGCCAGTTCAGCTCGACCTCGTAGTGGTCCGGGTGCAGGACGCCGCGCGCGGTGCGGGTCTGCTCCCAGGCCGGCAGCGGGCCGCTGCGCTCGGCGAGGTCGCAGGAGGCCTCGTAGGCGGCGAGCATGATGCGCTCGGAGAGCTTGGTGGACAGGGCCTTCGCCTCGGGGGAGTCGAAGGGCAGCTTCAGCTTGAAGAAGACGTCCTGGAGGCCCATCGCGCCCAGGCCGACCGGGCGCCAGCGGGCGTTGGAGCGGCCCGCCTGCTCGGTCGGGTAGAAGTTGATGTCCACCACGCGGTCGAGGAAGGTGACGGCGGTGCGGACGGTCTCGTCGATCCGCTCCCAGTCGATGCCGCCGTCCACGACGAACGCGCCGAGGTTGACGGAGCCGAGGTTGCAGACGGCCGTCTCGCCGTCGTTGGTGACCTCGATGATCTCGGTGCAGAGGTTCGAGGAGTGGACGACGGTGCCCGGCTCGGCGGTCTGGTTCGCCGTGCGGTTGGAGGCGTCCTTGAAGGTCATCCAGCCCTGGCCGGTCTGCGCGAGGGTGCGCATCATCCGGCCGTACAGGTCGCGGGCGGGCATGGTCTTGCGGGCCAGGCCGGCCGCCTCGGCCTTGCGGTAGGCGGCGTCGAACTCGTCGCCCCACAGGTCGACGAGCTCGGGGACGTCGGCCGGGGAGAACAGCGACCAGTCGGCGTCGGCGTTCACGCGGCGCATGAACTCGTCCGGCACCCAGTGGGCGAGGTTCAGGTTGTGCGTACGGCGCTGGTCCTCACCGGTGTTGTCGCGGAGTTCCAGGAACTCCTCGATGTCCGCGTGCCAGGTCTCCAGGTAGACGGCGGCGGCACCCTTGCGGCGGCCGCCCTGGTTCACGGCGGCGACGGAGGCGTCCAGCGTCTTCAGGAACGGGACGATGCCGTTGGAGTGGCCGTTGGTGCCGCGGATCAGCGAACCGCGGGCGCGGATGCGGGAGTACGAGAGGCCGATGCCGCCCGCGTGCTTGGAGAGCCGCGCGACCTGGTGGTAGCGGTCGTAGATCGAGTCGAGCTCGTCCAGCGGGGAGTCCAGCAGGTAGCAGGAGGACATCTGCGGGTGCCGGGTGCCGGAGTTGAAGAGGGTGGGGGAGGAGGGCAGGTAGTCGAGGCGGCTCATCAGCCGGTACAGCGAGGCCACTTCCTCGACGGCCTGGACGCTCTCGTCCGCGGCGAGGCCGCAGGCCACGCGCAGCATGAAGTACTGCGGGGTCTCGATGACCTGGCGGGTGATCGGGTGGCGCAGCAGGTAGCGGCTGTGCAGGGTGCGCAGGCCGAAGAAGCCGAAGCGGTCGTCCGCGCCCTCCGCGAGGGTGTGCTCGACGAGCGAGTCCAGGCGGGCCGCGTGGGTCGTCACGAACTCGGCCGTGCGGTCGGCGATCAGCCCCTCGCGGTGGCCGACCGCGACGGAGGAGGAGAAGGAGGTGGAGCCCTGGCCGGCGGCCTCGTCGCGGACGGCCAGCGTCAGCAGCCGGGCGGCGAGCCGGGAGTACGCGGGGTCCTCGGAGATCAGGCCCGCGGCGGCCTCGGTGGCCAGGCCGCGCAGTTCGGCGTCGTCGGCGGCGGCGCTACGGCCGCGCAGCGCGGCGGCTGCGACCCGGCCGGGGTCGGTGTCGGGGAGGTCCGCCGTCAGTTCGGTGAGGGTACGCAGCAGCGTGGCCCCCGGGCCCTCGGTGTTGTCGCCAGAAACGGACTCGGCGCGCGGTGCGGAAGGCGCGATGGTCACGGCGGGAGCTCTCCCTCGCTCGGCCCGGTCGACGGCGGGCGGGCACGGGGAGGCGCATGCGGGCGTGCCAGGAACGCGTACACCGCATGGCGTCCACCGGCCCAACCGCGAGGCCCGGACGAATCGGCACCCGGTTCGGTCGACCCGGGCGCGCTGTCGGCAGGTCCTCGGACTTTTCATACCGTTGCGGGACAGTTCCGGATTCACACCGGATTCCCCTGCGGCGACAGCAGGCATGAGCATACATGTGGGGGGCCGCTGCTGCGCGACCCCCCACATGTTGTGTCGGTGTGTGGCACGACACCCCGCTACAGCTCCAGGCGGTAGGTGAGCAGGGTCAGGCCCGGGACCGGCGCCCAGTCCCGCTCGGGCGTGCGGACGAAGCCGAGCCGGTCGTAGATCCGCTGGGCGCCGGTCATCCCGCGCTGGGTCGAGAGCACCAGGTGCGTGACGCCCTCCAACTCCCGGGCGCGGGCCATGCAGGCGCGCACCAGGGCCTCGCCGGCGCCGCGTCCGCGTGCCTCGCTGGAGACGGCCAGCATCCGGAACTCCGCCTCGCCGGGCCCGGCGACGTCGGCCAGCGGGCTGCCGGGCGGGGCGAAGGCCACGCCGCCGAGCAAACCGCTCTCGTCGACGGCCACGAGCACCTCGGCGTCGGCGGCCCGCCCGGCGACGTCCCGCAGGACGGCCACGTAGAACGCCTCGCCGGAGCCGAGGAGCCCGTCGCCCAGGTACGCCTGCGCGGTGATCTCGCCGAGCTGTTCGTATTCGGCGGGCAGCGCCGCCCTGATCACGATGTCCATGGCACCCAGTGTGTGCGACGGGTGCGGGAAGGCCCCGCCGCGGGGTGCGGCGGGGCCTTCCTCCGGAGCCGGTGGGAGCCGGTCGGAGCCGGTGAGGGCCGGTGAGGGCCGGTGGCGGCAGCGGGGCTCAGCAGCAGCGGAAGCCCTCGCGGGGGTCCGCCTCGCGGGCGTCCGTGCGGGCGCGTTCGAAGGCGCGCCGGGTCAGGACCTCGGCGTCCGGGTCGTGGGAGCGGGCGTGGGCGACGTACCGGTCGTACGCCGCCTCGCCCGAGAACTCCCGTACGAAGAACCGGGCGCGGGCCAGCGCCCGGCGGACCCCGCTCATGACGCCGCCGGTTCCTTGACCCGTCCGCCGCCCGAGTCCAGGCCGGCCGCGGCGAGCTCGGCCCGCTCGGCCGCGGTCGGGATCAGCCCGGCCGGGGCGACGATCTTCGACTCGGTCCACGGGACCTCGGAGAGCCGCACCGACTCCGGGTGGGCGATGGCCTTGAAACAGGTCCGGGCCGCGTCGGCGAGCACGATGATGATCAGCACCGCGAACAGCGCCGACAGCACGCCGTCCACCGTGGCGTTGGTGACGACGGTGTGCATGTCGTCCATGTTCTTGGCGGGCGGCAGCACCTTGCCCGCGTCGATCCCGCCCTGGTATTTGTCGCGCTGCGCGAAGAAGCCGACCTTCACGTCGTCCGAGAAGACCTTCTGGTAGCTCGCGGTGAGCGTCACGGCCACGTCCCACGCCAGCGGAACACCCGTCACCCAGGCCCACTTGAGCCGCCCGGACTTGACCAGCAGGGTGGTGCAGACGGCCAGGGCGACGGCGGCGAGGAGCTGGTTCGCGATGCCGAACAGCGGGAAGAGCTGGTTGATGCCGCCCAGCGGGTCCTTGATGCCGACCCACAGGAAGTAGCCCCAGCCGCCGACGACGACGGCGCTCGCCAGCCACACGCCGGGCTTCCAGCTGACGTTCTTGAAGGACTTGTGCACGTTGCCGAGGGTGTCCTGGAGCATGAACCGTCCCACGCGGGTGCCCGCGTCCACGGTCGTCAGGATGAACAACGCCTCGAACATGATGGCGAAGTGGTACCAGAACGCCTTCATTCCGGTGCCGCCGATCACGGCCGAGAAGATCTCCGCCATTCCGAGTGCGAAGGTCGGCGCGCCACCGGTACGGGAGAGCAGGCTCGCCTCCTCGACGTCCTTCGCGGCCTGCGCGAGGGCGTCCGGGCTGATGGCGAAGCCGAAGTTGGTCACCACCTGCGAGGCGCTCTCGACCGTGGTGCCGATGACGCCGCCGGGGGAGTTCACCGCGAAGAACAGACCGGGATCGATGATGGTGGCCGCGATCATCGCCATGACGGCGACGAAGGACTCGGTGAGCATCGCGCCGTAGCCGATGACCCGGACCTGCGTCTCCTTCTGGATCATCTTCGGGGTGGTGCCCGAGGAGACCAGTGAGTGGAAGCCGGACAGGGCCCCGCACGCGATGGTGATGAAGACGAAGGGGAACATCGAGCCGGCGAAGACCGGGCCGTCGCCGCGGGTCGCGAAGTCGGTGACCGCGGGCATCTTCAGGGTCGGCATGGCGATGACCACGCCCAGGGCCATCAGCGCGATGGTGCCGATCTTCATGAAGGTGGAGAGGTAGTCGCGGGGCGCGAGCAGCATCCACACCGGCAGCACCGAGGCGAAGAAGCCGTACCCGATCATCCAGAGGACCAGCGTCTCCTTCTCCAGCGTGAAGGTGGGGGCGAGGGAGGACTCGGCGACCCAGCCGCCCGCGACGATGGCGAGCAGCAGCAGCGCGACGCCGATGGCGGAGACCTCGGTGACCCGGCCCGGCCGCAGCACGCGCAGGTAGAAGCCCATGAAGAGGGCGATCGGGATGGTCATGCCGATGGAGAAGACGCCCCACGGGGAGTGCGCCAGGGCGTTCACGATGACCAGGCCGAGCACCGCCAGCAGGATGATCATGATGGTGAACACGGCGACCAGGGCGGCGACTCCGCCGACCGGGCCGATCTCGTCCCGGGCCATCTGGCCGAGCGAGCGGCCGTCGCGCCGGGTGGAGAAGAACAGCGTGACCATGTCCTGGACGGCGCCGGCGAAGATGACGCCCACGACGATCCAGATGGTGCCCGGCAGGTAGCCCATCTGCGCGGCGAGCACGGGCCCGACGAGCGGGCCGGCGCCGGCGACGGCGGCGAAGTGGTGGCCGAAGAGCACCCGACGGTCGGTGGGGTGGTAGTCGACACCGTTGTCAAGGCGTTCGGCGGGGGTGGCCCGGGTGGTGTCCACCTTCAGCACGCGGTGGGCGATGAAGCGGGAGTAGAAGCGGTAGCCGATGGCGTACGAGCCGACCGCGGCGGCGAGCAGCCAGGCGGCGGAAATCTCCTCGCCGCGGGAGAGGGCGAGCACGCCCCAGGCGATGGCGCCGATGAGTGCGACGAGTACCCATGCGGCAATGGACTTCGGAGAGGGCGAGCCCGGCGCGGTGCCCGGACTCGCCTTGTCCCGTGTCGTTCCGTTTACTTCCGGTTCAGACATGACTCTCGTCCCCTCGTCGATCATCTGCGTAAGCGCAGGGAATCTACGGGGGATTGCCCGGTGAACGTAAGACCCGTCCGCATAACGGTATGGGGTGACCGCTCGGCGGCCGGTGATCGGTCAGACGGTGGGCCGCTTGAGCCGCGCGACGAACTTGTAGCGGTCGCCGCGGTACACGGACCGCACCCACTCCACCGGTTCGCCGTCGGCGTCCAGGGAGTGCCGGGAGAGCATCAGCATCGGCAGGCCGACGTCGGTGCCGAGCAGGCCGGCCTCGCGCGGGGTGGCCAGCGAGGTCTCGATGGTCTCCTCGGCCTCGGCCAGGTGCACGTCGTACACCTCGGCGAGGGCGGTGTAGAGGGAGGTGTACTTGGCCAGCGAGCGGCGCAGCGCGGGGAAGCGCTTGGCCGAGAGGTGGGTGGTCTCGATGGCCATCGGCTCGCCGCTGGCGAGGCGCAGCCGCTCGATGCGCAGCACCCGCCCGCCGGTGTTGATCTTCAGCAGGCCGGCGAGGGTGTCGTCGGCCGTCACGTAGCCGATGTCCAGGAGCTGGGAGGTCGGTTCCAGTCCCTGGGCGCGCATGTCCTCCGTGTAGGAGGTGAGTTGCAGGGCCTGGGAGACCTTGGGTTTGGCGACGAAGGTGCCTTTGCCCTGGATCCGTTCCAGTCGTCCCTCCACGACCAGTTCCTGGAGGGCCTGCCGGACGGTGGTCCGCGAGGTGTCGAATTCGGCCGCGAGCGTGCGCTCCGGCGGGACCGGGGTGCCGGGCGGCAGTGTCTCGGTCATGTCGAGCAAGTGCCGCTTGAGTCGGTAGTACTTGGGTACACGCGCCGTGCGGGTGGCTGCCCCGCCCTCCGGCTCCGTGATCGCCCCTTCGGTGGCCATCGCCGCCCGCCTTCCCGACTCCAGTTTCGCTGCCGTCACCGGCTCCTCCGATATGTGCGGTCACATCGTGACACGTATGGGAGGACAGGCCTTCTCTCCCCCCAGGTGTCGGTCCGATAACGGACCCGGACACCCGCTCATTAGACCCTTGACACCCCTAAAGGTCTAGGCCAAGCTCCAGCTACTGGTCTACACCAATATGGATCAGATCCCGGCCCCACGGGCAGTACTCGGTACGTACGTCACCGCGGCGGGCGAGGGAAGTTGCAGGCAGCATCCCTGAGGAGGGTGGCGTGAAGCGCAAGCTCATCGCGGCGGTCAGTGTCGCGGGCATGATGGTCGGAGTCGCGGCGTGCGGCAACGGCAGCGACGACAAGTCGAAGACCGACGCGGGTGGCGCCAAGGAGATAACCGTCTGGCTGATGGACGGTTCCGCGCCGAAGGCCTGGCTCGACGAGGTCAACAAGGAGTTCGCGGCCAAGCACCCCGGTGTCACGGTCAAGGTCGAGGAGCAGAAGTGGAAGGGCATCCAGGAGAAGGTCACCACGGCCCTCTCCGAGAACACCCCTCCGGACGTCATTGAGCTCGGCAACACCCAGACCGCCGGCTACGCGGTCACGGGCGGCCTCGCCGATCTGACCAAGGACAAGGCCAAGCTCGGCGGGGACGCCTGGGCGAAGGGCATGACGGCCTCGTCCGAGATCGACGGGAAGCTCTACTCCGCTCCCTGGTACGCCGCCAACCGCGTCGTCGTGTACGACAAGAAGGCCTTCGCGAAGGCCGGCATCACCCCGCCGAAGACCCGCGACGAGTGGGTGGCCGGCCTGGAGAAGCTGAAGGCGGCCGACCCGGCCTCGCAGCCGATCTACCTGCCCGGCCAGAGCTGGTACGTCCTCGCCGGCTTCGTCTGGGACGAGGGCGGCGACCTGGCCGTCAAGGACGGCGGCAAGTGGAAGGGCGCGCTGAGCACCCCGCAGGCCACCTCCGCGATGGACTTCTACAAGAAGCTCCAGTCCTTCTCGACCGCCCCGAAGGACAAGGACGAGGCCACCCCGCAGCAGTCCACCGACATCGTTCCCAAGGGCGGCGTCGCCTCCTGGATCGGTCTCGGCTGGGAGGCCGCCGGAGCGGAGAAGGCCCTGAAGGACGCGGGCAAGGAGGCCGACTTCGGCTACTTCCCGATCCCGGGCAAGACCGCCGACAAGCCGGGCACCGTGTTCCTCGGCGGCTCGAACCTCGCCGTGGCCGAGCGCTCCAAGAACAAGGAGCTCGCCAAGGAGTGGCTGGCCCTCGCCGCCGGCAAGGACCAGATGACCAAGTACGCCGCCGAGACCAAGGGCGCGCTGCTCCCGAACCAGGCCGCCGCGAACTTCGCGACCGCCCCGGGCTCCTTCGCCGAGTCGATGGCCCTGGCCGGCGCCAACGGCAAGATCACCCCGGTCACCGCGGGCTGGGCGAACGTCGAGACCGAGCCGAACCCGATCAAGGAGTTCATGACCAAGGTCCTGAACGGTGAGGACGCCGCGAAGGCGGCCGCGGCCGCGGACGCCGAGATCGCGAAGCGGATCAACCAGTAACACCACCCCGCAGCACCGGCAGGACCCGCATCACCGGAAGTACCCGCAGGACCCGCTGTACCCAGCAGTGTGAACGCACCGGGGGGTGTGGCAGGCGCCCAGGCGTCTGCCACACCCCCGGTCGCGCATTTGACTCCACAGTCAACCGCGAGGAAACGAACACATGACCGTGCACTCCCAGGGAGCGGCGACCAGCGCTCCACAGGACGCACCACTGAAGTCCGCCGGACGACCGCCGAAGGCACCGGCCGGCGCCGGAGCCACCGGCCCGGCGTCTCCTCGCGGGGGCAGAAGGTCGCTCCCCTCGGGGTGGCTGCCCTATCTCCTGATCGGGCCCGCGGTGCTCAGCCTCGCGGCCCTGCTGCTCTACCCGCTGATCAAGAACGTGATCCTGTCCTTCCAGGACATCAACAAGATCGAGTTCATCCAGCGGAAGTACCCGTCCGCCGGGTTCGGCAACTACACCGAACTCCTCGGCGACTCGAACTTCTGGACCGTCGTCGTCCGAAGCTTCGCCTTCACCATGGCCAACGTCGCATTGATCATGGTGCTCGGCAGCCTCATCGGCATCCTGCTCAACAAGCTCGGCAAGTGGATGCGCCTGGTCCTGTCGATGGCGCTGGTGATGGCCTGGGCCATGCCGATCGTCGCCTCCGTACAGGTCTTCACCTGGCTGTTCGACGAGCAGTTCGGCGTCATGAACTGGGTCATGCGCACCATCGGAGTCTCCGGCTACGAACAGCACAACTGGTTCGAGACCGGCCTCTCCACCCTGACCATCGTCACCCTCCTGGTGGTCTGGGGCTCCATCCCCTTCGTCGCCCTCAACATGTACGCCGGTCTGACCACGGTCAGCGCCGAGCTGTACGAGGCGGCCCGGATGGACGGCGCCAACGGCTGGCAGACCTTCTGGAAGGTCGTCTTCCCGAACCTCAAGCCCTTCTTCCTCATCACCACGTTCCTCGAGGTGATCTGGGTCTTCAAGGCCTTCACCCAGGTCTACGCCATGAACAAGGGCGGCCCCGACCGCGCCTCCGAGATCCTCCCGGTGTTCGCCTACGTGGAGGGCCAGAGCCAGTCCCACTACGGCCTCGCCGCCGCGATCTCCGTCCTGACGATCCTGATCCTCGTGGTCGTCATGTCCTTCTACTTCCGCCTGATCCTGAAGCAGGAGGAGGAGCAGTGAGCACGACCACCGCCCCGAAGCCCGCGGCCTCCGCCCCCTCCGGGAAGCCCGCGCAGCAGCTCCGCACCCGCCGGCCGCTGCGCCCCGGGACCGTCGCCAAGAACCTCGGCGCGCTCCTGCTGGCCGCCGTCTTCGTCTTCCCCGTGTACTGGATGTTCTCCTCGGCCCTCAAGCCGTCGAGCGAGATCCTCACCAAGGACCCGGCCTTCGTCTTCACCCCGACGCTGGACAACTTCACCAAGGCCACCGGGGTCGAGAACTTCTGGACGTACGTCACCAACAGCGTGCTGGTCACCGTCGGCGCCGTCCTGCTCGCCCTCCTCGTCGCCCTCGCCGCGAGCTTCGCCATCGCCCGGATGAAGTTCAAGGGCCGCAAGGGCCTCGTGCTCGCCGTGATGATGGCCCAGATGGCCCCCTGGGAGGTCATGGTCATCGCGATGTACATGATCGCCCGCGACAGCGAGATGCTGAACAGCCTCCCGCTGCTCACCGCGATCTACTTCGCGATGGTCCTCCCCTTCACCATCTGGACGCTGCGCGGCTTCATCGCCGCGGTCCCGGTGACCCTGGAAGAGGCCGCCCAGATCGACGGATGCACCCGCGGCCAGGCCTTCCGCAAGGTGATCTTCCCGCTGCTGGCCCCCGGCCTGATGTCCACCTCGCTCTTCGGCTTCATCACCGCCTGGAACGAGTTCGCGATGGTCCTGATCCTGAACAAGGACAAGACCGCGCAGACCCTGCCGCTCTGGCTCACCGAGTTTCAGACGGCCTTCGGCAACGACTGGGGCGCCACCATGGCCGCTTCCTCGCTGTTCGCGGTCCCGGTCCTGCTGATCTTCATCTTCCTCCAGCGCAAGGCCGTCGGCGGGATGACCGCCGGCGCCGTGAAGGGATAACGGCACGATGACTGTCCTTGCGCACCGGGTCACCGCGTCCGATTCGAACGACGGCCTCACCCGCGACGCCCTCGCGGTGCTCCAGCCCGGCTTCGAAGGCACCACCGCCCCCGCCTGGCTGCTGCGCCAGGTCGCCGAAGGCCTCACCGCCGTCGGCCTCTTCGGCCGCAACATCACCTCGCCCGAACAGCTCGCCGCGCTCACCGCGCAGCTGCGTACCGAGCGCGACGACGTCCTCGTCGCCATCGACGAGGAGGGCGGCGACGTCACCCGCCTCGAAGTGCGGGGCGGCTCCTCCTTCCCCGGCAACCTGGCCCTCGGCGCCGTCGACGACACCGAGCTGACCCGGGACGTGGCCCGCGAACTGGGCCGCCGCCTCGCCGAATGCGGGGTCAACCTCAACTGGGCCCCGTCGGCGGACGTCAACTCCAACCCCGACAACCCGGTGATCGGCGTACGGTCCTTCGGCGCCGACACCCACCTCACCGCCCGGCACACCGCCGCCTACGTCGAGGGCCTCCAGGCCGCCGGCGTCGCCGCCTGCACCAAGCACTTCCCGGGCCACGGCGACACCAACGTCGACTCGCACCACGCGCTCCCGCGCATCGACGTCGACCTCGACACCCTGGTCGCCCGCGAGCTGGTCCCCTTCAAAGCCGCCATCGAGGCCGGCACCAAGGCCGTGATGAGCGCGCACATCCTGGTGCCCTCGCTCGACCCGACCCGCCCGGCCACGCTCAGCCCGCAGATCCTGACCGGCCTGCTGCGCAAGGAGCTGGGCTACGAGGGCCTCATCGTCACCGACGGCATGGAGATGCACGCCATCGCCGGGACGTACGGGATCGAACGCGGCTCCGTACTCGCCATCGCGGCCGGCGCCGACGCCATCTGCGTCGGCGGCGGACTCGCCGACGAGGCGACCGTCCTGCGGCTGCGCGACGCGCTCGTCGCGGCCGTCCGCGAGGGCACCCTCCCCGAGGAACGCCTCGCCGACGCCGCCGCCCGGGTGCGGGCGCTCGCCGAATGGACCAGCCGGGCCAGGCCGGACGCGCGGCAGGAGGGGAGCGGCGCGTCCGGCATCGGCCTGACGGCGGCCCGCCGCGCCCTCGTCCTCACGGGTGCGACCGCGCCGCTCACCGGCCCGTACGTCGCCACGCTCGCGCCCGTCGCGAACATCGCGGTGGGGGACGAGACCCCGTGGGGCGTGGCGGCGGAGCTGGCCCGACTGCTCCCGGACACGGCCTCGGGCACCTACCCGCAGGGCGCCACGGCCGGGGACATCCTCGCGGCGGCGGGGGACCGCACGGTCGTCGCCGTGGTCCGCGACGCGCACCGGCACCCGTGGATGACCGAGGCCCTGGACGCACTGGTCGCGGCCCGACCCGACACGGTGGTGGTCGAAATGGGCCTGCCGCGCGCGGAGCCGCGGGGGGCGCTGCACATCGCCACGCACGGAGCCGCGCGCGTCTGCGGGCGGGCTGCCGCCGAGGTCATCGCGGGGGCTTAGCGGCCCGGCGCGGGCCCGTCTGCCGGGGCTCGGCCCCGGACCCCGCGCCTCGAACGCCGGCGAGGCTGGATTGCCCTCAGGGCAATCCAGCCTCGCTGGGCGGACGGCATCAGCCCAAATCCAGCCCCTCCGGCGTTTGAGGAGCGGGTCCGGGCGGAGCCAAGGAGGCCCCGCGCAGCGGCTTCGGCTCCGCGCCGCGCACCCGCACCCGCACCCCGTGCACGCGAAGGGCCGGGCACCCCCCAGGGGGAGCCCGGCCCTTCGGCGTGTTCCGGTGCGGCTACAGGCCCTGCCAGGCCGGCTTGTTGGCGTACGTGTGACGGAAGTACTCGGCCAGCTTCAGCTTCGACGCGGCGGCCTCGTCCACGACGACGGTCGCGTGCCGGTGCAGCTGCAGCGCGGAGGCGGGGACCAGCGCGGACAGCGGGCCCTCGACGGTCTGCGCGACGGCCTCGGCCTTGCCCTCGCCGGTGGCCAGGAGGACCAGGTGGCGGGCGTCGAGGATGGTGCCGATGCCCTGGGTGATGACGTGGTGGGGCACCTGGTCTATGTCGTTGTCGAAGAAGCGCGCGTTGTCCACGCGGGTCTGCTCGGTCAGCGTCTTGATCCGGGTGCGGGAGGCGAGGGAGGAGCAGGGCTCGTTGAAGCCGATGTGCCCGTCCGTGCCGATGCCCAGCAGCTGGAGGTCGACGCCGCCGGCCTCGGCGAGCGCCCGGTCGTAGGCCTCGCAGGCGCCGACGATGTCCTCGGCGGAGCCGTCGGGGCCCATGAAGGAGGCCTTGGACAGGCCCAGCGGCTCCACGACCTCGCGCAGCACGACGGCCCGGTAGGACTCGGGGTGCCCGGTCGGCAGGCCGACGTACTCGTCGAGCTGGCAGATGCGGGCCCGGGAGGCGTCCACCGCGCCGGCCGCGACCTTGGCGGCGAGGGCCTCGTAGATGGGCAGCGGGGTAGAGCCGGTCGCCACGCCGAGCAGGGCGTCGGGCTTGCGGCGGACCAGGGCGGCCATGGCCTCCGCGATGAGCTCGCCGCCTGCCTTGGCGTCCGGGACGATGACAACTTCCACGCGGGGCCTGCCGATCTGGAGTGTGGTGCGGTCTGTGGTATAGACCAATATAGCAGAGGTGGGCCCTCTCCGGCTGGACTCCGCCCCATCTCATGGTGATCCGGATCCGCGCCCCTGGCCTCCCGGACGGGGCGGCTGCGGACGCCGCCGCGCGGCTCTCCCCGCCCCCGGGGCTCGGCCCCGGACCCCGAGGGTGCGGCGCCGCTGCCGGGGCTCCGCCCCAGACCCCGCGCCTCAAACGCCGGCGGGGCTGAAGGTGCCGCTGCGGGGTTGGAGGTGCCCTGCGGGCTTGTCCAGCCCGCTCGGTTGCGCTGCGCGCGCCTTCCGGCTGACGCCGGCCAAAGTCCAGGCGCGCTTGACGGACGGCAGCAGGCACATCCAGCCCCTCCGGCGCTTGAGGAGCGGGGGTCCCCCCGGACGGAGTCTGGGGGAGGGTACGGGGCGGAGCCCCGGATCTTTGAGCCGCACCTGGGCAGGCGGCCACGGCCGCATCCAGCCTCGCCGGCGCTTGAGGAGCGGGGTGCGGGGCGGAGCCCCAGGTCTTTGAGCCGCGCTTGGCGGGTGGCGGCGGCAGGCAAATTCAGCCTCGCCGGCGTTTGAGGCGCGGGGACTGGGCGGAGCCCAGGGGCCGCGCGGCGGCGCCTTCGGCCGTGCCGGCGTGCGGGGCGGAGTCCCGGGGGTCCGGGGGGTCCGCCCCGCCGGAGGGGTCAGGCCAGGGCCAGCTGGAGGCCGCCCGTCGCGTTCAGGTGCTGGCCCGTGAGCCAGCGGGAGTCCGGGGAGGCCAGGAAGGCCACCACGTCCGCGACCTCCTCCGCCGTGCCGATGCGGTGGAAGACCGACCGGGAGGCCAGGTGCGCCCGGGTCGCGGGGTCCGCGAGGAGGCCCGCGTTCAGGTCGGTCCCGGTGATGCCGGGGCCCACCGAGTTCACGGTGATCCCCCGCGGCGCGAGCTCCGCCGCGAGCGACCTCGTCAGCGCGTTCGTCGCGCCCTTCGCCGTGACCGTGGCCAGGATCGCCGGCAGCGCGAGGTCCGGGGTGCCGGTCACGTTCACGATCCGGCCCCCGTCCCGCAGCCGCGCCAGCCCGTACTTGATCACGAAGAACGGCGCCTTGGCGTTGAGGGCCAGCGTCCGGTCGTACGCCTCCTCGTCGATCTCCCCGATGCCCGCGAAGGTCGCCGACCCCGCATTGTTGACCAGCACGTCCACGCCCTCCGTGTGTGCGGGATGGGCCTCGTACGCCGCCCACAGCGCCCGCGCGTCGCCCGGGACGCCGAGCTCCGCCCGGATCGCGAAAGCCGCCCCGCCGGCCGCCTCGATGGCCGTCACCGTCTCCTTGGCCGCCGCCTCGTCGCGTCCGTAGTGCACCGCGACCAGCGCTCCGTCCCGCGCCAGCCGCTCCGCGACGGCCCGGCCGATGCCCCGGCTGCCGCCCGTGACCAGTGCCGTCTTCCCCTTGAGCACGCCCATGACGCGCCCCCCTTCGCAATTCGCTAGTGGTCGCTACAGAAGGGACCGTACCAGATTCAGTAGCGGCCGCTATAGAATCGGCGCATGGTGACAGGACAGCGCGGCAGACCCCGCTCCTTCGATCGCGACGCCGCCCTCGACAAGGCCATGCTCGCCTTCTGGGAGCGCGGCTACGAGGCGACCTCGATCTCCGACCTGACCGCCTCGCTCGGCATCGGCGCGCCCAGCCTCTACGCCGCCTTCGGCGACAAGCGCAAGCTGTTCGACGAGGTCGTGGTGGTCTACGGGGGCCGCTACGCGGACTTCGCGAGCGTGGCGCTGGCCGAGGAACCCACGGCCCGCGCGGCCGTCGAGCGGATCCTGACCGAGGCCGCCGCGATCTACACCGACCCGGCCCATCCGCCGGGCTGCATGGTGCTCAGCGCGGCCGTCAACACCACCTCGGAGGAGGTCGCCGAGGCCCTGCGTGAGCGGCGCAACGCCAACCTGGAGCTGTTCGAGCGCCGGATCCGGGCCGACGTGGCCACCGGCGTGCTGCCCGCGGACACGGACGCGCGGGCGCTGGCCCGGTACGCCGGGGCGGTGCTTCAGGGGATGTCCCAGCAGTCGCGCGACGGGGCGAGCCGGGAAGAGCTGGAGGCGGTCGCGGCGCGGGCCCTGCTGGCCTGGCCGCCGGCCTAGGAGGGGTGCGGGAGCCCCTGCGGGAGTTCCTCTGGGCCACGGTGCCCGACGGGACCCTCAGCCCGTCCGGCACCGTAGCCCGGAGTACTTACGGCCGGTGGGTGTGCGGTTCCCACGGCCGGTGAGAGGTGCCTGCGCAGTCAGGGCAGATCACGCGGCTTACCTCGATCCGTCCTCCTGTGCGGGGAGGGCGGAAGCTTAAGTCAATTGTGGACTAGACCATTAAGATCTGTCCATCCAATGACGGGGGGATGAATCCCGTCACTTCATCCAACAGTACGCGGCCCGCGCCCCTCCTGGATACTCCTGAGTACCGTCGTGGGGAAAGTCATGCGGCGTACCCGGGGTACGCTCGCCACGTGCCCTCCATGAACGACCTCGTACGCCAGCACACCGCTCTCGGTGAAACCGACCTGGAGTGGCTCCACCTGCTGGTCTCGGAGTGGCAGCTGCTCTCCGACCTCTCCTTCGCCGACCTCGTGCTGTGGGTTCCCACGCTCGACGGCACCCGGTACGTGTCGGTCGCGCAGATGCGCCCGAACACCGGCCCCACCTCGTACCAGGACGACATGGTCGGCCACTTGGTGCCGCGCGGCCGCCGTCCGTTGCTCGACGCCGCGCTCGACGAGGGCCGCATCGTGCGCGAGGGCGACCCGGAGTGGCGCGAGGAGGTGCCCGTCCGCGTCGAGTCGATCCCCGTCCGCCGCGAGGGCCGGGTACTCGGAGTGATCGCCCGCAACACCAACCTGCTCACTGTGCGTACACCGAGCCGGCTGGAGCTGACCTACCTCCAGTCCGCCTCCGACCTGGCCCAGATGATCGCCGCGGGCTCCTTCCCGTACCCCGGCCAGCAGGTCGACATGGACGCCTCCCCGCGCGTCGGCGACGGCCTGATCCGGCTCGATGCCGACGGCGTGGTCACGTACGCCTCCCCGAACGCGCTCTCCGCCTACCACCGCCTCGGCCTCGCCGCCGACCTGGTCGGCCAGCACCTCGGCAACACCACCGCCGAACTCGCCCCCTCCCGCGGCCCGGTGGACGAGGCACTCGTCAAGCTCGCCAGCGGCTGGGCCCCCCGGGAGACCGAGGTCGAGGGCAGCAGCGGGGTCATCCAGCTGCGCGCGATCCCGCTCAAGCCCAAGGGGACCCGGATCGGTTCCCTGGTGCTCTGCCGCGACGTCACGGAACTGCGCCGTCGCGAACGTGAATTGATCACCAAGGACGCGACCATCCGGGAGATCCACCACCGGGTGAAGAACAACCTCCAGACGGTGGCCGCGCTGCTGCGGCTCCAGTCCCGCCGGATGGATTCGGCGCAGGGCCGTGAGGCGCTCAACGAGGCCGTTCGCCGTGTCGGTTCGATCGCGATCGTGCACGAGACGTTGTCTCAGAACCTCGACGAGCGGGTCGAGTTCGACGAGATCGCCGACCGGGTGATCGCGATGGTCTCGGAGATCTCCCCGGGCAAGGTCGACTGCCGGCGCACCGGCCGCTTCGGGATCCTGGATGCGGAGGTCGCCACTCCGCTGTCGATGGTGCTCACGGAGATCCTGCAGAACGCCCTGGAGCACGCCTTCGCGGACGGGGACCGGGGCACGGTGGAGGTGTCGGCGGTCCGCTCCGGTACCGGCCGGGCGGACGGCCGGCTGCTGATCACGGTGCTCGACGACGGCCGGGGTCTGCCCGAGGGATTCGACCCCCAGCGGGCCGGCAATCTCGGGCTGCAGATCGTACGGACCCTCGTGGAGGGCGAGCTGGGCGGCACCTTCGACATGATCGCGGCGGAGCCGCGCGGCACGAAGGTCGTCCTCGACATCCCGTCCAGCCCGCAGAAGTAGCGGGAAGTAGCGGCCGGACCGTCACCCAAAGTGACGGGATTGCACCCCGGACAGCACTGAGCCCCGGACCGAAGGGTGATCGGTCCGGGGCCCAAGAGCACGGTGCCAAGCGCTTATACGGGTACTACGCGCTGCGCGTCGAGGCTCGAAAGTCGATGTCAGGCGGTTGCGTTGCGCGCCCGATTGCGAGCGGCGCGGCGCTTCATTGCGCGGCGCTCGTCCTCGCTGAGACCGCCCCAGACACCGGAGTCCTGACCGGACTCGAGCGCCCACTGCAGGCACTGCTCCATGACGGGGCAACGGCGGCAGACGGCCTTGGCTTCCTCGATCTGCAGCAGCGCAGGACCGGTGTTGCCGATGGGGAAGAAGAGTTCCGGGTCTTCCTCACGACAAACGGCGTTGTGACGCCAGTCCATGGCTGCTCCATCTCCTTGTATTGCGGGCAGGTTGCTTGTGAATGTGAACGCTTTCACGAATCCCCCCGTGAGGGAAGGGCGACCGCCCAGTTTCCGGGGTGATCAGTCAGAGATTCGTGGAGGGGTTCTGGCGGTCTGTGTGGGTGCCGGGTTCTGCGGGCTGTCCCGATCGCCATGAAGAGATTCGCAAACCTCGGACGGGGATACAACCCCTTCCGGAAAGTTTTTTTTGATTCGTCGGTGTCTACTAGGTCACAGCCCTACATCGTGAGGGTGGACCGGCGTGTAAACGTTCGAGTGAAAGGACTTTGGGCCCTTCCGCTCACACAATCACACGCAGTGCACGGCGTACGCCTGTGAACCGAACGCTGGTACGCAGGCCGAGGTGGTCTCCGTCCATCTGGAACGGAAGCGGGACCTTCGAATGCAAGGTGAAGTCGGTCAGATCGTGCAGAGACACCGCGTGCTTGCCGTGCGGACCCCGCTCAGGAGTCGAGGTCAGGAGCTGTGTCGCGTACCGCGCGACCGCCGGAGTTGACAAACGGTCCAGCGCCAATACGTCAAGCGCGGTATCGAACGACGCCTCCGGAGAGGCGTAAAGCGGACGATTGCCCAGAAACGTCCACGGTGAGGTGTTGCACACTATCGACAGCACCAGATCCGTCACCGGATCCGCTCCGGGGCGCTCCAGCGTGACCGTGCCGTGCCGGCGGTTGGGCTCCTCCCAGAACTGCCGCATCAGCTGTCGTACGTAGAGCGCGTGCGTCGAACGCTTGCCGCGCTCCCGCTGCTGCTCGACCCGGCCGACTACGCCCGCGTCGAAACCGAAGCCCGCGCAGAACGTGAACCAGCGGGCCGGAACCGATTCGTCCTCCGTGCCCGGGGTGCCGGCCGCCAGGCCCAGGCCCACCGTCCGCTCGCGCCGCTCCCGCAGCGCGTCCAGCAGGGCGCCGGTCGCCTCGACCGCGTCGTTGGGCAGACCGAGCGCGCGGGCGAACACATTGGTCGAACCGCCGGGGACCACCGCCAGCCGGGGCAGCCGCTCCGGATCGGGCCCGTCGTGCAGCAGCCCGTTGACCACCTCGTTGACCGTGCCGTCGCCGCCCAGCGCCACCACGAGGTCGAGCCCCTCGTGCGCGGCCTTGCGCGCCAGGTCCCGGGCGTGACCCCGGTACTCGGTGGTCACCGCCTCCAGCTTCATCTCGCTGGCCAGCGCGTGGATCAGTACGTCGCGCGTGCGCGCGCTGGTGGTCGTCGCTGCTGGGTTGGCCACGAGGAGTGCACGCATGGGCGCCAGCCTACCCACCCCCGCATATGCCGACCCTACTGCCCGTCCCCTTGGCGGTCAGGGCAGCGCCGCTACCCTGCTGGAGTGAGTAAGAAGCAGCCCCAGAAGGCCCCCGCCGCCGCACCCGCGCCCGCCGCCGCACCCGCCGCCGCGCTGCCCCGGCGGCTGACCGCAGCCGCCGTGCTCACCGCACTGGAGGGACTGGCACTGGCCGGCCTCGGCGTCTACATGCTGTACGTGGGCATCGCCGGCGACCCCGACTCCGCGCAGCAGGCCGAGACCGGCGGGATCACCCTCCTCGTGCTCGCCGCGCTGCCGCTGATCGGGGCGCGCGGCCTGCGCCTGGGCCGCCGCTGGAGCCGCGGCCCGGCGATGATCACCCAGCTGATGGCGCTGCCGGTGGCGTACACGCTGTACAGCACCGGGGGCGCGATGATCGCGGCCGCCGTGGCGCTGGCCCTGGCCGCGGTCGCCGTCACGGCGCTCCTGGTGAACCCCACGGCGACCGAAGCCCTCGGCATCGGGCCCGCGGAGCAGACCCGATAGCCGGTACGGCCTACTCCTCCACGAGGAGCTTCTCGCGGAGCTGGGCCAGGGTGCGGGCCAGCAGGCGCGAGACGTGCATCTGGGAGATGCCGACCTCCTGGGCGATCTGCGACTGGGTCATGTTGCCGAAGAACCGAAGCAGCAGGATCCGCTTCTCCCGCGGCGGCAGGCCCTCCAGTAGCGGCTTGAGGGACTCGCGGTACTCGACGCCCTCCAGGGCCTCGTCCTCCGAGCCCAGGGTGTCCGCGACCGCCGGCGACTCGTCGTCGGTGTCCGGGACGTCCAGCGAGAGCGTGCTGTAGGCATTGGCCGATTCCAGGCCCTCCAGCACCTCCTCCTCGGAGATCCCCAGCCGCTCGGCCAGCTCGTGCACGGTCGGGGAGCGGCCGTGCTGCTGGGACAGTTCCGCCGTGGCCGTCGTCAGCGAGAGCCGCAGCTCCTGCAGGCGCCTGGGGACCCGTACGGCCCAGCCCTTGTCACGGAAGTGGCGCTTGATCTCGCCGACCACCGTGGGCGTGGCGTACGTGGAGAACTCGACCCCGCGGTCCGGGTCGAACCGGTCCACCGACTTGATCAGGCCGATCGTCGCGACCTGCGTCAGGTCGTCCAGCGGCTCACCGCGGTTGCGGAACCGCCGCGCCAGGTGCTCCACCAGCGGCAGGTGCATCCGTACGAGGCGGTTGCGCAGCTCCGCCTTCTCCGGCGAACCGTCGGGCAGCGCCCGCAGCTCGATGAAGAGGGCCCGCGCGCCACTGCGGTCGCGCGGATCGGGCAGCGCACGGGTCACCGGGAACACCGGCGGCGCCGGCGGCTCGGGGGCCCCGGGGACCTCGGGCACACCGAAGGCCTCCTCCGGAGGCTTGGCAGCGGCCTCCGGTGGCTGTACTTGATCGTGCTGGTTCTCGCTCATAGGGCCCGCCCGTCGCTCCGCCGAGTCCAAAAAGCCGTCATCCGCATCCGCTTCAGCCGGGTGCGGCCGGGCGTGCTGCTGCTCCGGGATGCCGCCGTCGACCTCGTGCCGCACCCGGGGCCGATCCCCGCCCCGCACCGGGATCTCCCCGCCGCTCACGCCGGGCCTGGTCCCGCGCCGCGCTGTTTGTAGAGGCTGATGCTCACTGTCTTGTTCTCCTCGACCGTGGCCTCGACCTTGCCGGCCAGCGCCGACAGGACCGTCCACGCGAACGTATCGCGCTCCGGCGCGCGCCCGTCGGTGGTCGGCGCGGAAACGGTCACCTCCAGCGAATCCCCGATGAGCCGGAAGACGCAGCTGAGGACGGAGCCGGGCACGGCCTGCTGGAGCAGGATCGCGCAGGCCTCGTCCACCGCGATGCGGAGGTCCTCGATCTCGTCGAGGGTGAAGTCCAAACGTGCCGCGAGGCCGGCCGTGGCCGTCCGCAGCACCGACAGGTAGGCACCCGCAGCGGGCAGCCGGACTTCCACGAAGTCCTGGGTCCCGGGCTCGCCTGCGATCTGGGACACCCTCACCTCCAAGGTGGTACGAGCTCTGTTCGCCGGTGACGCTATCGCGATCCGGGCGATCGTGTCGCGGCACCCCTCTCGGCGCCCGCTGGAGCGCCCCGGCCGGCCATGCCGCTGCCCAGTGACTGATGGTAAGCCCATGGGTACGCACAGTGGCTAGGGGTCTGCGGGGCCCAAATCAGGGGAACCGGCGGAGGGTTGACCTACCCCGCCTCAGACGATCGAACCGTCGACAAAACACCACCGCCAGGTCTCGCCCGGTTCGAAACTCCGCATGACCGGATGGCCGGTCTCCTGGTGGTGCGCCGTCGCGTGCCGGTGCGGCGAGGAATCGCAGCAGCCCACGTGCCCGCACGCCAGGCACATCCGCAGCTGGACCGGGTGGCTGCCGGTCGCCAGACATTCGGGGCAGGTCTGGGCAGACGGGATGGGCTCGGGGCGCGGCAGTTCGGCAACGTGGGTGCACTCGCTCATGATGACGAGCGTACGACGCGGGCGCTGGCGCACGACGAACGAGGATGGATCTTCGATGGAGGTATTGCCGCTGGTGGCGCTGATCGCGGGCAGCGCCGCCGTTGCGGGCATCGCCCGCCGGACGCCGGTGCCGGCGCCGCTGCTGCTCGTCGCGGTGGGGCTGGTGGCCGCGTACGTCCCGGGCGTGCCCTCGTACGCACTCGACCCGCACATCGTGCTGCCGCTGCTGCTCCCGCCGCTGCTGCACACGGCCGCCGTGGACAGCTCGTACCTGGACCTGCGGGCGAACATGCGGCCCGTGGCGCTGCTGTCGGTCGGCTACGTGCTCTTCGCGACGCTCGCCGTCGGCTACGTGGCCTACCTGGTGATGCCGGCGCTCACGCTGCCGGTCGCGCTGGTGCTGGGCGCGGTGATCGCGCCGCCCGACGCGGTCGCCGCCACCGCCATCGCCCGCAAGCTCGGCCTGCCGAACAGGATCACGACCATCCTGCAGGGTGAGTCCCTGGTCAACGACGCCACCGCGATCACCGCCTACAACGTGGCCCTGGCGGCGGCGGTCGGGGTGAGCGCCGGCTGGGCCGGCGGGATCGCCGAGTTCCTGGTGGCCTCGGTGGGCGGGGTCGGCGTGGGCCTGCTGCTGATGGTGCCGATCCACCAGCTCCGCAAGCGGCTGAAGGAGCCGCTGCTCCAGAACACCCTGTCGCTGCTGATCCCCTTCGTGGCGTACGCGGCGGCGGAGCGGGTGCACGCCTCGGGGGTGCTCGCGGTGGTCGTCGTCGCGCTGTACCTCGGGCACCGGAACTGGCAGGTCGACTTCGCGACCCGGCTCCAGGAGGAGGCGGTGTGGAAGGTGGTCGCCTTCGTGCTGGAGTCGGTGGTCTTCGCGCTGATCGGGCTCCAACTGCCGGTGGTCCTCAAGGGGCTGGGCGAGTACGAGGGCCTGGTCGCCGCCTGGTACGCGGTCGTGGTGTTCGTCGCGGTGGTGGTGGCCCGGTTCCTGTGGGTGTTCCCGGCGACCTTCCTGCCGAGGCTCTCGGCGCGGATCCGCAAACGGGAGCCCGACACCGACTGGAAGGCCCCGGTGATCGTCGGCTGGGCCGGGATGCGCGGGGTGGTCTCGCTGGCCATCGCGTTCTCCGTGCCGGTAACCGTCCCGCACCGGAACCTGATCCTCTTCCTCACCTTCACGACGGTCATCGGCACCCTGGTCGTCCAGGGCCTCACCCTGCCGCCGCTGATCAGGGTGCTGAAGCTGCCGCCGAAGGACCTACAGGCGGAGACCCTGGCGGAGGCGCAGGCGCAGAGCCAGGCCTCGCGGGCGGCGGAGGACCGGCTGACGGAGCTGCTGGAACAGCCCGAGAACAGCACGCTGCCGCCACCGCTGGCGGACCGGCTGAGGACCGTGCTGGAACGGCGGCGCAACGCGGTGTGGGAGCGGCTGGGTGAGGTCAACCCGGTGACGGGGGAGTCGGCGGACGACGTCTACCGGCGCCTGGCCCGCGAGATGATCGAGGCCGAGCGAGAGGTCTTCGTATCGCTGCGCGACGCCCGCCGGATCGACGACGAGATGCTGCGGGCCCTGCTGCGCCGCCTGGACCTGGAGGAGGCGGCGGCGTACCGCGAGTCGGGGTGATCCCCCCCCCGCGGTGCGCCGCTGCCGGGCGGCATCCCGCGCCTCAATCGCCGGCGGGGCTGGGTTTGCCCCCCGGGGCGGGGTTTTTGGCCGTCGGGTTGGTCCGCGGTGTCCCTCCGGGGCGTCTCCTCGTCCTCGCGCACCGAGGCACCTTTGGAAGTGGGGGGTGGTTGCGCGCTCGTCCTGCGGGGACGCCCCGGAGTGCCCCCGCGGACCGGCCAGACGGCCCTGACCCCCGCCCGCTGGGCCGGGAGCGTGCGTTGGGGTGGGGACACGGCGGAGTGTCCCCGCAGGACGAGCGCGCAACCACCCTCACGTCTCGCAGCGGTGCCTCGGTGCGCGAGGACGAGGAGACACTCCGCCGGGGCACCGCCCCAACAGGCCGGTCCCGGCCCAGGGGGCACCCTCAGCCCCGCCGGCGTTTGAGGCGCCGGGGCAGGGGCTCCGGCAACGGCGCCGCCGCAGGGGCTCCGCAACACCGCCCGGGAGGGCAACCGGCCCCGCCCGGTTACGGCCGGCCGGTGATCACCGCAGCCAAGGTGGTGCCATGGGGGAACGCGCCGGAGGCGGTGAGGTCGGCCAGGGCCCAGAGCAGCTTGGCGACGTAGATCCGCTCGACGGGGAGGCGGTGGCGGCGCTCGAAGTCGAGGGCGAAGGCCTCCAACGCGGCCGGGACGCGGGCGTAGCCGCCGTGGTCGTACCCCTCGGCCAGGCTCCACTCCCCGGCCGGACCTCCGAAGGCGGCCGCCTGGAGGGAACGTATCTTCGCGCCCAGGAAGCCGCCCGCCAGCACCGGCACGCCCAGCGCCCGCTGCCCGGGGGCGAGTCCGGCGGCCAGGCCGGCCAGGGTCCCACCGGTCCCGCAGGCCACGGCGACCACATCGGCCGCGCCCCGCAGCTCGCTGCCCAGCTCGGCGCAGCCGTGCAGGGCCAGGGCGTTGCTCCCGCCCTCGGGCACCACGTACGCGCCTTCCGCCCCGGCGGCGCCCACCAGCCGCGCCAGCACCTCCGGCTCGGCCTTGCGGCGGTACTCGGACCGCGAAACGAAGTGCAGCCGCATCCCGTCCGCCGCGCACCGGGCCAGCGCATCGTTGAGCGGCCGCACGGCCAGCTCGTCCCCGCGCACGATCCCGACGGTCCCCATCCCGAGCAGCCGCCCGGCCGCGGCGGTGGCCCGCAGGTGGTTCGAGTAGGCCCCGCCGAAGGTGACGAGCCCGCCGTGCCCGGCCTCCACGGCCGCCCGCAGATTCGGCGCGAGCTTGCGCCACTTGTTGCCGGGCAGTTCGGGATGTACGAGGTCGTCCCGCTTGAGCAGCAGCCGTACGCCGTGCGCCGCGAACCGCTCGTCGGGGACCTCGTGCAGGGGCGACGGCGGGCGGGGTCGCAGTTCGGGGTGGCTCACCCGTCCATTGTGAGCCCGTGCCGGATGCGACGTCGCACGTCAGAGACCCCGGCGGGGGCGGGGCCGCGCCGGGGCCGGTGTGGCAGGGGACTACTTCAGGCGCTCCGTGACGCGTTCGCGGAGGGAGGCCATGGTGAAGCCCTTGGGGTCGATCTTGCCCGGCTGCCATTCGAGGTGGCCGATCACCGAGCGGGCCGTCCAGGCGTGGACCCGGCAGATCGCGGCGGCCGCGCGGGTGATGGCGTCCAGTTGGACCGTCGGCCAGGGGTCCTCGCCGTCGCCGAGGTTCTCGCACTCGAAGCCGTAGAAGTGGCGGTTCCCGTCGGTGTCCGCGCGGTCGTCCGGGGGGAGACGCTTCTCCGCGATCACCGCGGCCAGGACGTCGGAGTCCCCGGCGCCCGCGTGGTTGGCGCGGCCGTAGCCGACCAGGTGGACGCGGCCGTCCTTGGCGATCACGCCGTGGCAGAGCGGGCCAGGGAGGGCCGGGTCGCCCTCGCGGCAGAGCCGGACGGTGCTCGGGGTGCCGTGCGTGACCGTGTGGTGGATCATCACGCCGTGCACGGGGCCCCAGGGGCCCTTGTGGTTGCGGTTGTGGGTGCGCCAGGCGCCGACCTCGACGACGGTCAGGCCTTCGTCGCGCAGGGCGTCGATGAAACGGTCCGCGGACATGGGTGCGGCCATGGCCGCCTCCTTTGCGGTGCGTGACGGACACGGTGTGTGCCCGCGTGGTTACGTTCCGGTTTAGTGGAGGCGGCCCTTCCGGGGCTAGGGCGTGATCCGGCCACTGTCAGGCGGAGGCCAGCCACAGGTCCGGGCCGAACACCTCGTAGTGGACGTCGGCGGCCGGCACGCCCTTGGCGATCAGCTGCTCGCGCACCGCCCGCATGAAGGGCAGCGGGCCGCAGAGGTAGGCCGTGGTGCCGGGGGCGACGGGGACGGCCGTGAGGTCCATGTGGCCGGTGTGGTGGCCGAGTTCGGCCGACTCCTCGTACCAGAAGTGGGCGGCGGAGTCCGCGAGCTTGTCGGCCAGGGCCCGGTGGTCCTCCCGCAGCGGGTGGTCGGCGGGGGAGCGGTCCGCGTGCAGCACGGTGACCGGGGCGGTGTGCCCGGTGTCGGCCAGGTGCTCCAGCATCGACAGCATCGGGGTGCAGCCAATGCCGGCCGAGGCGAGCAGGACCGGAGCCGCAGCGTCCCGGAGGGTCAGGTCGCCGTACGGGGCCGAGACGCGCAGGGTGTCTCCGACGCGGACCCGGGCGTGCAGGTGGTTGGAGACCTCGCCGTCGGGGCCCGCTGCCGCCGGGCCGTGGACCCGCTTGACGGTGATGGCGCGGACCGGGGAGCCGGGGGAGGTGGAGAGGCTGTACTGGCGGATCTGGCGGGCGCCGTCCGGGAGTTCTACCTGGACGGATACGTACTGGCCGGGCAGGTGGGAGGGGGCGGGGGCGCCGTCGGCCGGTGCGAGCCGGAAGGTGGTGCAGTCCGGCGTCTCCTCGACGCGGCCGGTGACCGTCCACGTGCGCCAGACGTCGCCGGCGAGCACCTGCTGCTCGGCGTAGAGGCGCTCCTCGATGGCGATGAGGGCGTTCGCCATCAGCCAGTAGACCTCGTCCCAGGCGGCGGCGACCTCGGGGGTGACGGCCTCGCCGAGGATCTCCACGATGGCCGCGAACAGGTGCTCGTGGACGACCGCGTACTGCTCGCGGGTGACGCCGAGCGAGGCGTGCTTGTGGGCGATGCGGTTCAGCATCACGTCGGGGCGGGTGTCGGGGTGCTCGACGAGGTGGGTCGCGAAGGCCGCGATGGAGCCGGCGAGGGCCTGCTTCTGGAGGCCGGCGTTCTGATTGCCCCGGTTGAAGAGGTCGCGGATCAGCTCCGGGTGGGCCGCGAACAGCTTCGTGTAGAAGAGGTCCGCGATGTCGCCGATCGCGGCTCCGACGGCGGGCAGGGTGGCTCGTACGGTCGCCGTCGACTTCTCGGAAAGCATCGGGACTGACTCCTCGCGTGGGGTGGTTCTGCGTCAAGATAACTGGCATGTGAGATGCGTATTTTCGAGCCTGAAAAAAGGTCCGCCGCGGTGCGGACCTGCGTTCGAGCTCCCCGCCAGAATGAGCCTAGGCGTACGGGTGGTGAGCGGAAATCGGCCATCCGGCCCGGATCGTCAGGGCCTTTCGGCCCCCTTCGGAGGCCCTCCCGAAATGCCCAGCAGCAGCGGTCCGGTCGGGGCTGCCACCAGGTCGTTCACCGTCAGCGGGTCCAGCGCGGCGAAGAACGCCTCCTGGGCCCGGCGCAGCGCGCCGCGCAGCACGCAGGCGGCGCGCAGCGGGCAGGGGACGGCGCCGTCGCAGTCCACGACATCGCCCGCGCCCTCCAGTTCGCGGACCACCCCGCCCACCGAGGCCGCGCGCCCGGCGGGAGTCAGGGTCAGCCCGCCGCCGCGGCCGCGCCGGGCCTCGACCAGGCCGAGATGCTGCAGCCTGGCGACCACTTTGGCGGTGTGCGTGTAGGGGACCTCCATGGTCGCCGCCACCTCGCGCGTGGTCGGCAGGTCCGTCTCCGCGACGGCCAGGCGCATCAGGACGCGCAGGGCCAGGTCGGTGAATCGGGTGAGCCGCATGTCTCGACCGTAGGAAACTTGCATCCACAGTGCAAATTAATGGCCGGAAGTGGTGGGCCCCAAGGGGTCCGGGAGGCGTGTGGGACGGGAGTGGGGCCCCAAAGCCTGCCCCTTACTCGTACGGAGTAGTCCCACACTTTTGTGTAATGGTCCCACCACGCTACGTACTGAAAGGCTGCATCCCGCAGATCCATGGAGTGATCGAAAGGGATATTCATGTCGGTCCAGGCAGGTTCCGAATCCGAGACCCAGACACCGCAGCGCAGTCTCGGGACATCGGCCGCGCGGAACTTGGCAACCACGACCAAGTCCGCACCGCAGATGCAGGAGATCACCTCCCGGTGGCTCCTGAAGATGCTCCCGTGGGTCTCGGTGCAGGGCGGCACCTACCGCGTCAACCGCCGGCTCAGCTACTCCGTCGGCAACGGCGTCGTGGAGTTCATCAAGACCGGGACCCAGGTCCAGGTCATCCCCGCCGAGCTCGGCGAACTCCCGCTCCTGCGCGACTACGAGGACCAGGAAGTCCTCACCGAACTCGCCCAGCGGTGCCGCCAGATCGACTTCGAGCCCGGCCAAGAGCTGACCTCCTTCGGCAGCCCCGCGGACCAGGTGTTCCTCCTCGCCCACGGCCGCATCGACCACGTCGGCCCCGGTCCCTACGGTGACGACGCCGTCCTGCAGACCGTCGCCGACGGCGCCTTCTTCGGCGAGGACTCCCTCGTCGATGCAGAATCGATTTGGGAGTACACCGCCCGCGCCGCCACCGCCGGCACCGCCCTGGTCCTGACCCGCCAGGACTTCCAGCTCCTCGCCGACCGCGTCGACTCGCTGCGCGCGCACGTGGAGCGCGTACGCACAATGCCCGCGCAGCGCACCAACAAGTACGGCGAGGCCGCCATCGACCTCTCCGCCGGCCACCACGGCGAGGCCGTGCTCCCCGGCACCTTCGTGGACTACGACGCCCACCCTCGCGAGTACGAACTCTCCATTGCACAAACGGTCCTGCGGGTCCACACGCGCGTCGCCGACCTCTACAACCAGCCGATGAACCAGACCGAGCAGCAGTTGCGGCTCACGGTCGAGGCGCTGCGCGAGCGCCAGGAGCACGAGATGCTCAACAACCGCGACTTCGGCCTGCTCCACAACGCCGACTACGACCAGCGCATCCAGCCCCACGACGGCGCGCCCAGCCCCGACGACATGGACCAGCTGCTCAGCATGCGGCGCGGCTCCAAGCTGTTCCTCGCCCACCCCAAGGCGATCGCCGCCTTCGGCCGCGAGTGCAACAAGCGCGGGCTGTACCCGGAATCGGTGGACATCGACGGCCACCGCGTGCCGTCCTGGCGCGGGGTGCCGATCTTCCCGAGCAGCAAGATCCCGATCAGCGACGCCCGCACCACCTCCATCCTCTGCATGCGCACCGGCGAGGACGACCAGGGCGTGATCGGACTGCACCAGCCGGGCATCCCGGACGAGATCGAGCCGAGCCTGTCGGTCCGCTTCATGGGGATCAGCGAGCAGGCGATCATCTCGTACCTGGTCACCGCCTACTTCTCCGCCGCGGTACTGGTTCCGGACGCGCTCGGCGTCCTGGAGAACGTCGAGATCGGCCGCTGGCGCTGAGCGCCGGGAACGCCGTGAACGCCATCGATACCGCCCTCGCCACCGGCGAGGGCCAGGAAGCCGCCGTCCTGCTGGAGCGGACGAGGGAAAAGGTCAACCCGCAGCTGCGCCGGACGGTCGAGAGCCTGCCCGGTTCCATGCGGCGGGTCGCCATGTACCACTTCGGCTGGGAGCACGCGGACGGCACCCCGGCCGCGGGCAACACGGGGAAGGCCATCCGGCCGGCCCTGGTCCTGGCCGCCGCCCAGGCCCTGCGGGGCCCGGGCGGGCAGGTGGACGACGCCGCCGTACGGGCGGCGGCGGTCGCCGTCGAGCTGGCGCACAACTTCACGCTGCTCCACGACGACGTCATCGACCGGGACGTCCAGCGGCGCGGCCGGGACACGGCGTGGACGGTCTTCGGGATACCGGACGCGATCATCACGGGCGACGCCATGATGGCGCTCGCGCTGCGCCTGCTCGCCGAGGACCCGCACCCGGCCTCCGCGGAGGCCTCGGCCCGCCTCACGGCCTGCGTCATCGAGCTGTGCGCGGGCCAGCAGGCGGACTGCGCCTTCGAGCAGCGCGCGCAGGTCTCGCTCGACGAGTGCCTCACCATGGCCACGGCCAAGACCGGGGCGCTCCTCGGCTGCGCGTGCGCACTGGGCGCTCTGTACGCCGGGGCGGGGCCGGAGGAGGTCGAGGCGATGGACGCCTTCGGCCGGGAGGCCGGGCTGGCCTTCCAGCTGATCGACGACCTGATCGGCATCTGGGGGGATCCGGGGCACACCGGCAAGCCAGCCGGGGCCGATCTGATCGCCCGCAAGAAGTCCCTCCCGGTCGTGGCCGCCCTCACCTCGGGCACCGCGGCGGGGGAGGAGCTGGCCGCGCTGTACGCGGGTCCCATGACCGGGGACGACGTACGCAGGGCCGCCGAGGCGGTCGACCGGGCCGGCGGGCGCGACTGGGCGCAGGCCCACGCCGCCGACCGGATGGGCCGGGCGGTGCAGCAGTTGTCCCGGGCCGTTCCGGACCTTGGGGCGGCGGGCGGGCTGCTGGCGCTGGCGGAGTTCGTGACGCGCCGCACGAGGTGAGCACGTAGGGGGACGGGAAGGGAAGGCCCGTTCCGGCGCCGTACGCCGCCGGAACGGGCCTTTTCGCGCGGGTGGGTCAACTCTAGGATCCCTCAGGGACGTTGGGATCCGAGCGAAGGGTGTGACCAGTGGTACTGGAGATACGTCAGGCGGAGCAGTCGGACCGGGACGCGGTGGCGCGGCTCCTCGACAGGACCTTCCACAACGACCCGGTGAGCAGCTGGGTCTTCCCGGATCCCGAGCACCGGGCCGCCGTGCACGGCAGGTTCCTCGGGGTCTTCGTGGACGTGGCGCTCGCCGAGGGCCGGATCGACTACGCGGTGGACGGCTCGGCGGCCGCGCTGTGGCTGCGGATCCCGGCCGGGGAGCCGGAGGGCGAGGACGAGATCCCGGCGAAGATGCGGGCCGTGGCCGACCCGGACAACGAGCGGTGCGAGCTGGTCGGCCGGCTGACGGGCGCGGTGCATCCCACGGCCGAGGAGCACGAGTACCTGCTGATGATCGCCGTAGACCCCGCCCGGCAGGGCGAGGGGCTGGGCGCGGCCCTGATCCGGCCGGTGCTGGAACGCTGCGACCGCGAGGGCGTGGCGGCGTACCTGGAGGCGAGCAGTGAGCGCAGCATGGGGCTCTACGAGCGGCTGGGCTGGGAGTTCACGGGTGAGGCCGTGCAGCTGCCGGACGGGCCGCTGATGTGGCCGATGTGGCGCAAGCCGCGGTCGTAGGCGCGCGGATGAATGGGGGGCTTGCGTAACCACTACACCTGAAGTACTTTACTCGACGTGCCCCGGTGTGGAGGCACTGTCGAACGGAAGAGAATCGCTTGCGCAAGCTCACCTACTTCATCGCCACCACGATCGACGGCTTCATCGGAGCCCCGGACGGCGACTCCGACTTCATCTACGCCTTCCTCGACCCCGAATTCATCGACCACCTGAAGGCCGAGTACCCCGAGACCATCGCCGCCCAGGGGCGCGCGCAGCTCGGGATCGAGGACGTCGCGCCCAAGCGCTTCGACGCGGTGCTGATGGGGCGGGCCACCTACGAGCCGGGCCTCAAGGCCGGCATGACCAGCCCCTACGGCCACATGCGCGAGCAGTACGTCGTCTCGCGCTCCCTCGTGGAATCGCCGGACCCGCAGGTGCGGCTGATCAGCGGTGACGTCGCCGCCAAGGTCCGCGAGCTCAAGGCGCAGGACGGCCTCGACATCTGGCTGTGCGGTGGAGCCGACCTCGCGGCCCAGCTGGCCGACGAGATCGACGAGTACATCGTCAAGACGTACCCGGTCTTCGTGGGGACCGGCATGCCGATGTCCCGCGTCGGGTTCGGCGTGCGCCCGCTGGAGCTGACCGGCTGCACCGCCCTCGGCGGCGGCCAGGTCATCACCTCGTACGCCGTCAAGCGCTGATCCCGCCGGCCTGCCGGTCCGTCGACCCGGCGGCCCGGCGGCCCGGTGGATTCCCGCGAAACGGGCGAAACCGGCCTACCGTGTAGGTATGGCCGGTGAACAGCAGCAGCGCCCGCACGAGACGATCGCCCCGCACGCCGGGCACGAGCAGCAGGCCTGCCCGGCGTGCGGGAGCCCCGTCGAGACGGTGCTCAGACGGCGAAAGTCCCTGGGTGTCTTCGTTCCGGAATGGGTACCCGGGCCCTGCCGTAACCCGGAGTGCCCGGAGTACGTGGCCCCGGAGGGGGTTAGGGCCTAGCCCTTCGCCCCCGCCCCGGAGGCGACGAGGCCGTTGGCCCAGAGCTGGTTCACGCGCGCCCGCTCGGTGCTGTTCGGGGTGGCGTTCTGGCACGAGGTGCCCGGGCCGCCGCCCGACATCAGCTCGCTGCACGGGCCCGAGTAGTGGTCCGGCAGGCCCAGCACGTGGCCGGTCTCGTGCGAGGTCACCCGGGTGGAGTTGTAGATCTGGTTCTGCCGGTAGTCCAGGAAGATGTAGCCCCGGCCGTGCCCGTCCGTGCTCGCGTACGAGCCGCGCGAGTCATTGCCCTCGCGGTACGAGAAGTTCCCGCCGGAGGACACCTCCTGCAGCTTGACGTTGGACACCGAGCTGTTCCATATCTGCGTGGAACGGGCGATCTGGGTACGGAAGCTCGGCGCGTTGCGGGTGTTGTACGTGACCGTGACGGCCAGCACGCCGGGGTTCGCGGCGCGCTGCTCGGCGACCGAGCGCCGAACGGCGTCGAAGAAGGCGCGGTTGGCGGCCTCGTTCTCCTGCGAGCGCTCGTAGGCGTCGTACGTGGCGGCGTTTCCGGGGGAGGGCGCGGCGCTGGCCGTGGGGGCGATCGTGCCCAGGGCGGCGGCGAGGCCGAGGCCGATCGTGCCGGCCAGCGCGGCCTTGCGGGAGTGGCGCATGTGGGGGAGCTCCTACTCGTCCGGTGCGGTGGGGGGTGGGTCGTTCGGTACCGGAGTCTGCGGGAGCGGAAGCGGGCGGCGGATGATGTCAGTCGCCGATAACCGCGGGTTATCGGTGAGGTTTCGGCGGGTCAACACCCTTGAGAATGGCGGGATTCGGCGGCCTGTTGGTGGCTGGTGCGGTTCACCCGGCCCGGCCTACTCTCAGGGGCATGGAGCTTGAGGTCAGGCACCTGCGGGCGCTCTGCGCCATCGCCGACGCCGGCAGCCTGCACAAGGCCGCCCGGCAACTCGGCGTGAGCCAGCCCGCCCTGACGACTCAGCTGCGCCGCATCGAACGGGCCCTGGAGGGCGAGCTGTTCCTCCGCGAGCGCACCGGCTGCCGGCCCACCCCCTTCGGTCGCACGGTCCTCGGCCGGGCCCGGCCGCTGCTCGCCGAGATGGCCGCGCTCGTCGCGGAGGCACGGGCCCAGGCCCGCGGGCCCCACCTGCGCATCGGCTCCACCGCCAGCCGCGCCCTGCCGGGGTGGCTGCGCCGGCTGCACCGGCGGCTGCCGGACACCGAGACCTCGCTGCTGGTGGACGTCTCCGCCAACGCGCTGCTGCGCATGGTGGCTTCGGGGCAGCTGGACGTGGCGTTCGTGCACGAGGTGGAGGGCAGCCCGCTGACGGTGCCGGTGGGACTGCAGCTGCGGGTGCTGATGGAGCGGGAGCCGCAGTTCGTGTCGATGTCCCGGGACCACCCGGCCGCGCGGTCGCCGGTGGTGGAGCTACGGGACCTGGCCGGGGACCGGTGGACGGTGGACCCCTCGGTGGACGGCGAATGGGACGGCCTGCGGCGGGTGTTCGCGGGGGCCGGACTCGATCCGCCGGTGCTGCACGCGGACTACCACACGGCGACCTCGCTGATCGTCTCCGGCGAGGCGGTGGCGCCCTGCCAGCCGACGTCCGGGCCGCGGGACGACATGGCGATACGCCCGCTCTCGGGGGACCCCCTCGCGGTGCGGCTCCTGCTGGCGACGCGGCCGGGGGCGCACGCGGAGGTGTACGCGGACCTCCGCGCGGCCTACCGCGAAGCCGCGCTGCGGACGCCGCCGTACCGTGCCTGGCTGCGGGACCGGGGGAGCCCACTGCTGGCCGCGTGACCCCCACGGGGTGGCGCCGCCGAAAGTGCCGCTGCGCGGCCCCCTGGGGCTCCGCCCCAGACCTCTCCCTCAGCTACCGCTGGGAGGTGCCCCCACCAGACTCCGTCCGGGGGAACCCCCACTCCTCAAGCGACGGAGGGGCTGGATTTCGGCCGGTGTCGGCTGACAAATGTGCGCAGCCTGGCGGGCTGGATTGCCCGGAGGGCAATTCCAGCCGCGCCGGCGTTTGAGGCGCGGGGGCCGGGGCGGGGCCGTCGGTGGCCTCGTCGGGGCGGGCGAGCCGCTCCGGTTGCTCCAGGTCCAGTACGGGATCCAGCCCCGGCCGCGCCGACAGCACCCGCATGGCGTCCGGCTCGCCGACCGGGCGGCCGGCCGCGTCCCACTCGTACGCCGCGGCCCGCCGGAACCCGCTCGACAGGGCGAATCCCGTCCGGCCCTCCTCCCACCACAGGCTCAGCACCGGCCAGTTGACGCCGATGGCGACCGCCGCGCCCCAGCCCGCGAGGACTTCGGCCGCCGACTCCTCCCCGTCGAGCCACGGCTCGCCCTCGGGGACGAGCGCGCTCCACTCGCCGGCCGGGGCGAGCAGCAGGCGCCCACACGCTAAGGCAAACCATCTGAAAATGGGCATTTTGTCGACACGCTTGACTTCACCCAACCGCGATATATCGTGTTGTCCAGAAGACGCGATATGTTGCGAACGATGAGCGTCGAGCCCGGTCCGTGCACGCACCGAGAAAGGATCAGCACCATGGCAGAGCAGAAGACGTGGTCGGCCGCCGAACCGCAGAAGCTCACCTTCGAGGAGCCGGTGACCGAGCTCCGCGTCCGTCTCGTGGGCGGCACGGTCAACGTCGTCGCCGCCGACGAGGGCCCGGCCCGGCTGGAGGTCGCCGAGGTCGACGGGCCGCCGCTCTACGTGGTGCAGGAGGGCGGCGTCCTCACCGTCTCCTACGAGGACCTGCCCTGGAACGGATCCCAGGGCTTCAAGGAGTGGTTCGACTCCAAGCCCTGGAAGGCCTGGTCCGGCAGCTCCGCCCTCGGCCGCAAGGCCTGGGAGCGCAGCGCCGCCGTCACCCTCACCGTCCCCGCGGGCACGAAGGTGCAGGTCGCCGTGGTCGGCGCCACCACCTTCGTCTCGGGGATCTCCGGCGGCACCGACGTCAACGGGGTCTCCGGCGGCGCCACCCTGGTCGGCCTCTCCGGCCGGGTCAAGGCGCACACCGTCTCCGGCAGCGTCGAGGTCCAGTCCGTCACCGGCGACCTCGGGTTCCACTCGGTCTCCGGCGGCCTGACGGTGGTCGACGGAGCGGCCGTGAAGGTACGGGCCGACTCGGTCAGCGGCGACATGCTCATCGACCTGGACCTGGACCTGGATGCGGGCCACGATGCGGCCGGCTCCCGGCCGCCCGTGGACATCACTCTCAACTCCGTCTCCGGCCAGGTCGCGATCCGGCTCCCGCACCCCGCCGACGCGCGGGTCGAGGCCAACACCGCCACCGGCGGGGTCTCCAACGCCTTCGAGGACCTGCGGGTCTCGGGCCAGTTCGGCGCCAAGCGGATCACCGGCACGCTCGGCTCCGGGACCGGCACCCTGCGGGCCACCACCGTGTCGGGCGGGATCGCACTGCTGCGCCGCCCGGCCGCCGACACCACGGAAACCCCCCTCGCGCTCGACAAGAAGGTGCTCTGACATGCCGCCCGTCTTCGCCCACGGCCGCCTCCGCCTCTACCTCCTCAAGCTCCTGGACGAGGCCCCGCGCCACGGGTACGAGGTGATCCGCCTGCTGGAGGAGCGCTTCCAGGGCCTCTACGCGCCCTCCGCGGGCACGGTCTACCCGCGCCTGGCCAAGCTGGAGACCGAGGGCCTGGTCACGTACGCCACCGAGGGCGGGCGCAAGGTGTACTCCATCACCGAGGCGGGCCGCGCCGAACTGGCCGACCGCAGCGGCGAACTCGCCGACCTGGAGCTGGAGATCCGCGACTCCGTGACCGAACTGGCCGCCGAGATCCGCGACGACGTCCGGGGCGCGGCGGGTGACCTGCGGCGCGAGATGCGGGCGGCGGCCTCGGCCTCCGAGACGCGCGTCGACGGCGAGTCGTGGCAGACGGTCAAGGAGGAGATGAGCAAGGCGCGGCAGGAGTGGAAGGAGCAGGCTCGGCGGGCGAAGGACGAGAGCCGCCGCGCGCGGGAGGAGGCGCAGCAGGCCCGCCGCCAGGCCAAGGAGGCGCAGGAGCGGGCCCGTGAGGAGGTCCAGCGCGTCGTGGGGCAGCTGCAGGAGCAGTTCGCCAAGTCGGGCGGAGTGCTGGGGAACCTGGCCGGAGCGTGGCTGGGCGGCTCCGTGTCGAGTGCGCCGACCGCGGCCGACTCGGGTGATGCGGCTGCTGGTGCGGCGGCCGCGGGGGTGGACTGGGCCGAGGATCTGGTGCCGTCCGGGGACGCCGCGCGTGACCTGGACCGGCTGCTGGACCGCTTCCGCGACGATGTGCGGGACGCGGCGCGGGACCACGGGGTGACGTCGGGCCAGGTGGCCGAGGCGCGGGCGGAGCTGGCGGCCGCCGTTGCCCGCCTGAAGTCGACGCTCCGGGGTGGTGCGTAGGTCCTCCGGTCGGCTGCGGCGCCGCCGCCGGGGCTCCGCCCCGGACCCCGCGCCTCAAACGCCGGCGGGGCTGGATTTGCCCCGGGCGGGGCCGGCAGGCGAGGCAGGGTGATCGTCAGGCCGTCAGGCCGTCAGGCCGTCAGGCCGTCAGGCCGTGAAGCCGTGAAGCCGTCAGGCCGTGAAGCCGTGAAGCCGTCAGGCCGTGAAGCCGTGAAGCCGTCAGGCCGTGAAGCCGTGAAGCCGTGAGGCCGTGAGGCCGGCTCGTCAGGCCGCCAGGGATGTTTCTGCCGTCGTGTACGTGACGCCGTGGTCCGTCAGGACTTCGGACAGGGTGCCGGGGCAGGAGAGGAGGGCCAGCAGGAGGTGCAGGGGGCCGATGTGGCGGTCCTTGCGGGCCAGGGCGATGCGGAGGGAGCGTTCCAGCACCTTCTTCGCCCCCGCGGTGAAGGGGATGTGGCCCGTGCCGGAGCGCCTGCGCCGGGATGGCGCGGCGGTGGACAGGGCGCCCTCGCCGTGGGTTTCCTCGATGCGGGCGACGATCTCGCCCAGGTCGATGCCGAGACCGGCCAGTGCCTCCTCGTCCGCCCGGGACATGCCGCCCCGGCGGCGGGCCTTCGCGAGGTCGGCGGTGAGCGAGGCCCGGTCGACGCCCAGGAGGTCCAGGGCGCCCAGGGCCAGGAGAGACAGGAGCAGGTGCTCCTCGGTGACCGTGGCGGCGCCCGCCTCGTGGGCCTGCGTCACGGCGCCCTTCACGGTGCTGCGGGCATCGGTTGTGAATCGCTCGAACATCAAAGCCTCCCGTGCTTCTTGTGCACGGCCTGCCGGCTCACGCCCAGCTCGGCCGCGATCTCCTGCCAGGACCAGCCCTGCGCGCGGGCACTGCGTACCTGTACGGCCTCCAGCTGCTCCAGCAGCCTGCGGAGGGCGGCCACGGCACGCAGGCCCACGCGCGGGTCACGGTCACCGGCCCGTTCGGCGAGATCGGTAGCTTCCGTCATGTATGTCAATGTAGGTTGACGCGGGAGGGGGTGTCAACCTGTATTGACATGAAGGTTGGTTGATCAGGGGGTCAGGACGATCTTGCCGAAGAGGTCGCCCGACTCGAGCTTCTCGAAGCCCTCCCGCGCCCGGTCCAGCGGCAGGACCTCGTCGATGACCGGCCGCAGGCCCGTCGTCGCGCAGAACGACAGCAGGTCCTCCAGCTCGTCCTTCGAGCCCATCGTCGAGCCGACCACCTTCAGTTCCAGGAAGAAGATCCGGGTCAGCTCGGCGTGCGCCGGGCGGTCCCCGCTCGTGGCGCCGGAGATGACCAGGGTGCCGCCGGGGCGCAGGGACTTCACCGAGTGGGACCACGTGGCCGCGCCCACCGTCTCGATGACCGCGTCCACCCGCTGCGGCAGCCGCGCGCCCGGTTCGAAGGCGTCCACCGCGCCCAGTTCCACGGCCCGCTTGCGCTTGGCCTCGTCCCGGCTGGTGGCGTAGACCCGCAGGCCCGCCGCCTTGCCGAGCGCGATGGCGGCGGTCGCGACCCCGCCGCCCGCGCCCTGGACCAGTACCGAATCGCCGGGACGGACGCCCGCGTTGGTGAAGAGCATGCGGTAGGCGGTCAGCCACGCCGTGGGAAGGCAGGCGGCCTCCTCGAAGGACAGCTCGGCCGGCTTGCGCAGGACGTTCCAGGCGGGGACGGACACCTGCTCGGCGAAGGTGCCCTGGTAGCGCTCGGTCAGGATCGAGCGGGGCTCGTCCGGGCCGACCCCGTGGCCGCTCTGGCCGATCACGGAGTGCAGGACGACCTCGTTGCCGTCCTGGTCGATCCCGGCGGCGTCGCAGCCGAGGATCATCGGGAGCTTCTCCTCGCCGAGACCGACCCCGCGCAGCGACCACAGGTCGTGGTGGTTGAGGGAGGCGGCCTTGACGTTCACGGTCACCCAGCCGGGCCGGTCCTCGGGCGCGGGGCGTTCGCCCAGCTCAAGGCCGTTCAGCGGCTGGTCACGGTCGATTCGGGCGGCATAGGCAGCGAACATGCCGCGACGCTACCGCTGGGTAGGCCGGGTTTCCAGCCCTGGCTGGGTCGGTGCGACCAGGGCCACGTACGCGGTGCGGGCCCTCGGGGGCCCTGGGGCTCCGCCCCGGACCCTCTCCCCCGGCTACCGCTGGGAGGTGCCCCCACCAGACTCCGTCCGGGCGGGACCCCCACCCCTCAAACGCCGGCGGGGCTGGATCGGCCCGCGGACGCGAAAAGGCCCGGCCGGATCCAGGGGATCCGGCCGGGCCTTCCTCCGTACAGCTCAGCCGAGCGTTACGGCCCAGCGCAGCCGTCAGGCCAGGCGGGCCACGCCGTCGGCCTTCGCCGCAGCGGCCACGGCGGACGCCACGGCCTCGGCGACGCGCGCGTCGAACGGCGACGGGATCACGTAGTCGGCGGCGAGCTCGTCACCCACGACACCGGCGATGGCGTCGGCGGCGGCGATCTTCATGCCCTCGGTGATCCGGGTCGCGCGGACCTTCAGCGCGCCCTGGAAGATGCCCGGGAACGCCAGCACGTTGTTGATCTGGTTCGGGAAGTCCGAGCGGCCCGTGGCCACGACCGCCGCGTACTTGTGCGCGACGTCCGGGTGGACCTCCGGGTTCGGGTTGGCCATGGCGAAGACGAACGCGTCCTTCGCCATCGAGGCCACCGCCTCCTCCGGAACCGTGCCGCCGGAGACGCCGATGAAGACGTCCGCGCCGGCCAGGGCCTTCTCCAGCGAACCGGTCTGGCCGGTCTTGTTGGTCAGGCCCGCGATCTCCGCCTTGACGTCCGTCAGGTCGGTACGGTCCGCCGAGACGACGCCCTTGCGGTCGGTGACGCAGACGTCGCCGATGCCCGCGTCCACGAGGATCTTGGCGATGGCGATGCCCGCGGCGCCGGCGCCCGAGATCACGGCGCGCAGGTCGCCGAGCGTGCGCCCGGTGAGCTTCGCGGCGTTGCGCATGGCGGCCAGCGTCACGATGGCCGTGCCGTGCTGGTCGTCGTGGAAGATCGGGATGTCGAGGGCCTCCTGGAGGCGGCGCTCGATCTCGAAGCAGCGGGGAGCGGAGATGTCCTCCAGGTTCACACCGCCGAAGGACGGGGCGAGACGGATGACCGTCTCGATGATCTCGTCCGTGTCCTTGGTGGCGAGCGCGATCGGAACCGCGTCCACACCACCGAACTGCTTGAAGAGGATGGCCTTGCCCTCCATCACGGGGAGGGAGGCCTCGGGACCGATGTCACCGAGTCCGAGCACGGCCGTGCCGTCGGTGACGACGGCCACCACGTTGGACTTCCAGGTGTACTCGTTCACGAGCTCGGGCTGCTCGGCGATGGCGCTGCACACCTTCGCCACGCCCGGCGTGTACGCCAGGGACAGGTCGTCCTTGTTGTTGACCGGCACGGTGGCCTGGATGGCCATCTTGCCGCCCCGGTGCAGCGCGAACACCGCGTCGGGGTTGTTGTCCGTCGCGCTGCTGTCACTGCGAGGGTTGACGATCTCCGCTGCCACTTTGTGTGACCCCTTAAGTCCTTTGAATCGTTGAGGGTGGCCACTCCTGGTTAAGGGGTGGGCGGGCACCGAGTACGTACTCCGCTTCGACGGTTGGACCGTCTCCGCGGAGGGGAGGTTCGTACGCGCGGGCGCGCCGCACGCGCGCCCTGAGCCCCGGATGAGGGGTGTAAGGATCTGTTCTACCGGAAGAACACTCACCCAGACGAGTCGATTCCGTCTCGACTGTAGGCCTTCTGTCATGGTTTTGGCTAAAAGTCCAAACCTTGTTGTCCGGTAGGCGAGACGCTCCGTAGAAACTGCCGTCGAAACCGCTGGTCACAGCAGTATCTGCGGCATCGGTGGCCATGTCCCGCAGTCCTGTTGGGTCAGTCAGGTCGCCCGTTATGCGATTTTGACCTGACGGGCTGCCTGAATGTCTCAGTCCGAATGGCAAGATGCCGTAATCACACAAGGTCGCGACACTCGATGGTGCGTGTTCGACCGACTCTCGATCCTTTTCCATCAGCCGGAGGAACGAAGCCATGACCGCAAGCACCACCCGTCGTACGACCGCCGCACGGTCCCGGATCGCCGCGGTCGGCGCGATCGCGGTCGCCGGCGCCCTGGTCCTCACCGGCTGTGGCGACCAGACCGACAAGGGTTCCACGACCCCGTCGGGCCAGGCGAACAACAGCGCGGCTCCGCTCTTCTCGAAGCTCCCGAAGAAGATCCAGGACGCCGGTGTGATCAAGGTCGGCACGGACGCGACCTACGCCCCGATGGAGTTCACCGAGGGCGGCAAGATTGTCGGTGTCGACCCGGGCATCGCCGAGGCGCTCGGCAAGCAGCTCGGCGTGACGTTCAAGTTCGAGTCCGGCACCTTCGACACCCTGATCGGCAGCATGCAGACGGGCCGCAGCGACGTGGTCATGTCCTCGCTCACCGACACCAAGGCCCGCCAGGAGGGCCTGGACGACAAGGGCGCCAAGACCGGCGCCGGTGTCGACTTCGTCGACTACTTCTCCTCCTCGACCGGCATCCTGGTCAAGAAGGGCAACCCGGAGGGCATCAAGACCCTCGACGACCTGTGCGGCAAGAAGGTGGCCGTCCAGCGCGGCACCACGTACGAGACGTCCGCCAAGGACCAGTCCGAGAAGTGCAAGACGGCCGGCAAGGGCGAGATCGCCATCGAGTCCTTCCCGACCGACGCCGAGGCCCAGACCCGCGTGAAGGCCGGCGGCGCCGTCGCCGACCTGAACGACTCCCCGGTCGCCGCGTACATCGCGCAGACCGCCGGCGGCGGCGCCGACTTCGAGGCCATCGCGAACCCGACCGACGCCGGTCTCTTCGGCATCGCCGTGGACAAGAAGAACACCGAGCTGCGCGACGCCCTCAAGGCCGCCCTCGACGCGATCATCAAGGACGGCACGTACAAGGCCGCCCTGGACAAGTGGAACGCGGGCTCCGGTGCCGTCACCGAAGCCAAGATCAACGCCGGTTCCTGATCTCCGCGCACCACTGCAGCACTCTGAAGGGCAGTCACTGTGACTGACAAGCTCGACAAGGTCCCGGGCCCGGCGGACACCCCGCCGGCCGGGGCCGTCCCGCCCGAGGCGATCCGCGCCATCCCGGTCCGCCACTTCGGCCGCTGGATCAGCGCCGTCGTGGCCATCGTCCTCCTCGTGACGCTCGTGTACGCCTTCGGGCAGAGCGACAACGTGCGCTGGGCGACCGTTCCGGAGAAGCTGTTCGACCCCACCATCCTCCGTGGTGTCGGCAACACGATCTGGATCAGCATCGCCTCGATGGCCCTGGGCCTGGTGCTCGGTGTCCTCTTCGCCGTGATGCGGCTCTCGAAGAACCCGGTGACCAGCACCATCGCCTGGTTCTACATCTGGCTGTTCCGCGGCACCCCGGTGTACGTGCAGCTGCTCATCTGGTTCAACCTCGCCCTGATCTTCCCGGTCCTGAACCTCGGGTTCTACAAGGACGAGATGACCCAGGTCATGACGCCCTTCCTGGCCGCCCTCCTGGGTCTCGGCCTCAACGAGGGCGCGTACATGGCGGAGATCGTCCGGGCCGGCATCCAGTCGGTCGACGAGGGCCAGAGCGAGGCCTCGCACGCGCTCGGCATGACCCGGATGCAGACCATGCGCCGCGTCGTGCTGCCGCAGGCCATGCGGGTGATCGTGCCGCCGTCGGGCAACGAGTTCATCAACATGCTCAAGACCTCGTCGCTCGTCGTCGCAGTGCAGTACTTCGACCTGTTGCGCGCGGCCCAGGACATCGCGTCCACGTCGTTCGCGGTGATGGAGATGTTCTTCGTCGCGTCGATCTGGTACCTCGCCCTGACCAGCGTGTTCAGCGTCGGCCAGTACTACCTGGAGCGGCGCTACGCCCGCGGTTCGCTCCGCTCGCTGCCGCCCACGCCGTTGCAGAAGATCAAGGCGAAACTGTCCAGCTTCTCGAACCGCAAGGCGGTGGCCTGATGACGACTGCCATGGTGAAGGCCGAGGGCGTCCACAAGTCCTACGGTGCGGCGCACATCCTCAAGGGCATCGACCTGGAGGTCGCCCCGCGTGAGGTGTTCTGCCTGGTCGGCCCGTCCGGCTCCGGCAAGTCGACTTTCCTGCGGTGCATCAACCACCTGGAGCAGGTCAACGCCGGACGGCTGTACGTCGACGGGAACCTCGTCGGCTACCGCCAGAAGGGCGACAAGCTCTACGAGCTGAAGGACAGCGAGGTCGCGGCCCAGCGCCGGGACATCGGCATGGTCTTCCAGCGCTTCAACCTCTTCCCGCACATGACGGCCATAGAGAACGTCATGGAAGCCCCGGTCATGGTCAAGGGCGAGTCCAAGGCGGTGGCGCGCGAGCGCGCCGTACGCCTCCTGGACCGCGTGGGCCTCGGTGACAAGGGCGGGAACTACCCCACCCAGCTCTCCGGCGGCCAGCAGCAGCGCGTGGCGATCGCCCGCGCGCTGGCCATGGAGCCGAAGCTGATGCTCTTCGACGAGCCCACCTCGGCGCTCGACCCGGAGCTGGTGGGTGACGTCCTCGACGTCATGCGGGACCTCGCCGAATCGGGCATGACCATGATCGTGGTCACCCACGAGATGGGCTTCGCCCGCGAGGTCGGCGACAACCTCGTCTTCATGGACGGCGGCGTGGTCGTCGAGTCCGGCAACCCGCGCGACGTACTGGGCAACCCCCAGCACGACCGGACGAAGGCGTTCCTCTCCAAGGTCCTGTAACAGGGCTCGCAGGAGTGAGGGCGGTACGGATTCCCGTACCGCCCTCAGCCGTTTTCGGGTTCCTACTTCAGACCTAGGACCAGCGCGTCCGAGGGCGAGCGCCAGACCGTACGGGCCTCCGCGAACCCGGCGTCGAGGAGCGTTCGGGCGTGCCAGGTCTCGGAGGGGGTGTCGCCGTCGGCGTGCTCCCCGTAGATCTCGAAGCGCCGCTTCGTCGGCTCGGCGAGCAGCGGGTCGGCGGCCGCCAGGGCCCACCACTCGCGCCAGTCCGCCACCCCGGCCGCCTTGGCCCGGTCCATGCCGGCGTGCCGGTGGGCGTGTTCGGCGGCGTCGATGCGCGGGGTGGCCGGGTCGGGCATGTGGTCGGCGTTCATGAACACCCCGCCCGGGGCCACCAGTGGTGCGAGCTGTCCGTAGAGGACGGCCAGGTCCTTGCTGGGCAGCCAGTGCAGGGCGGTGGCCGTGAGGACCGCGTCGTAGGTGTCGTGGGGGAGCGCGGCGCGCCAGTCGGGGTCCTTGAGGTCGGCGGTCACGAAGGTGACGCGCTCGTCGCCGGAGAAGTGGCCTTCGGCGATCGTCAACAGCGCCGGGTCGAGATCGACGCCCGTACTGGTGGCACCCGGGAACCGCTTGAGGACGCGGTCCGTAATACTTCCCGTACCGCACGCGAGATCAAGTACCCGGGGGGTGGGGCCGACCAGTGCCTCGACCATGTCCAGCATCACCCGGAACCGCTCCTCGCGGTCGGGCATGTACCACTCCTGCTGCCGGTCCCAGCTGTCCTGCCAGGCCTGCCAGTCCCCGGTGCCGATAGCCGCTTCCGCCGCACTCGGAGCCGTGCCCGTCGGACCTGCCGCATCCGCCGTGGCCGCCGTATCCGTCGTATTCGCCATCACGAACCCCTCCGTACGTAATACCCTCGAAGACGTCTCAGCTGTTACGAGAGACATTAATTCGCATCCGTAAGGACTACAAGTGGAACTGGCCCATTACTCGGACTTCGCCGTGCGCCTGGTCAACACCGAGGAGCCGGCCCGCAACAAGGACTCGCTCACCTCGGTGGACGCCGTCCGCGCCCTGTTCGGCGCCAGCCAGCAGATGGCCCGCCGCGTCACCGACACCGACGTCACCCGCTTCCGCAACGTCCGGGCCCGGCTGCGCAGCGTCTTCGAGGCCGCCGACGGAGGCGACCACGTCCTCGCCGTCGACCTGCTGAACTCCCTGCTCATGGAGTTCCCCGTCAGCCCCCAGGTATCCGGCCACGAGACCCTCGACGACACCGGACGCCCCGACTGGCACATCCACCTCGCCGACCACCCCTCGAACGCCTCCGCCGGCTACGCCGCCATCGCCTCCTTCGGCCTGGCCTTCCACCTCACCGAGCACGGCCCCGACCGCCTCGGCCTGTGCCAGGCCCCGCCCTGCCGCAACGCCTACCTCGACACCTCCACCAACCGCTCCCGGCGCTACTGCTCCGACCGCTGCGCCACCCGCGCCAACGTCGCCGCCTACCGCGCCCGCAAGCGACTGGAGGCCGAGGCCTCCGCCCAGAGCGGGCGCACCGCCGAAACCGCCCAGGAGAGCCGCGCCCTCAGCGAGCGCTGACCCTCCTCGCGCGGCCGGAAGCGCAGGACCGCCGTCGCCAGCACCAGCTCGTCGGGCACCGGCCCGTAGACGGTGCTGTCGCCGGTCTCGTTGTACGGGTTGTCGCCGAGCACCCACCAGCAGCCGCCCGGCCGTCGCTCCACGGCCCGCTTGACCACCAGCAGGTCCTGCTGGAAGGGGTGGCGCAGCACGACCACCGCGCCCGGCCGCACGCGGGCCCCGTAGCGGACCAGCAGCTGGTCGCCGTTCAGCAGCGTGGGCGCCATCGACGGCCCCGTCACCTCGGCCACCCCGAACTGCTTCCGCGGGCGCGTGTTCTCCACCATCCGTGTCCTCCTCGTCACCCCGGCATGCTGCCGCACGGTCCCGTACGTTCGCTCACCGGTCCGGCCGAGCCCATGGACTTTTGTCCTAAGCCCATGGGGGCGCCCGCGAAATCCGGTTCCCCAGCGAGTAATCTCCCCCTTGAGAAGACGATCACGAGGAGGACACACTCCAATGCTTTCCCGCCTCTTCGCCCCCAAGGCGAAGGTCTCCGCCCACTGCGATCTTCCGTGCGGCGTGTACGACCCTGCCCAGGCCCGCATCGAGGCCGAGTCCGTCAAGGCCGTGCAGGAGAAGTACCAGGCCAACGACGACGCCGACTTCCGCGCGCGCGCCATCACCATCAAGGAGCAGCGCGCCGAGCTCGCCAAGCACCACGTTTCGGTGCTGTGGAGCGACTACTTCAAGCCCCCGCACTTCGAGAAGTACCCGCAGCTGCACACCCTGGTCAACGACACCCTGAAGGCCCTCTCGGCCGCCAAGGCGTCGAACGACCCGGCGACCGGCGCGAAGGCTCTTGAGCTCATCGCCGAGATCGACCGCATCTTCTGGGAGACCAAGGCGGCCTGATCCGGCGCCCTGTGCATCCCTGCGCGCTGCCCGTCAGCGCGCGAACGAGAACGGCCCGACTGCCTCCGTGGCAGCCGGGCCGTTCTCGTTGCCGTTGCAGGCCGTGCGCCCGCTCACTCGTCGGCGTCGTCGTCCTCGTCGTCCAGGCGGGCCAGCCAGGTGGCCAGGCGTTCCACCGGGACCTCGAAGTCCGGGTTCAGGTCGACGAAGGTGCGCAGCTGTTCGGCGAGCCACTCGAAGGTGACCTCCTCCTCGCCGCGCCGCTTCTCCAGCTCCTCGATGCCGCGATCGGTGAAGTACAAGTCGAGCTCCGTGTCCAGGGTGTCCGGGGTGTCCACGGATCCATGGGATCCATGGGTGTCCATGGGGGGTTTCACGCCAGGATAATCCGTGGGCTGCCGCGGACCTCCCGCCCTTGGTGCGCCCGGGGCTAGCCTGTACGCCTCACGAGCGGGGGGCGCGGATGACGGACGGGCGCACGGGCGGATCCGCGCGCGCCTTCGAGCTCCTCGAACCCCTCGTTCTGGCGGCGACCGTACGCGTCCACGCGCCCCCGGGCGGGTATGGGTCCCCTGGGCCCGGGACCACCTGGGGGAGCGGCTTCTTCATCGCCCCCGGCTGGGTCCTGACGTGCGCGCACGTGGTCGGCGAAGGGGGTGGGGCCACCATGCGCATCACCGGGCGCGAGGTCGGCATCACCTTCCCCTCCGGGGGCAGTGGTGCGACCGGGACCGTCGTCGGGCGCGTGGAGTGCGTGCTGCCCGAGCGGCTGGACGAGCGGCGCCCCGCGCGCGGCGCCCTGTGGGACCTGCCCGACCTGGCGCTCGTGAAGGTTCTCGCGCCCGTCTCGCACGCCTGCGTCTGGCTGACCGACCGCTCCAGGCCCCGCTTCGACGAGGTCGCCTACTTCGGGTGCACCGAGGACCTCGGCACCCCCGAGATCACCGGGCGCACCACCCGGCTGCGCGGCAGCGCGGGCAACGGCGCGGCCATCCGGCTCGGCGACGACGACGAGATCGAGCCCGGCATGTCCGGCGGCCCCGTGGTGGACCTCGTACGCGGCGAGGTGGTCGGCGTCGTCAAGGCCCGCCGGCACACGGGCGGCGGTGGGCTCGCCGTGTCCGTGGTGCAGCTGCGGACCCTGCCGAGCGGCCGGCACGGGCAGAGCGGGCTCTACCACCGCGTCGTGCAGGCCCACGACCTGCACCACTACGACGAGCACCTCAGCGACCTGGACTCCCGCCGGACCTGGACGGACGTACAGGACGAGCTCGCCGCGCCGGCCGGCGGCGACCCGTACGGCGGGCGCGGCCGGCTCGCTCCCGGGGAACGCACCACGCTCTTCGGGCTGCTCGCCGAACTGCCCCCGCCCGGCTCCTCCGAGGTCGTACGCGCCCTCGTCGAGGCGGCGCGCGGGGAGGAGCCGGATCCGCATCCGCCGGCCCCGCTGAGCTGGCGCGACGGGGTGGGGATGCTGTACGACCCGCCGGGCGGGGCGGGGGAGGCCGCGGCGATGCTCCGCTACGCCACCGACGTGAGCGTCGCCGACTACCGCGAGCCGCCCGCCCCCGGCGCGGACGAGGAGCTGTGGGACTGGACCCGGGCGGCGGCCGTACGGCTGTGGCGCCCGCAGCGGCGGGAGCTGGGCGAGCGCCGCGAGCGGGGCCTGCTGGACCGGGAGGAACGGCTGCGCGCCACGGCCCGGCGGACGGTGCGGGGCCCGGGGGCCGCCGCCCGCGGACCGGGCGGCGGCCCGCAGGCCGGGTCTTCGGTGTTGCTGGAGCTGTGGGCGCACGCCTGGGAGGCGGGCGTCTACGACTGGCGGGTCTCGGTGCTCGCCGGCCCGCCGCATCCGGGGCGGGTGACGCCCGTCGACTCGGGCGTACGGACCTGCCTGCGGGAGTTGCCCGAGGCGCTGCGGGCGGCGCTCGCGGAGGCCTTCCGGCGTACGGACACGGACGGGGCGGCGGCCGTGCTCGAAGTCGCCGTCGACCCCGAGCTGTTCGGGGTGGCGGTGGACGACTGGCGGCTGGTCGGCGGGGTGCCGGTCGGGGCGCAGCGGCCGGTGGTGTTCCGCTGGGCGGCCGGCAGCCGGCCGCCGACGTCCGGGGCGGCCGCCCGGTGGGCCAGGGTGCTGGCGGGCCCGCTCCTCGACGAACGCGCCGACTGCGTGCGCGGGCGCCCGCGCGGCCCGTCGCCGCAGTGGCTGGCCGGGCTCCCGGACAACACCGTCCCCGTGCACTGCCGGGCACCGGAACGGGACCCCGCCCTCGGCTCGCTGCACGCCGTACGGGACCTCGGGTACGGGGTCGTGGTGATCCGGCGGCCCCCGCCCGACCCGGGGGCTCCGTGCGCGCCCTTCCACCGCGGGGAACGGGAGGAACTGGCCGACGCCGGCGGGGGCGAGGCGCTGCCGCAGCGGTTGAGGGCCCTGCGCAGGCGGATGTACGAGGCGGACCCGGACGCGTACTGGGCCGCGGGATCGGGACTGGTGTGGGAGGACCCGGCGCGGCCGCTGCCGGACGACGAACCTCTGCAGGGCGACCTGTGACGGCGCCGGGGGTTCGACGCGCGGGTTCCATGGGTGGGTTCGACGAGTGGGTTCGGTGCGTGGGTTCGATGAGGGATTCGATCAGGGGGCGTCCATGAACGACGAGTGGCTCATCTACCGAGGTGTCGGCGAGCCCCATGACGGGATCGACGCGCTGCCCGACCCGCCGCCGTGGCGGGACTTCGACGGCGGTCCGGTGGCGGAGCCGGACGGCGCGGACGGGCCGGACGGTATGGCCTCGGGGGCCGGGGCGACCGACGGGGCCATCGCGCGGCGGCTCGGGGCGCACCGGCAGGCCGCCGAACTGCACCGGCCCGAGCCCGAGGAACTGGAAGCCATCAACGCCGCGTTGTACCTGAGGCGGCCGCTGCTCGTCACCGGCTTCCCCGGCACCGGGAAGTCCACCCTCGCGCACGCCGTGGCCCACGAGCTGAAGCTGGGGCGGGTGCTGCGCTGGCCGGTGGTGTCGCGGACCGTGCTCCAGGACGGGCTGTACCGCTACGACGCCCTCGCGCGCCTCCAGGACGTGCAGATCGCGGCGAGCGGGGGCGGGCGGGACGGCGGGCCGGGTGGCGGTCCGGGCGGTGCGCCAGGCATCGGGAAGTACATCCGGCTCGGGCCGCTCGGGACGGCCCTGCTGCCCACCGAGCGGCCCCGCGTGCTGCTCATCGACGAGCTGGACAAGAGCGACATCGACCTGCCGAACGACCTGCTGAACGTGCTGGAGGAAGGGGAGTTCGCCCTCCCCGAGCTGGAACGGGTCGCCGACACCGAGCCCGAGGTGCGGGTGCTCACCGACGACGGGGCGAAGGTGACCGTCCGGGGCGGCCGGGTGCGCTGCCGGGCCTTCCCGTTCATCATCCTGACCAGCAACGGCGAACGGGACTTCCCGGCCGCCCTGCTGCGGCGCTGCATCCAGCTCAAGCTGGGCCAGCCCGGTGAGAAGCGGCTCGCCACCATGGTCCGCGCCCACCTCGGGGAAGAGGCCGCCCGGTTGGGGGCCGACCTGATCAGGGAGTTCCTCAGCCGCTCCCAGTCGGAGCTGGTCGCCGCCGACCAGCTGCTCAACGCCGTCTACCTCACGCACTACGCTGCCCCGCCCACCCGGGAGGACCTCGCGGACCTGCTCATCCAGCGCCTCGACCGCCCGAGGTGACCGGCCGTGCCTGCCGTGCCTCCTGTGCCTGCCGTGCCTGAGCCCGCCGCCTCTGATCCCGCCGCGCCCGGAATCCGCGAACTCGCCGCGCTGCTGGGCGCGGCCGGGCTCGATCCGTCCGCCGAGGAGATCGCCGACGCACTGTGGCTGGCCGGGCGGATCCGGCGGCCGGCGGCCGAGGGGACGGACGGGCCGGAGGGGCCGGAGCCGGCGGAGGGGGCCGAGCCGGCCGCCGTACGGGCTCCGGCGCCCGGGGCCGAGGCGGAGGCCGGGGAGCAGCCGGTCGGGCCGCTTCCGGTGGAGCCCGAGCAGGTGGAACCGGAGGCCGAGGACCGGGTCAGGCTCTACGCGCCCGGAGCGCACCGGCCCGCCGGAGCGGAAGCGGGGGCGGGGGCGGAGGCGGAGGCGGCGACGGAGGCGGAGGGTGCGAACGGGGCTGGGTTTTCAGGGGAGTCCGGCGTGCCCGTACGGGTGCCGGGCGCGGCCGCGCTGCCGCGCATCCTCGACATCCAGCGGGCCTTGCGCGCCCTCCAGCGGCACCGGCCGCCCGCCCCGCCCACCCGCAGGGTGCTCGACGAGGCGGCCACCGCCGAGGCCAGCGCCCGGGCCCTCGGGCTGGTCATCCCGGTGCTCAGGCCGGAGAGCAGGCGCGAGGCGACCGTACGGCTGGTGATGGACGCCTCGCCCTCGATGGCGGTCTGGCAGGACATGTTCGAGGAACTGCGCGCCGTGTGCGAGCGGTTGGGTGCCTTCCGGGACGTCCAGGTGCACTACCTGCACCGGCTCGGGGACGGCACGGTGGTGCTCGGGCGCGGCCCCGTCGCCGGAGCCGGGCTGCGCTCCGGGGACCAGCTGCGCGATCCGACCGGGCGGGCGCTGACCATGGTGGTCTCCGACTGCGCCGGACCGATGTGGCGCGAGGGCGCGGCGCAGCGGCTCCTGCACCGGTGGGCCGAATGCACCCCGTGCGTGGTCGTGCAGCCGCTGCCGCAGCGGCTGTGGGGGCGCAGCTGGCTGCCGACCGAGCGGGGCACGCTCGCCCGGGTCGAGGGGGCCGGTGGGAAGCTGCGGTTCCGGTCGGATCGGCCGCCGTTGCCCGGACGGCCCACGGGAGGGCTGACCGTGCCGGTGCTGCCGCCGAGCGCGACCGCCCTCGGGGCGTGGGCCCGCCTCGTCGCCGGGCTGGGCAGCGGGGCGGTGCCGGCCGAGGTGGGCCGGGTGCTGGCCGACCATCCGGGTGCGCCCGCGCCGCTGCCGAGGGTCGCCCGGCCACCGCGGGAGCTGGTGGCCCGGTTCCGGTCCTCGGCCGCGCCCCGGGCCGTCCAGCTCGCCGTGTACCTGTCGGCGGCGCCGCTCGCGCTGCCGGTGATGCGGCTGGTGCAGCGCACGATGCTGCCGGACTCGGAGCCGTCCGACCTGGCGGAGGTACTGCTCAGCGGGCTGCTGCGGCGGAGCGGGCCGGAGTCCGGGCAGTGGTACGAGTTCGGGCAGGGGGTGCAGGAGGTGCTGCTGGGGCCACTGGGGCGGGACGAGGCGGCGCTGGTGCTCAAGCACTGCTCGGAGTACGTGCTGGCGCACTTCGGGCGGGGCGTACGGAACTTCCCCGCGCTCGCCGTCTCGCAGCTCACGGGGGCGCCGGTGGCGGAGGGCCGGGTGGAGGGGGCCGGGGTCGGAGTCGGGTCCGGGGCCGGGGTTCCGGCGGGGCGGCTCCCGCAGGCCTTCGCCGAGGTCTCAGCGAGGGTCGTACGGCGCTACCTGCCGGGGATCCCGGAGGAGGACCCGGCGGCGGGCCGGGAGCCGGCGCCGCTGCCGGAGCGGTCCCGGGCCGTGCGGGCCGCGCGGGACCGGCTGGCGGACGGGGACGGGGACGCGAGGGCGCTGTACGAGGCCGTGGCGGTGCTGCGGCGGGCCGTGGCGGCCCCGGCCGGACCCGGCGACCCGCCGGAGGAGGCGGAAACGGAGCTGGCGGGGGCACTGCTGCGGCTGTGGGCCGCCCAGCGGGACCCGGAGCTGCTCACCGAGGCGGAGCGGGCCCTCACCGGCATGCGGACGGCGGCGGCGCGGGCCGTCCGGGGCCGGGTGCTGTACGAACGGGCCCTGGTGGGAGCGCCCGACGCGGAGCTACTGGTCGCGGCGGACCGGGAGTTCACCGCGGCGGGCGCAGCCGCGGCGGACCCGCGGCTGCGCCGGGACTGCGCGGTCCGGCGGGCCGAGGCCCTGATCCGACTGAGCGCCCTACACGAGGACCCGGCCCCCCTACACGAGGCCCGCGCCACCCTCACCCCCCTGGCGGGCCCGGTCCCCGCCCCGGGCCCGGCTCCCGCCCCGGTCCCCGCCCCGGTCCCCGCCCCGGTCCCCGAGCCGGGCCCGACCTCAGGCCCGGTCCCCGCCCCGGGTCCGGCTCCCGCCCCGGTCCCCGCCCCGGTCCCCGAGCCGGGCCCGACCTCAGGCCCGGTCCCCGCCCCGGGTCCGGCTCCCGACCCGAACCCCGCCCCGGCTCCTGACCCGACCCCCGCCCCGGCTCCTGACCCGACCCCCGCCCCGGGTCCGGCTCCGACCCCGGTCCCGGGTCCGGCTCCGACCCCGGTCCCGGGTTCGGCTCCGGTCCCGGATCAGGCCCCCGCCCGGGGTCCGGCCACAGCTCCGGGTCCGGCTCCCGCCTCGGGTCCGGCTCGCGCCTCAGGCGCAACCCCTGCCCCAGGTCCGGCCCCTGCCCCAGGTCCGGCCCCTGCCCCAGGTCCGGCCCCTGCCCCAGGTCCGGCCCCTGCCCCCGCCCCGACCTCGGCCCCCGCCCCGACCTCGGCCCCCGCCCCGACCTCGGGCCCCGCCCCGGGGTCGCCCCCGGGCGCCGCCCCGACGCCGGGCCTGGCTCCGGTTCCGGTCCCGCTCCCGCACCCGGAGATCCAACTGGCCCTGGGTCGCGTCCTGCTGGCCCTCCTGCCCCACACCCGGGCCCCCGCCGACCGCACGCCCCTGGCGGAGGAGGCTGCAGCCCGCCTGACCGCCGCCCTGACGGCTCTCCTGGGCGGCCCCGCAGCCACCCGTACCCCCGAACAACGGCACTCCGGAGCACCGGGCGCCGCCCCGGGGAGCCCGCACGGCCGCCCCGCCGACCCTGCGGCCGAGCCCGGCGCGCGGGCCCCCCGCTCGGGAGGCGGAGGCGAAGCCGCCCGAGCGGGTGGGCCTGCCGGGCGGGATTCCGGAGCCTCGGGCGTCGGCCGGAGCGGCCCGGGTGACGCCTCCGACGGCCCTGCGGGCGACGCCGAGGCGCGTGTCCTGGGCCCGGGTCCAGCAGCCGGGCCCGCGCGCCCGCCCGGCCGGCCGGCAGCCGACGCCGACCCCGCGGGCGCACCCGGTGGACCGGGTTCCGGGACTCCGGGCATCGGGTCGGGCGGCACGGGCGACGGAGTCGATGGCCCTGCGGGCGGGTCCGTTGGGCGGGGGCCGGCGGAAGGGGCCGGGGCCGAGGACGGCCGGCAGACGCGCGCCGATGCTCCTGTGGGGGCGCCGGGTGGGGCGGGTTCCGGGGCTCCGGGCGTCGGTTTGGGCGGCTCGGGCGACCGCGCTGCCGTCCCTGCGGGCGGGCCCGGTGGGCGGGGGGCGGGTGATGGGGCCGGCGCAGGGGGCGGCCTGGAGGCGCGCGCCAATGACTCTGAGGGCGCACCCGGTGGGCGGGGCCCGGGTGATGGGGCCAGCGCCCGGAGCGGCCGGCAGACGCGCGCCGATGCTCCTGTGGGGGCGCCGGGTGGCCTTGGTTCCGGGGGTCCGGGCGTTGGCCCGGGCGGCGTGAGTGACGGAGTGGATGGCCCTGCGGGCGGGAGCGGCGGGCGGGGCCCGGGGGATGAGGCCGGGGCCCAGCGTGGCCGGCAGGCCCGCGCCGGCGGCCCTGCGGGCGGGTCCGGCGGGCCTGGCTCGGGTGGCGCGGGCGACCGAGCCGCTGCCCCCGTGGGCCGGACCGGCGGGCGGAGCCCCGGGGATGGGGGCGGGGTCGAGGGTGGCGGGCAGGCCCGCGCCGGTGGCCCTGCGGGGGCGTTCGGTGGGCCGGGTTCCGGCGGGCCGGGCTCCGTGGGCGAGGGGGCTGGGTGGGGTTCGGGGGCTGCCCCGGAGTGGCGGCGGCGAGTGGCGTGGTTGCGGGTGGAGTTGGCCGGGGCGTTGCGGTACCTGCCGCGGCGGCTGGAGGAGGCGGCCGGGCAGTTGGGGACGGCCCTGGAGGAGGCCGGCGGGGATGCCGAGCTGCGGGTGACCGCCCTGGTGTGCCTGGCCAGGGTGCACCGGGCACGGTACGCACGGGACGCCGACCCGGTGGCCCTGGAGGACGCCGCCGAGGCGTACGGCCGGGCCCGGCGGCTGATCCCCCGCGACGCGGAAGTCTTCGGGGAGCTGCTGCCGGAATGGGGCGACGTACTCCTGGACCGGGCGCGGGCCGCCGACGGGCGGCGGTTCACCGGCGCGGCCGTACGCGTACTGCGCGACAGCCGGGCGGCGGTACCGCAGTCCGACCCCGGGTCCGCGCACCGGCTGCGGCGCCTCGCCACCGGGCTGCGGCTGCGGCACGCGTACGAGGGAGACCCGGTGGACCTGCTGGAGGCGGAGCACCTGCTGGAACTGGCCGCCCGGCAGTCCCGCAACGCCCTCGACCGGGCCCGCGCCCTGCGGGACCACGGCGACGTACAGCAGGAACTCCACGCCCACACCCGGGCCCCGGACCGCCTCGACCGGGCCGCGGACTCCTACCGCCGGGCCTGGCGGGCCGCCCTGGAGGCCGACCGGGCCGACCGGGCCGACCGAGCGGATGGGACTGACGGGGCCGACCGGGCCGACCGGGCCGACGAGACCGCCCGCCGCGTCGAGCAGGCGGAGCGCGCGGACGCCGCCGTCCGGCTGGCGGCCCGCGTACAGGAGCTGCGCGGGGAGGTGCTGGAGCGGCTGGCGCGCCCCCGGGCGGCCCTGGAGGCGTACCGCTCCGCCCTGGACCTGTGGAGGCGGCTCGGGACCGGCCCCAGGACCGGCCCCGCGGCCGGCATCGGCGCCGATGAGGAGCGGCGCGAGGCCCTGCGCACCCGCACGCGCGCCCTGGAAGCAGACCTCTGAGCAGTTTCCGCACGGCGGGGGAGGGGAAAGGTGAGTGGACCATCGAAGTCGACGCAACAGGGGGCGGGCGGCCTGTGGTGACGCAGCAACAGGAAGCAGTCGCGAGCCGTGCGTGCTCGGCGCGGCTGCCGGACCTCTCCGGGCTGGACCTGGCCACCCTGCGGGGGATCGACCACCCCGTGCTCGCCCAGGTGATCGAGGGAATGGTCGAGCGGGTGACCCATCCGGCCGAGATCCTGAACGCCTTCGACGACCCCGGAGTCTGACCGGGCGCGACCCCGATCCGCCGCGGCTGAAGGCGAGTTGGAGCGAGTTGACCACTTTCCGCCGTTAGCCGGCACCCGCCGCAGGGCAGGGATGGACCGTCCGCAGCGGGGAGGTGCAGCGATGAGCCGAGCGATCACCGACGGCCCCGTGCTGCCCGCCGCCACCGAGACCCCCGGGCTCGGGCCAGCCGCCACCGCCGTCATCGAGACCGATGGCTCCACCGAACAGGCCGATTCGCTGAAATCCGCGTACGAGGGCGCCGCCGCCCGCGGCATGCCCCTCGACTCCCACAGCTTCGACCGGCTCCCCGGCCACCCCGACCGCCCCGCGCGAGAGACCCCCCGGGGGGCCTCGTGACCGCCGTGCTCGCCGCCTTCGCGGTCTCCTCGCACACCCTGCGCGCCCTCGCCTCCACCGAGCCCACCGCGGAGGGCACCCGCCTGGTGCGCGACGTACGCCGCTCCAAGCGGCTGCTCCTGCTGCGCGCGGTCCTCGACGCCGCCCCCGGCGGCCGGTCCGGGGAGGCTGCCGATCACTGGGCCCTCCTGGAGGAGGCCGAGCGGCACGACGCGGACGCGGTGCGCGACGTACTGCACTACCCCGCCACCGGGGTCTGGGCCGAGGAGACCCTGCGCCGGCTGCACGCCCCCGCCGGGCCGCCGCCCGACCTCGGCCACCTCGGGGCCCTCGCCGTCGCCGCCGCCCTGCGCGCCCGGATCGCCTTCACCCACACCCTGCGGCCCCTGCAGGGCCGGCTCGTGCTGCCCACCCTCGGGCTGCTGCGCCCCGACCGGCCCGGCCCGCTCGCCCTCACCGAACGCTCCTGGGACCCCGAGGACCCCGCCACCCTCCCCCTGCACGTCCTGCCAGGGGGCCGGACCGCCCTCGACGACCTCGACCCCTACCGGGCGCCCGGCCCCGCGCGCCCCGCGCCCGTCCGCCCCGCCCGCCGGCTCACGCCCAAGGGCCACAAGCGCTGGGACACCCAGTGGACCGGCGCCCTCACCCTGCTCCGGCGCTACGACACCACCCGTGCGCAGGAGACCGTCCAGCTGCTGCGCTCCGTCGTCCCCCTGGGCGGCGGTTCCCGCTCCAGCGGCGCCACCCTCCCCGCGGCCGCGGGCTCCGTCCTGGCCCGCGCGCAGGCCCCGCCGGCGCTGGCCGCGACGCTCGTCCACGAGGTGCAGCACGGCAAACTGACCGCCCTCACCGACGTCCTGACCCTGCACACCGCCGACCGCACGCCCCGCCACTGGGCCCCCTGGCGCAGCGACCCCCGCCCGCTGGAGGGGCTCCTGCACGGCACGTACGCCCACCTCGCCCTGGCCGGGTACTGGCAGCGCGCCGCCCTGTACGGGGCGCGCGGCGCCTGGGCCCAGCACGCCCGGATCCGCGCCCAGGTGGCCGCCGTACTGCCCGCCCTGCACGCGCACGAGGGACTGACCTCCGCCGGCCGGGAGTTCACCGACGCGATGGCCGCCGCGGAACGGGCCATGGACGAACTCCCGCCCCCCGGCGACCAGCACGCCGCCGCCCGCCGGGCCGTCGACCGCGAACGCCGCGCCTGGTGCGAGGCGCACCCCGAACTCGCGGCGTTCGTAAAAGGCTGACGTGCCGCCGAAGGTTGACGGACCGTCCGCTGCGGTAGGTTCTCAACCGATTCTCAACCGGTTCTCCACCCTGTCCCACCCCGTCCACCGCCCGGAATCCAGGGAGACGGCCAGCATGACCACCGGTAGTCGGCAGGACCAGGGCCCAGCCGCCGGCCCGCAGCGCTTCGTCATCAGCTTCGCCGGCTTCAACCGCCCCTGGGCCGTGTGGATCGCCCACCGCCTGGAGGAGCACGGCCACCGCGTGTCCCTCCAGCGCTGGGACCCGCAGAACAGCACCGGCCTCGACCAGGCCCTCGACGACCTCGCCCGCTCCGGGAGCCGGGTCCTCCTCGTGCTCAGCGAGCGCTACTTCTCCGCCGGCACCCACGGAGACATGCCGGACGCGGAGTGGAACACCGCCCTGCGCGCGGTCACCGACCGCCACCCCGACCGGTTCGCGGCAGTCTGCCTCACCGACGCGCCGCTGCCCAGCGCCGTGGCCGTCCTGGAGAAGGCCGACCTGTGGGGGCTCGACGCGTACGAGGCCGAGTACCGGGTGCTGCGCCGCCTGGAGCTGCCCACCGACCGGATCGGCACCGAGACCGGCCGCCGCGGCCCCCGCTTCCCCAACGACCCGCCCGAGATCTGGGGCCGCGTCCCGCGCCGCAACCCCCGGTTCACCGGCCGCAACGACGTCATCGGCACCCTGCGCGAAGCCCTCGCCGAAGCCCCGCCGGGCGCCTCCACCGTCACCCTCCTCGGACTGTCCGGCGTCGGCAAGACCCAGGTCGCCACCGAGTACGCGTACCGCTTCGCCTCCGAGTACGACATCGTGTGGTGGGTCCCCGCCGAGGACCGGCCCACCCTGCGCGAACGCCTCGCCGACCTGGCCCCCGCCCTCGGGCTGCCGCGCGGCGCCGGCAGCTACGGCGAGCAGATCCGGGCCGTGCTGGAGGCGCTGCGGCGCGGATCCCCGTACGGCCGCTGGCTGATGGTCTTCGACGGCTGCGACAACCCCGACGACCTCATCGACCTGCTGCCCTCCGGCGCCGGCGACGTCATCATCACCTCCCGCAACCGCGAGTGGGCCGCCCGGCACACCAGCCTCGTCGAAGTCCCGCTGTACGCCCGCCCCGAGTCCGTCACCTTCATCCGCCGCCGGGCCCGCCGCCTCAGCCCCGACGAGGCCGACCGGCTCGCCGAGGCCCTGGAGGACTACCCGCTCGCCCTCGACCAGACCGCCGGCTGGCTCGCCGACTCCCCGCTGACGGTCGGCGACTACCTGGCGCTGCTCCGGCGCCGGCTGGACTCCCGCGAGGCCGTCACCGTCTCCGACGACTACCCGCTGCCCTTCCCCACGGCGCTGGCCATACTCCTCAACAACGTACGGGAGAACTTCCCCGACGCCCTCGCCCTGCTGCGGCTGTTCGTCTTCTTCGCCCCCGGGCCGGTGCCGCTGCGGCTGCTGCGCGAATTCCCCGCCGACGACGCGCCCGAGCAGCTCGCGGGGCTGATCAACGACCAGATCCGGTGGAACGCCGCCCTCAACAAGCTCGTGCAGTTCTCCGTCGTGCGGTTGGAGTACTCGGACCTGCCCGTGGAGGAGGGCGGCGGCGGGCTGGAAACCGTACAACTGCACCGCATGGTCCACGGCATCGTCCGCGAGAACCTCTCCGAGGAGGAGGCCGAACCGCTCTCCCGTGCCGTCCGCCAGGTCCTCGCCGCGGCCGACCCGGGCCGGCCCTCCGACTCCCGGCTCTGGCCCCGGTACGCCGAACTCGTCCCGCACCTTGGCCCGTCCGGGGTCATCACCAGCAGCAACCCGCGCATCCAGACCTTCCTGCTGCACTGCCTGCGCTACCTGATCCTCGCCGGCGAGTACCGCACCTGCCTGCGGCTGGCCGAGGAGACCGACGAGGTGTGGCGGGCCGCGCTCGGCGAGGACCACCCCAGGGTCCGCGAGCTCAGCTACCAGTACGGCGGAGCCCTGCGCAACCTCGGCCTGTTCCGGCGCGCCGAGGCCCTCACCCGGGCCCGCGCCGTCGAGCTCACCGAGGAACGGGGCGACCGCGACCTGGAGACCCTGCGGGCCACCAGCTCGTACGGCGGAGTCCTGCTGTGCATCGCCAAGTTCGAGCCGGCCCGGGAGATCTTCGAGCACTGCCTCGCCACCTACCGCGAGCTGCTCGGCGAGGACGACTCCACCACCCTGGCCGCCCAGAACAACCTCGCCGCCACCTACCGCCTGCTCGGCCGCTACCAGGACTCCTACGACCTCGACCTGGACACCCTGCGCCGCCGCGAGCGCGTCCTGCGGGCCCACCACATCTCCACCTTGTCCTCGGGCATCGCCTGCGCGATGGGGCTGCGGCTGATGGGCCGCTACCGGGAGGCGCAGACCCGCCAGGAACAAGGCCTCAAGATCAACACCCAGGTACTGGGCCTCGACCACCCGCAGACCCTGCGGGCCGAGCACAACCTGGGCATGTGCCTGCGCCGCTCCGGGGACATCCCCGGCGCGGGGCAGCGGCTGCGGATCGTGTGGGAGCGGGCCACGCGCGTCTTCGGGATCGACTACCCGTGGACGCTGATGGTGGCCTCCGACTACGCCACGTACCTGAGGGAGTACGGGGACATCGGCGAGGCCCGCCGGATCTCCGAGGACGTGGTCCGCGGATACCAGTCCCAACTGGGCCTCGCCCACCCGTACAGCATCGGCACCGTCGGCAACCTGGGCCTGATCCTGCGGGCCCAGGGCGAACGGTCGGAGGCCCTCTCCCTCGCCGAACAGGCCCTGGTCGGCATGCGGGGCGCGCTCGGCGACCGGCACCCGTGGACGCTGGGCTGCGCCCTGAACGCCACCGGCCACCGCAACATCACCGGGCACCGGGAGGACGCGCTGTCCCTCAGCCGGGAGACCCTGCGGCGCGCGGAACAGATCATGGGCCCGGACCACCCGATGACACTGAGCGCGCAGATCGCCCTGGCGGCGGACCTCCGCTCGGTGCGGGAGGACGAGGAGGCGGGCAAGCACGAGGACGCGGGCATCAAGGCCCTCACCCGCACCCTGGGCGCCCAGCACGTCCACACCATCTCCGCGAAACAACGCGTCCGCCCGTACTGGGACTTCGAGCCACAGCCGTAGGGGGTGCGGGGCCACGCGTGCGGGGCTTCGTGGTGTGGGTGAGGTACGAAACCCACGCGCGCGGGGCCTTCGCCCCCTGGCCCCCGCTCCCAGGCGGTGGTTACCCACCCGCCCCCTCGGCGTCGGGGCCGGAGCGGAGGGCTTGCCGGGTCGGGGTCGGGGGTAGCCGGGAGCCCCCCAAAGGGACGGGCGCCGGTCCGAGCCTTCAGGGACGGGGACATCTGCATCGGATCCCGGCTCTGGGGCTGGGCGGGCCGGGGGTGCCTTCGAAGACTGTCTCGACCAGGCCCATGGGCCGTTCCCAGGCCCACGCCGGAAGGCCCGGCGCCCCCATGGGGTGCCGGGCCTTCCAACTGCTGGGCCGCGTAGCGGCTACGCCTCGAAGACCTCGTTCAGGAGGAGCTGCTGCTCCGCCTGGTGGCGCTTCGCGGAGCCCACCGCCGGGGACGAGCCGTGCGGGCGCGAGATGCGCCGCAGGCGCTCGCCCGCCGGGACGTCCGCGCCGACCGCCAGGTCGAGGTGGTCGATCAGGTTGAGGGCGATGAACGGCCACGCGCCCTGGTTCGCCGGCTCCTCCTGCGCCCAGATGTACTTCGCCGCGTTCGGGAACTTGGCGATCTCCGCCTGGAGTTCCGCACCCGCCAGCGGGTACAGCCGCTCGATGCGGATGATCGCCGTGTCCGTGATGCCGCGCTTCTCGCGCTCGGCCTCCAGGTCGTAGTAGACCTTGCCGGCGCAGAAGACGACCTTGCGGACCGCGTTCGCGTCCACCGTGGTGTCACCGATGACCGGACGGAACGAACCGGTCGTGAACTCCTCCGCCTTCGACGCCGCCGCCTTCAGACGCAGCATCGACTTCGGGGTGAAGACGATGAGCGGCTTGTGGTGCGGGTTGTGGACCTGCCACCGGAGGAGGTGGAAGTAGTTGGACGGGAGGGTGGGCATGGCAACCGTCATGTTGTCCTGCGCGCACATCTGGAGGAAGCGCTCCGGGCGGGCGGACGAGTGGTCCGGGCCCTGGCCCTCGTAGCCGTGCGGGAGGAGCAGGGTGACGCCGGAGGTCTGGCCCCACTTCTGCTCGGCCGAGGAGATGAACTCGTCGACGACGGTCTGCGCGCCGTTGACGAAGTCACCGAACTGGGCCTCCCAGAGGACCAGCGCGTCCGGACGGGCCAGCGAGTAGCCGTACTCGAAGCCCATCGCCGCGTACTCGGAGAGCAGCGAGTCGTAGACGTTGTAGCGGGCCTGGTCCTCCGACAGGTAGAGGAGAGGGGTGTAGTCCTCGCCCGTCTCCCGGTCGATGAGGACCGCGTGGCGCTGGCCGAAGGTGCCGCGGCGGGAGTCCTGGCCGGAGAGCCGGACCGGGGTGCCCTCCATCAGCAGCGAACCGAAGGCCAGGGTCTCGCCCATGCCCCAGTCGATGGTGCCCTCGTCGATCATCGCCGCGCGGCGCTGCAGCTGCGGCAGCAGGCGCGGGTGGACGGTGACGCCCTCGGGGATGGTGACCTGGGACTCGGCGATCCGCTTGACGACGTCCTGGGAGATCGCGGTGTTCACGGCGACCGGGAACTCCTGCGCGGTCTGCGCGGGCGTCACCGGGGCGACGGCGGCCGGAGACGTCGCGGCCTCGCGGACCTCCGCGAATACCTTCTCCAGCTGGCCCTGGAAGTCCTGGAGGGCCTGCTCGGCCTCTTCCAGCGTGATGTCGCCGCGACCGATGAGGGACTCGGTGTACAGCTTGCGCACCGAGCGCTTCTTGTCGATCAGGTCGTACATCAGCGGCTGCGTGAACGCCGGGTTGTCGGACTCGTTGTGGCCGCGGCGGCGGTAGCAGATGAGGTCGATGACCACGTCCTTGTTGAACGCCTGGCGGAACTCGAAGGCCAGGCGCGCGATGCGGACCACGGCCTCCGGGTCGTCGCCGTTCACGTGGAAGATCGGCGCCTCGATCATGCGGGCCACGTCGGTCGCGTACATCGACGAACGCGAGGACTCCGGGGCGGCGGTGAAGCCGACCTGGTTGTTGATCACGACGTGGACCGTGCCGCCGGTGCGGTAGCCGCGCAGCTGCGACATGTTCAGCGTCTCGGCGACCACACCCTGGCCGGCGAAGGCCGCGTCGCCGTGCAGGGCGACGGGCAGGACGGTGAAGTCCGTGCCGCCCTTGTTGATGATGTCCTGCTTGGCGCGGACGACGCCCTCCAGGACCGGGTCCACCGCCTCCAGGTGCGAGGGGTTCGCGACGAGCGAGACCTTGATCTGCTCGCCGTCCAGGCCCGTGAAGGTGCCGTTGGCACCCAGGTGGTACTTGACGTCGCCGGAGCCGTGCATGGACTTCGGGTCGAGGTTGCCCTCGAACTCGCGGAAGATCTGCGCGTACGACTTGCCGACGATGTTCGCGAGGACGTTCAGGCGGCCGCGGTGGGCCATGCCGATCGCGACCTCTTCGAGACGGGCCTCGGCGGCCGAGTCGATGACGGCGTCGAGCAGCGGGATGACGGACTCGCCGCCCTCCAGCGAGAAGCGCTTCTGGCCGACGTACTTCGTCTGCAGGAAGGTCTCGAAGGCCTCCGCCGCGTTCAGGCGGCGCAGGATGCGCAGCTGCTCCTCGCGCTCCGGCTTGGTGTGCGGGCGCTCGATGCGGTCCTGGATCCAGCGGCGCTGCTTCGGGTCCTGGATGTGCATGAACTCGACACCGGTGGTGCGGCAGTACGAGTCGCGCAGCACGCCGAGGATGTCGCGGAGCTTCATCATCGACTTGCCGGAGAAACCGCCGACCGCGAACTCGCGCTCCAGGTCCCACAGGGTGAGGCCGTGCTCGGTGATGTCGAGGTCGGGGTGCTTGCGCTGCTTGTACTCCAGCGGGTCGGTGTCGGCCATGACGTGGCCGCGGACCCGGTAGGAGTGGATCAGCTCGAAGACGCGGGCGGCCTTCGTGACGTCGTCGTCGTGCGAGGCGTCGATGTCCCGGAGCCAGCGGACCGGCTCGTACGGGATGCGCAGCGCCTCGAAGACGTCGTCGTAGAAGCCGCCCTCGCCGAGCAGCAGGTTCGCGACGATCCGCAGGAACTCGCCAGAGGCCGCGCCCTGGATGACCCGGTGGTCGTAGGTCGAGGTCAGGGTCATGACCTTGGAGATGCCCAGCTTGTTCAGGGTGTCCTGCGAGGTGCCCTGGAACTCGGCGGGGTAGTCCATGGAGCCGACGCCCATGATGACCGACTGTCCGGGCATCAGGCGGGGCACGGAGTGCACGGTGCCCAGGCCGCCGGGGTTGGTCAGCGAGACGGTGACGCCGGTGAAGTCGTCCATCGTCAGCTTGCCGACGCGGGCGCGGCGGACGATGTCCTCGTAGGCCTGCCAGAACTCGAAGAAGTTGAGGGTCTCGGCCTTCTTGATGCCGGCGACGACGAGCTGACGGTCACCGTTGGGCTTCACCAGGTCGATCGCGAGACCGAAGTTGATGTGCTCCGGCTTGACCAGGGTCGGCTTGCCGTCCTTCTCCGCGAAGGAGTGGTTCATGGCCGGCATGGCCTTGATCGCCTGCACCATCGCGTAGCCGATGAGGTGCGTGAAGGAGATCTTCCCGCCCCGCGCCCGCTTGAGGTGGTTGTTGATGACGATGCGGTTGTCGAACAGCAGCTTCACCGGGACGGCGCGGACGGACGTGGCCGTCGGAACGTCGAGGGAGGCGTTCATGTTCTTGGCTACGGCAGCCGCCGGGCCGCGGAGCGTCACCAGCTCGGGGCCCGTGGGGGCCTCGGTGGCGGGCGCGGCCTTCTGGGGGGCTACGGAGGGGGTGGCGGGCGCGGCCGGTGCGGCGGCCGGGGCCTGGGAGGTGACAGTCACAGCAGGGGCACCAGAGGGGGTGGCAGGAGCAGGGGCAGGAGCTGACACAGGTGCGGGCGGAGCGGCGGGGGCGGCGCTCGCCGCCCCCGTGGCGGCGGCGTCGGCGACCTGAGGAGCTGCGGCGACGGCGGTGGCGGCCTGTGCGGAGGCGCCATCCGTCGTCGGGGTCTTCACGGGCTCTTCGGCCTTGACCGGAGCGACAGCGCCACCCGGCTTGTAGTCGGCGAAGAAGTCCCACCAGGCCCGGTCGACCGAGTTCGGGTCCTGGAGGTACTGCTGATAGATCTCGTCGACGAGCCACTCGTTCGCGCCGAAGCCTGAGGCAGGGTTCTTCCCGCCCTCTGCTGCTTCGGTCGTGGTGCTCGGGTTACTGGGGGACTGTGGCGACACGGCGGCAACCGCCCTCTTCCGCTTCACAAGGTATGGACAGCGGGAATAAAGGCTACGCCTCTCGGGCGGTGAGATGCAGACCGGACGGGACATCCGTCATGTAGGTCACATCGAACGGCGGGTTTCACCGTCTGGAATGGCGGGAAACAAGCGTGGTTCGGGTAGGGGGCACCGAGGTTGCGGCCCCCATGGCTTCGCACCCCTGACGGACCCCGGGTACGTGTGGCCGAGATCATGTCCTTCGCACTCGAACCCTACGTCAACCCGGTGCCTACGAGCTGCCCGGAAGCGTGACGAGGATGCGGCAGCCCCGTGACGATTCGGCCACTCCGATCCGGCCTCCGTGCAGCTCCACGGCCCATCGGGCGATCGCCAGGCCCAGCCCCGTACCGCCGTCGCCGCCGCGCGCACTGCCCCGGTTGAACCGCTCGAAGACCCGGGCGCGCTCCGCCTCCGGGATGCCGGGACCTTCGTCCCGTACTTCCAGCGCCAGGCTCCCGGGCGCGTCGCCGCCCCGGGCGCGGACCGTGACCCGGCCGTGCGCGGGGCTGTGCTTGACCGCGTTGTCGATCAGGTTGGCCACCACCTGGTGCAGCCGCTCGGCGTCCGCGTACGCCGTCAGGTCGGGCGGGAAGACGTCCAGGTGCAGGTGTACGTCGTTGCGCGTGTGCCCTCCCGAACCGGAGAGCAGCCCCGGCCGGCCCGCGGCCGCCAGCCCCGACTCCTTCAGGACGCCCGACAGGTACGGCCACACCTCGAAGCGCCGCGCCTTCAGCGGGACCACCCCGTTGTCCACCCGGGACAGGTCCAGCAGGGTCTCCACGAGCCGGCCCAGGCGCTCGGTCTGCTTCAGCATCGTGCGCATGGTCTCCGGATCGGCGGCCGAGACCCCGTCGACCACGTTCTCCAGCACCGCCCGCAGCGCGGCGATCGGCGTGCGCAGCTCGTGCGAGACGTTTGCCACGAGCTCCTTGCGGTGCCGGTCCACCGCCTCCAGGTCGTCAGCCATCAGGTTGATCGTGGCGGCCAGGTCGCCCAGCTCGTCGCGGCGCCCCGCCCCGCGCACCCGCCGGGTGTAGTCGCCGTGGGAGATCGCCCGTGCCACCGTGGTCATATCGTCCAGCGGGGCCGTCAGGCTGTGCGCCACGAACTGGGTGATCAGCATCGAGGCGATCACCGAGAAGACCGTGATGAAGCGCAGCTCGGTGTCGGTGCGCAGGGCCACCAGCAGCAGGCCCGTCGTGATGAAGACCGAGACGACGACGAGCGTGCCCAGCTTGGTCTTGATCGAGAAGGGCGAGAAGGGCCGCAGCCCTTCCCCCGGCGGCCGGCGGCCGGTCACGCCTGCGCCGGGGTCTCCAGGGCGTACCCGACGCCGTGGACCGTACGGATGCGTTCCGCGCCGATCTTCCGCCGCAGGGCCTTGATGTGGCTGTCGACCGTACGCGTCCCGGACGCGTCGGCCCAGTCCCAGACCTCCGCCAGCAGCTGCTCCCGGGAGAGCACCGCCCGCGGGGTTCCGGCCAGGCACACCAGCAGGTCGAACTCGGTCGGCGTCAGGTGTACGTCCTCGGCCTGCACCCGGACCCGGCGCTGCGCGTGGTCGATCTCCAGATCGCCCAGGCGCAGGGTCGCCCCGCGCGGGGTGTGCGCGGCGAGGGTGGCCCGCTCCACGCGCCGCAGCAGGACGTGCACGCGGGCGGCCAGCTCGCGCATCGAGAACGGCTTCGTCATGTAGTCGTCCGCGCCGACCCCGAGCCCGACCAGCAGGTCCGTCTCGTCATCCCGGGCGGTGAGCATCAGCACCGGTACCGGGCGCTGGGCCTGGACCCGGCGGCAGACCTCCAGCCCGTCGAAGCCGGGCAGCATGATGTCCAGGACGAGCAGCTCGGGCATCCAGGCCTCCGCCGCCGCGACGGCGGCCGGGCCGTCCGCGGCCGTCTGCACCTGGAAGCCCTCGGCCCGGAGGCGGGCCGCGATCGCCTCGGCGATGGTGTGGTCGTCCTCGACGACGAGTACGCGCCGCTGCGCGCCAGGGGTCGCCGAGGCTCCGTTGTGGGTGGTGTGTGTCTGTTCCATGTCCCGTCCCGGTGCCGACCCGTACTGCTGATCCGTGCTGATCTGTGTGATCCGTTGATCCGTCTGGTCTCGTGTGTCAGGGGTGCAGCGTAGAGGAGGCTCCGGACTGCGGCTATGCAGGGTTCCCATAGCCCGCTTTGGATCGAAAGTCCTGTTGAGGGGCGGTATGTGGGGGGTGTTGGCGAGGTGTCTGCCGGGTGTCCGCGTAGGCGTGGGGCTACCCCTCGAACCGGGGGAGCGCGTCCAGTACGCCGTTCAGCGCGGGCGGCATCGACCCCTCGTCGGAGGCCACTTCGAAGCCGCCGTGGACGAAGGCGTACATGTACCCGTCGTAGATCACCGGGCCTCCTGTCGAGATCCTCGGCAGGTGCGCGAAGTCGGCCTTCCGGAGGGCGGCGCGCAGGGCGCCGAGCTGCTCCGGCGACAGCTTCCCGGTCCCGGTCGGCTTCGCCTTCGCGTCGAGCCGGGTCCAGGAGCCGTCGTCCTCGACGATCAGGCTGAGGGTCCGGCCGGCGAGGCCTCCGCTGCGGGTCACGTGCACGAGGGTCTCGGTGACGGCGGGGCCGGGGGCGGTGCTGCTCGGTGAGGGCGGTGCGGGCGCGGCCCCGGGGGTGCCGGGGGTACCGGTGGCGCCGGGGGTGCCGGGTGAAGCGGACGACGGGAGGTCGGGCGTTGCGCCGGTGGTCGGGGCGGTCGGGGCGGTCGGCGAGCCGGACATCGTGCCGGAGGACGCGCCCGTCGGCCCGCACCCCGCCAGGACCACCGCGCTCAGCAGTACCGCCGCAACCGTTCGGAACGCGCGCACACCCACCTCCGCAGGTACTCGGGCCGAACCACGAGTATGGAGTCCCCACACCCGTGACGACAGCATCCCGGAGGCCGACATCCGCCGCATCGCCCCCTGGCGCGTGCTGCCTCCGCTGCTCGCCGTCCTCCTCGGCCTCTGGGGCCTGGAGCGCGGCGGCAGCATGTGGCGCGACGAGTCCGTCACCTGGCAGGTCGCCCACCGGCCGCTCGGCGGGATCTGGCAGCTGCTGGGCGAGGTCGACGCCGTGCACGGCCTCTACTACCTGCTGATGCACGGGGTCTTCACGGCCTGGGACGGCGGCCTGTGGGCCCTGCGGCTGCCCTCCGTCGCCGCCACGGCCCTCGCCGCCGCCGGGGTGGCCGCCGTCGCCCGGCGGCTTGTGGGGGAGCGGGCCGCGCTGTTCGCCGGCCTGGCGTACGCCGTGCTGCCGCCCGTACAGATGTACGCCCAGGAGGGGCGCTCGTACGCGCTCGTCGCGGCGGCCGTGGTGTGGGCGACGTACCTGATGCTGCGCGAGCGGTGGACCGCGTACGCGGTGGTGCTGCTGGTGGGGTGCTGGCTGCACGAGTTCGCCGTGCTGGCCCTGCTCGCCCACGCCTTCGCCGGGTGGCGCTCGCGCGGCTGGCGCGTCGCTGCCGGGGCGGTCGCGGCGCTGCTGCTGCCGCTGGCCCTGGTGAGCGCGCGGCAGGCGCAGCAGCAGCTGGGCTGGCTCGGGCGGCCGTCGTGGCAGGACTGGACGGCGTACGGGGTCCTCGCGGTCGCCTCCTTGCTGCTGGCTCGGGGCGCGGACCGGGAACTCGTACGGGTCGCGCTGCCGCTCGCGCTGCTGCCGCCGGGGCTCCTGATGGCGGTCTCGCTCGTGCATCCCTGGTACGTCGACCGGTACGTGCTCTACGCGCTCGCCGGCTTCGCGCTGCTGGCGGGGGCCCGGCTGGCCGCGGCCCGACCGGGTGCCGCCCGGGGATGGTGGCCGTGGCTGCTGGTCGCCGCCCTGGTGGTGCCCCTCGGGTGGTGGTCGGTGTGGCTGCGTACGCCCGACAGCCGCAAGGACGACGTCCTCGCGGTGGCCGCCGCGGTCCGGGAGCGGGCCCGGCCGGGGGACGCCGTGGTGTTCATGCCCTCGCGGCGGCGCGAGTGGCTGCTCTCCTCGCCCGCGGAGTACGGGGAGCTCCGCGACGTCGCCCTCGCCCGCACCCCGGAGGCCTCGCGCAGTCTCCAGGGCACGGAACTCTCCCCGAAGGCGATCCGCGCGGCCCTCCTCGCCTCCCCCCGGGTGATCGCCCTGATGGACCCGGCCGACCAGCCCCTGGACCCGTACCCGCGGGAGGCGGCCAAACGGGAGGCCCTGGCCGCGGCGTTCGAGCGCTGCTCGGTGACGGCGGTGCGGGGGGCCCGCGTCGCCGTCTACGCCCGGCCGGGCGCCTGCGGCTAGCCGGGCGGGGTGGGGGGCCGGCCGGGGGCGGGGTCGGTTGGGGTGCCGGCCCCGCCGCCGGGGTGGCGGGGCCGGCTGGGGCGGGGTCGGTGTGGTGGCGGCCCGGTCGGGTCCGGGCGCGCGCCGGGGTGTCTCCTCGGGCGTCGAACGGTTCGAGGGGTCGGTGGGCCGAGGGGGCCCGGTTCGACGCCCTGCGGGGACGCCCCGCCACACACCCGACCCCGTCCGGGCCACCTCAGCCTCGCCGGCGTTTGAGGCGTGGGGGTCCCCCGGACGGAGTCTGGGGGAGGGTCTGGGGCGGATCCCCTGGGGGCACCTCCCAGCGGTGGCTGGGGGAGAAACCCGGCTCCGCCTGGACCCGTGCCTCGGGCAGCGGCGAGGATGGGGCGGTCCGTGTCGAACTGCCGGTCGGGTGCCCGCCGGAGGGCCCGGCCGGGTGCCAGGAGGTGCCGTATGACCACGCCCCGGATCATCGTCCCCGGACCGCTCGTCGGAGCCGACTGGCTGGCCGGGAGGCTGGGGGAGCCCGGGCTGGTCCTCTTCGACGCCTCCGTGGGGTCCCACCGCGGCGCGGCCCGGCGGATACCCGGCGCGCGGCCGTTCGACCTCGACGGCGCCCTGTCCGACCACGACGCCCCCGCCCCGCACACCATGCCCGGCGCCCCGGAGTTCACCGAGGCGATGCGGGCCCTCGGCGTGGACGACACCGCCACCGTCGTGGTCTACGACGGCGCCGGCATCTACTCCAGCGCCCGGGCCTGGTGGATGCTGCGCGCCATGGGCTTCGGCTCCGACCGGGTCGCCGTCCTCGACGGCGGGCTGCCGGCCTGGACGGCCGCCGGCCACCCCGTCGAGGGCACCGCCGCCGCCTACGACGGCCCCCGCGGCTCCTTCACCGCCCGGCCGCGCCCCGGGCTGCTGGTCGACAGCGCCACCGTGGCCGCGGCCCTCACGGACCCGGCCGCCGCCGTCCTCGACGCCCGCACCCGCGGCCGGTTCGCCGGGACCGCCCCGGAGCCCCGCCCGGGTCTGCGCTCCGGGCACATGCCGGGCGCGCTCAACCTCCCGTTCGGGGAGCTCCAGGGGCCCGACGGCCTGATGCGCCCCGCCGCGGAACTCCGCGAGGCCTTCGAAGCGTTGACCGGGGACCGGGAGCGGCTCTACTTCAACTGCGGATCCGGCGTGACGGCCTGCGTGCTCGCCCTCGGCGCGGACCTCGCCGGATACCGTGAGCTCGCGGTGTACGACGGCTCCTGGAGCGAGTGGGGGATGCCGTCCGAGCTCCCCGTGACCACGGGTTCCGGGGGCTAACCCCACCCGGGGTCCGGGTACCGGCACCATCGGCCGCGCCGCCTTCCCGCGCGAGCATCGAGGCATGACTTCTCACGCCACGTCAGCCCGCCTCGCCCGCACCACGGCCGTCGCCCTCGGAGCCGGACTCCTCCTGGCCGGATGCTCCTTCGGGGCCGGCCCGAAGAAGACGACGACCGCCGACGCCACCGTCACCGAGGCCGTCACCTCGGTGGAGGTGACGGGCGCCCGGGCCGGTTCGATCGAGGTCACCGCCGGAACCGGCCCCGGCGTCACCGTCCGCCGCACCGTCCACTACCGCGGCGACACCGCGCCGACGCCCGGCCAGAAGGTCGCCGGCGGCGTGCTGACCTTCACCGACGGCTGCTCCTCAGCCTTCTCCACCTGCTACGTCGACTACCGCCTGGAGGTCCCGGCCGCCGCCACGGTCAAGCTGGAGAGCAGCAGCGGCCGGATCACCGTGACGGGCGTGGCGGCGGCCGAGGCGAAGGCGGACTCCGGCAGGGTCACCGCCGACCGGATCGCCGGCCCGCTGAAGATCCGTACGTCCTCGGGCGCGATCAGCGCCACCGGCCTGTCGGGAGCGGACGCGGACGTCCACTCGGACTCGGGCGACACCCGCCTGGACTTCACGAAGGCCCCCGCCTCCGTGCGCGCCGAAACCTCCTCGGGCAACGTCACCCTGAAGGTCCCCTCAAGCCCCTACCGGCTCGACGTGGCCACCAGCTCCGGCACCCGGGAGATCTCCTTCCCCTCGGACCCCGCCGCCCCCTCCCACCTCTCGGCGAAGACCACCTCGGGGGACGTCCGCATCTCCGCCATGTGACGCACATCACGGGAACGGCCGCCGGGCGGCGGACAACATCGGGCGTGGACTTCACTCTGCACGCCCGCATACGGGACGGGGACCCCGAAGCGTTCCGCGCGCTGTTCACCGCCCTCGCCCAGCTGGTCTACCGGCACGCGGTCCGGACCACCGGCGACCGGTCCGCGGCCGAGGACGTCGTTTCGCTGACCTTCCTGGAGGCCTGGCGGCTGCGGTCGAAGCTGCGTGACGAGGCGGACAGCCCCCGGCCCTGGCTGATGGGCATCGCGACGAACGTCCTGCGCAACCGGGCCCGCGCCGCGCGGCGCTACGACCGTGCCGTGCTCAGGCTGCCGGCCGCCCCGGTCGTACCGGACTTCGCCGACGAGCTCGTCGGGCGGCTGGCGGACGCCGAACAGCTCGCGGCCGCTCACCTCGCGCTCGGCCGGCTCCGGCGGGCGGAGCGCGAGGTGTTCACCCTCGTCGTCTGGTCGGGCCTCGGCTACGCGGAAGCGGCCGAGGCCCTGGGCGTTCCGGTCGGCACCGTGCGGTCCCGGCTCTCGCGCGCCCGCGACCGGCTGCGGGACCTCGCGGCGCAGGAGCCGGCGCGGGGTGCGGAACCGGCGTCCGGTGGCGGACAAGTACGGGGTGACCGCGCCGCAGCGGTCCGGCCGACCAAGAGGTGGAACCGATGACGCTCAATCCGTGGCGGCGGCAGGAGCCGCTCGACCTCGCGGAGTTGGCCCGGCTGCTGCCGGCCCCGGGCGAACCGGACCTGCCTCCGGAGCGCCGACTCCTGATCGAAGGGCAGCTGATGGACGAGATCGACCGCCGCCGCACGAACTCCCGGGCGTGGCTGAGGCGTCCGGCCTGGCTCGCCGTCCCCGCCGTGCTCGCGGTGGCCACCGCGGCCACCCTGGTGGCGACGGGCGGCGAGCCGACCGGCTCCCCACGCCTGGTCACCTGCTACAGCGAGGCCGATCCGGCGTCGGAGGCCCGCGTCGACACCTTCTTCGGGACGTCGCCCGGGCAACCGGACCCGGGCGACGTCCGCTCCTGGAACTCCGCGGTCAGTACCTGCGCCCTGCTGTGGCAGTGGAACTGGATCCGGCCGGGCGAGATCGAGGCCCCCAGCCCCGGGACACCCCACCTCGCCTACCGCGGCAATCCCGGCCACGGCAACATCCCGCTCCTGGACGCCTGCGTCCGCGCGGACGGCCAGGCCGCGGTCTTCCCGGGCGGGCCCGGCACCTGCCGGGACCTCGGCCTGCCCTCGCTCGCGGGCACTGCGGAGGACTGATATCGGGCTGTTCGCCCCCGGCGAACGGGCGTTGGGGAACACAGAGCCGCGCAGATGCATTGAGTCGGCATAGCTCAACTTCACTGCCGGAGGGAAGATCATGGCTTCGACGTCCGTAACGCTCACCCTGCCCGTGCTGCCGCTTGACGACGAGGTAGTGCTGCCCGGCATGGTCGTTCCGCTGGACCTGTCCGATCCCGAGGTGCGGGCCGCAGTGGAGGCCGCGCAGGCGGCGGTGGGCACCGGGAAACCCCGGGTGCTGCTCGTGCCGCGCATCGACGGGACGTACGCAGGGACGGGCGTGCTCGGGACCGTCGAGCAGGTCGGGCGGCTCTCCGACGGGGATCCCGGGGCGCTGATCCGCGGCCGCGGGCGGGTCAGGATCGGAGCCGGGACCACCGGGCCCGGCGCCGCGCTCTGGGTCGAGGGCGAGACCGTCGACGAGGCGGTGCCCGACCCGCTGCCGGGCGCGGTGACCGAGCTGGTCAAGGAGTACAAGGCGCTCGCCACCAGCTGGCTCAAGAAGCGCGGGGCCTGGCAGGTCGTGGACCGGGTCCAGCAGATCGAAGGGGTCTCTGCCCTCGCCGACAACTCCGGCTACTCGCCGTTCCTGACCGTGGCCCAGAAGATCGAGCTGCTGGAGACCGCGGACCCGGTCGCCCGGCTCCGCCTCGCGGTCAAGGCGCTCAGCGATCACCTAGCCGAGCAGGACGTCGCCGAGTCCATCGCCAAGGACGTCCAGGACGGGGTCGACAAGCAGCAGCGCGAGTTCCTGCTGCGCCGCCAGCTGGAAGCCGTACGCAAGGAACTGCGCGAGCTGAACGGCGAGAAGGACGGCGAGGAGTCCGACGACTACCGGGCCCGCGTCGAGGCCGCCGACCTCCCCGAGAACGTGCGCGAGGCCGCCCTCAAGGAGGTCGACAAGCTGGAGCGGTCCAGCGACCAGAGCCCCGAGGGCTCCTGGATCCGGACCTGGCTCGACACCGTCCTCGAACTGCCGTGGAACGAGCGCACCGAGGACCAGTACGACATCCAGGGCGCCCGGGCCGTCCTCGACGCCGAGCACGCCGGGCTGAGCGACGTGAAGGACCGCATCACCGAATACCTCGCGGTCCGCAAGCGCCGCAGCGAGCGCGGCATGGGCGTCGTCGGCGGCCGCCGCGGCGGCGCCGTACTGGCCCTCGTCGGGCCGCCCGGCGTCGGCAAGACCTCCCTCGGCGAGTCCGTCGCGCACGCCATGGGCCGCAAGTTCGTCCGCGTCGCCCTCGGCGGCGTCCGCGACGAGGCCGAGATCCGCGGCCACCGCCGCACCTACGTCGGTGCGCTGCCGGGCCGCATCGTCCGGGCCGTCAAGGAGGCCGGGTCCATGAACCCGGTCGTCCTCCTCGACGAGATCGACAAGGTCGGCTCCGACTACCGCGGCGACCCGGCCGCCGCCCTCCTCGAAGTCCTCGACCCCGCCCAGAACCACACCTTCCGCGACCACTACCTGGAGGTCGAACTGGACCTCAGCGACGTGGTCTTCCTCGCCACCGCCAACGTCCTGGAAGCCATCCCCGAGGCCCTCGCCGACCGCATGGAACTCGTCCGCCTCGACGGCTACACCGAGGACGAGAAGGTGGTCATCGCCCGCGACCACCTGCTGCCGCGCCAGCTGGAGCGCGCCGGCCTCGGCGCCGACGAGGTGGTCCTGGAAGAGGACGCCCTGCGCAAACTGGCCGCCGAGTACACCCGCGAAGCGGGCGTGCGCACCCTGGAGCGGTCCATCGCCCGCCTGCTGCGCAAGGTCGCCTCCCAGCACGAACTCGGCGAGCGCGAGCTGCCCTTCCACATCGGAGCCGAAGACCTCCGCGCCCTCATCGGGCGGCCGCACCACGTACCGGAGTCCGCCCAGGACCCGGCCGAGCGCCGCACCGCCGTCCCCGGCGTGGCCACCGGCCTCGCCGTGACCGGCGCGGGCGGCGACGTCCTCTTCGTCGAAGCCTCGCTCGCCGACCCGGAGACCGGGGCCGCCGGGCTCACCCTCACCGGCCAGCTGGGCGACGTCATGAAGGAATCGGCGCAGATCGCGCTCAGCTTCCTGCGCTCGCACGGAGCCGAACTGGAACTCCCGGTCGCCGACCTGAAGGACCGGGGCGTACACATCCACTTCCCGGCGGGCGCGGTCCCCAAGGACGGCCCGAGCGCCGGCATCACCATGACCACGGCCCTCGCCTCGCTCCTCTCCGGCCGCCAAGTCCGCACGGACGTGGCGATGACCGGCGAGGTCTCCCTGACCGGACGGGTCCTGCCGATCGGCGGGGTCAAGCAGAAACTGCTGGCCGCGCACCGGGCCGGGCTGACCACGGTCATCATCCCGAAGCGCAACGAGGCCGACCTGGACGACGTCCCGGCCGAGGTGCTGGAGGGCCTGGAGGTCCACCCGGTCACGGACGTCCGCCAGGTCCTGGCCCTCGCCCTGGCCGAGGCGGAGGTCCCGCTCACGGCCGCTGCCTGACCCCGGGGCCCGGGACCGCGCTCCGGCGGGGTCCCGGGCCTCCACCCTCCCCGCTGCGAAATACTGGCTGCTCACACACCACCGAAGGAGCCGTACGTGCACGGGAGCGAAGACCAGGAGTTCCTTGCCCTGGAGCGGGAACTGTCCGTCTTCCTCCGGCGGGCCCGCGCCTCCTCCGGCGAGATGGCCCGCGAGCTGCACCCCGAGCTGGAGCCCGCCGCGTACGGACTCCTCGTACGCCTGGAGGCGGCCGGCCGGCAGCGGGCCACCGAACTCGCCGCGTACTTCGGGGTCGGCAAGGCCACCATGAGCCGGCAGCTGCGGGCCCTGGAGGTCCTGGGCCTGGTCGCCCGCGAGCCTGACCCGGCGGACGGCCGGGCCTTCCTGGTCGGCATCACCGAAGAGGGCCGGGAGCGCTTCCTGCGGGTACGGGACGCCCGCCGCGAGCAGTACATGCGCAAACTGGCCGACTGGGACCGCGGCGAGGTGGCGGAACTGGCCCGCCTGCTCAACCAGCTGAACGCGGGCGGGGAGTAGCCCCCGACCGCCGGCGGAACGGTCCCTAAAGCTCCGCGTACACCGCCGACGCGTCGTCGTGCCGCTTGCCGCGCAGCGGCACACCGCGGGCCGGGTCCGACTCCAGGGCGCGGACCCGGCCGATCAGGCCCTCCGCGCCCTCCTTCCGCAGCACCGCCAGGCACGCGCCCCAGTCGCCCTCCCCGAACGTGTCCGCCCACCGGCCGGCCCCGTCCGTCAGCGCGGCCACCGCCCGCACCCGGTCCCGCGGGGTGCGCCCCGTCACCGCCCGCTCCGCCACCGCGGGATCCGCGGCCGCCGTGAAGAAGCCGCCTTCCGCGTTGCGCAGGGCGTCCGCCGCTGCCACCGACCGCAGCACCTCCCGCGGCACCCGCTCCAGCCGGTCGTCCAGCACCGCCGTCACCTCGCCCCCCGGCGCCTGGAGGAGCAGTACGGAGTCCGAGAGCACGAGGTGCTCCACGTGGGCCTCGTCCCAGCGGACCATCACCACCGTCGCCTGCGGCGTGCGGACGTGAGAAAGGTCACACCCGTCCCGGTGCGCGTCGGCCGTGGTGCGGATCGCCTCCGCCAGGATCCGGACCAGTGGCATGTCCCGCCGCGATCCGGACAGTTCGGTCAATCGGCCTCCCAGGCGGGCCACGAACCACGGCACCCCGTGCACGCACCCGTCGTCACCCCTCGGCGGGGTGACCCCGTCCAGGGCGACCAGGACCCCGCCGCCAGAGGCGGGGATCGCCGCCGATACCCAGTCCTCGTTGGGGTGTTCCTGGCTGCCGGGGGCCGAGGCGAGGTCGATGCGCATACGGACATACTGCCCGGCGGGCCCCGCCGAATCCCCCTGCGCACCGACAGGTCCGTACCAAAAGGGGGAAGGCCGGACAGTGCCGCGCGCACGCCGCAGAGACGGAGCGCGCCGATCCCCGGCCGATGTGGGCGGGCATCCTGCCAAAGCCTCCATCGATCTTTCAACCACCTGTCCACGACGGCGCCCTGGCACCACCCGTCCGAGTTGGAAGCCAACTCATCCGTGATGTTCACTCGTTCGAGTGGCCGGGTGGGCGATGTGCGGCTCTCTCCCCAACACGCTGCAAAGGTCTGAAGCGGTACGAGGGAGCAGGGGGCGTTTACTTGTTGACCGGCCGTTACCTCGGCCACACGAGTAGACGAGCAAGAGCACACGTACAGGATTGCGAGCACCGGTGCAGAAGAAGCGGTCTCGGAAGAACGGCACCGCCAGCGACGGCCCGGCCCCCGCAGGACGACGCGTCCGCGTGCGCCGCAGGCTGGTCGTCGGAGTGGCGGTCACAGGCCTCACCGTCCTCGCGGCCGGCGCGCCCGCCGTCGTCTCCGCCACGAGGGAACTGAACGACTCCCAGCACCTGGTCACCCTCGCGGAGCGGACCGGGCAGGCACTCACCCTCGCCCACCTCCTCGGCGACGAGCGCGACGCAGCCGTCGAGTACGCCGCCAAGGGCCGTCCCGGCGCCGCCAAGGCGCTGGTTCAGGAGCGCACCGCCACGACCGACCGGCAACTCGCCGAGGTCCAGGCCGAGGCTGACGAGGACACCGCCCGCACCCTCGCCCGGATCCGGGCCGTTCGCACCGAGGCCGTCGACGGCAAGGGCAGCGCCCTAGCCGCCCACCAGGCCTACGCCGGCGTCATCGCCGAACTCCTCGCCCCCGGCGACCGGCTCGCCGAGCTGACCCCGCCGCGCGCCACCGACGCCCTCGCCACCACCCGCCCCCTGGCCCCGCTCGGCCAGGCCGTGGAGCAGGCCTCGGCCACCCGCGGACTGCTGCTGGCCGCGCTCGCCGTCCCCCGTGGCGACCAGCCCCCCAACTCCGCGGTGGTCGATGAACTCACCACCGCCGCCCAGCGGGCACGCGTACGCGAACAGGCAGCCCTGGACGACTTCGCGCGGGCCGCGCGCCCCGACGTACGCCAGACCCTCGCCGCGACCGTCACCGGTCCCGAGGTCAAGGCGGCCGACGACCACCTCAAGCGGCTCACCGACCGGCCCACGCTGACCGCCGCCGACCGCAAGACCGACGGGGCCGCCGTGGGCTCCGCGCTCACCGCCCGCATCGACCGCATGCGGTCCGTGGAATCGACGCTGGCGGGCCAGCGGTCCTCCGCCCTCGCCGCCCTGCGCGACGACGACGTGACCCGGCTCGAACTGGTCATCGCGCTGCTCGGCGTGCTCTTCCTCTTCGCCGTCGGTGTCGCCACCGCCGTGGCGCGCTCGCTCACCCGGCCGCTGTCCGTCCTGCGCCGCGGCGCGGAGCGGCTGGCGACGCCGGAGGGCTCGGTGGAACCGGTCCGGTTCACCGGCCGCAACGACGAGTTCGCCGAGGTCGTGCGCCACCTCAACGCGGTCCGCGACCAGACGGTCTCCCTGCACACCCGCATCGCCGGGCTCGACGCCGACCGGCGCCGGATCATCGGCCGCAACGACGCGCTGAACTCCAGCCGCGAGGTGCTGGAGGAGGAGCTCACGAAGCTGCGGGCCGGGCTGGAAGAGCACCGCCGCATCATGTCGACGACCTCCGTCTCGCTGTCGCTGCGCACGCTGGGCCTGGTGGAACGCCAGCTCGCAGTCATCGAGGAGCTGGAGTCCAAGGAGCAGGACCCGGATCGGCTCGCGACCCTGTTCAAGCTGGACCACCTGGCGACGGTCATGCGCCGCCACAACGAGAACCTGCTGGTCCTGGCCGGACAGGAACACGGCCACGGGCAGGGACTGCCGGTCCCCCTCGTCGACGTCATGCGGGCCGCCGTCAGCGAGATCGAGCGCTACGAGCGCGTCGACCTCGCGGCGCTTCCCTCGTACACGCAGGTCGCGGGGCACGCGGCCGACGACATCTCGCACGTGCTGGCCGAGCTGCTGGAGAACGCGACGACGTTCTCGCCGCCGGACGCGAAGGTGAAGGTGTCCGGGTGGCTGCTGGACTCCGGTGACGTGGTGCTGTCCGTCGTCGACGAGGGCATCGGGGTCACCGAGGACCGGCTGGAGTCGCTGAACGCCCGCCTCTCCACGCCGGACGCGTACGACGAGGAGCCGGAAGCCGAACACGGCCTGGGTCTCGGCCTGTACGTGGCCGGCCGGCTCGCGGCCCGGCACGGCGTGACCGCGGAGCTCCGCGCCCCGCGGCACGGCGGCACCGAAGCCGTGGTCGTCGTCCCGGTCTCCCTCCTCCCGGCCACCCCGCCGGCCTCCCCGATCCACACCCTGGCCACCCCGGGCGCGCCCGCGCTGCACTTGCCGGGCGTGATGGCGGAGGCGAACGAGAACATCCTCCCGACGCGGCCCCGCGGCACGGACGCGGTCTCCGCCTCCGACGCGGTCTCCGCCTCCGGCGTGACTGCCGACGCGGAGGCCGACCGGGAGGGCGAGGCCCTGCCGGCCGACGCGGACGTCGCCGATTCGGTGAGCCTGGCCGACTTGGCCGACCTGGCCGACTTGGCCGACTTGGCCGACCTGGCCGAGCCGGCTGACTTGGCCGACCTGGACCTTGCCGAGTCGGCGAGCCCGGCCGACCCGGCCGACCTCGTGGTTCCGGACGCCCCCGACGCGGCAGGGCTGCCCCCGGCCGACCAGGTCTTCACCGTCCCGGCCGCGGCCGAGCCGGCGATACCGGCGGCGGGCCGCACGGGCGGCCAGGCTCCCGCAGGGGGTGGCGACCCGGAGGACGGCGGGCTGCCCCCGGCCGACCAGGTGTTCGTCGTGCCCGCCCCCGCGGCGGCCCCCACGCCGGAGACTCCGGGGGCGGGCAGTCCCGAGGAGCAGCTGCTCGCACGGGTCGTGCCCGACGCCGATGAGGTCGCCTCCGGGGTGCCGGACCCCGAGTCGGGGGTCCAGGCCACTGCGGACGGTGCCGACCGGGTGGCCGACGTACCGGAAACCACGGCGGAGCCGGACCCGCACAGCCATGCCCCCGCCGAGGGGAACTGGCTCCCGCGACAGGGCAGCCACCCCGACGCCGAGGCCGTGGCCGACGGCGAGGGCGACGACGAGGCCGTCACCGACAAGGGCCTGCCCAAGCGGACCCCGCGCTCCGCCGAGACCGGCCGCGCCGCCGGTGACGGCGTACGGACCGAGCCGCCCCGCCGCATCGACGCGGACGAACTGCGGCGCCGGCTGGGAGGGTTCTACCAGGGGGCCCAGGACGGCCGCAGGGTCGTCGCCGCGGAAGTCGCGGAGGCGGCGGACGCTGCGGACGCCGCCCAGGCGGCGCCGGAACGGGGCGAAGGGCACACCGACCGGGGGGACACCGCACAGGAGGCACGCACATGACCGCGCCCAGTACGTACGGACTGAGCACCCAGGCCCAGAACCTGCAGTGGCTGCTGACCGACCTGGTCGAGGAGGTACCCGGCGTCAATTCCGTCGCCGTCGTCTCCTCGGACGGGCTGCTGCTCCTGTCCTCCGACCCCGGCGCGGGCTCGGCCGCGGAATCCCCGAAGGAGCCCCGCACCAAGGGCCCGCGCGGAGCCTCCGCCGACCTCGCCACCATCGTGTCGGGCCTCGGCAGCCTCACCACCGGCGCCGCCGCCCTCATGGACGGCGGATCCGTGAAGCAGACCATGGTGGCGATGGAGCACGGCTCCGTCTTCGTCATGGCCATCAGCGACGGCTCGCTGCTCGGCGTGCACGCCACCCCCGACTGCGACATGAGCGTCGTCGCCTACCACATGGCCCTGTTCGTCGGCCGCGCCGGCCACGTACTGACCCCCGAAGTCCGCAGTGAGCTGCGCCAGTCGATGGAGAAAACCCCGTGAGGAGTCCGGCCTCCGACCGGCTGCCGATACGCGGCGCCGAGCGCCGCCCCGCCCGTGTCCGCCCGTACTCCCTCACGGGCGGCCGGACCCGGTTCACGCGCGTCCTGCTCGTCGAGACCTTCGTCGCCGCCCTGGAGACGAAGGCCTCGGAGCCGCAGAAGCCCGACCGCATGCCCGAGATGCGCGCGATCGTCGAGGTCTGCCGCCGCATGCGCACGATCGCCGAGATCGCCGCGCTGCTGAAGCTGCCGCTCGGCGTGGTCCGCGTGCTCGTCAGCGACCTCGCCGACCAGGGACGGATCCGCGTCTACGGCACGGGCCACGGCACGGGCCGTCCGGAGCGCGCGCTGCTGGAAAGGGTGCTCAGTGGTCTTCGCCGTCTCTGACGAACCGGTGTCCCTTCCCGTGTCGCCGGAGTCGGACGACGAGCCCGTCCAGCCCTGGCAGTACGACCGCTCCCGCGCCCCCGTCGCCGTGAAGGTGCTGGTCGCGGGCGGTTTCGGCGTGGGGAAGACCACCTTCGTCTCCTCCGTCTCCGAGATCACCCCGCTGCGCACCGAAGCGGTGATGACCCAGGCCGGCGTCCCGACCGACGACCTGTCCGGCACCCCGGACAAGAACACCACCACCGTCGCCATGGACTTCGGCCGCGTCACCCTCGACGACGACCTCGTCCTCTACGTGTACGGGACCCCGGGCCAGAAGCGGTTCTGGTTCATGTGGGACGACCTGGTGCGCGGTGCCATCGGCGGCATCGTGCTGGCCGACACCCGCCGGCTGCGCGACTGCTTCCCCGCGCTCGACTACTTCGAGACCTGCGGACTGCCGTACGCCGTCGCCGTGAACCACTTCGAGGGTTCCGAGTCGTACGAGCCCGAGGACGTGCGCGAGGCGCTGACCGTCCCGCCGCACGTACCGATCGTGATCATGGACGCGCGGCACCGCCACTCGGTGGTCGAATCCCTGCTCACGCTGGTGGGGTACGCGCTCGACACCACGCCCGATTCCGAATAGAGAACGTGAGAGATGCGCAAGATACTCGTCGTGGGAGCCGGCCAGGCCGGTCTCCAGCTTGCCCTCGGACTCCAGTCGAAGGGGTACGAGGTCACCCTCATGTCCAACCGGACGGCGGACGAGATCCGCACCGGGCGGGTCATGTCGACGCAGTGCATGTTCGACACGGCGCTCCAGCACGAGCGTGACCTCCAGATCAACTTCTGGGAGCAGCAGGCTCCGAAGATCGAGGGCCTCGGCGTCTCGGTCGCCGCCCCCGACACCAGCCGTGCCGTCGACTGGCTGGGCGAGCTCAAGGGGTACGCGCAGTCCGTCGACCAGCGCGTGAAGATGGCCGGCTGGCTGGACACCTTCGCGCAGCGCGGCGGGCAGCTGGTCATCCACGGCGCGTCCGTCGCCGACCTCGACTACTTCTCGCGTACGTACGACCTGGTGCTGGTCGCCGCCGGCAAGGGCGAGCTGGTGTCGATGTTCGAGCGGAACGCGGCGCGTTCCCCGTACGACGCCCCGCAGCGCGCGCTGGCCGTCTCGTACGTCCACGGGCTCGGTCCGCGGCCGGAGCACCCGGAGACCGAGGCGGTCCGCTGCAACCTGGTGCCGGGCGTCGGCGAACTGTTCGTGATGCCCACCCTGACGACGTCGGGGCGCGCGGACATCCTGTTCTGGGAGGGGATCCCGGGCGGCCCGCTGGACGTTTTCAACGGGGTGAAGGACCCGGCGGAGCACCTGGCGCTCACGCTGGAGCTGATGGAGAAGTTCACGCCCTGGGAGTACGCCCGGGCGACGAAGGTGGAGCTGACGGACGCGGGCGCCACCCTGGCCGGCCGTTACGCGCCGGTGGTCCGCAACCCGATCGGGCGGCTGCCGGGCGGCGGGCTCGTGCTGGGCGTGGCGGACGTGGTCGTGGCCAACGACCCGATCACCGGACAGGGCTCCAACTCGGCGGCCAAGTGCGCGGCCTCGTACCTCTCCTCGATCCTCATGCACGGGGACAACCCGTTCGACGAGGCGTGGATGAAGGCCACCTTCGACAAGTTCTGGTTCACGACGGGCAAGCCGGTGACCCAGTGGACGAACGCGATGCTGGGCGTCCCGCCGGAGCACGTACTGAACCTGATCGGCGCGGCCGGGCAGCTGCAGCCGGTGGCGAACCGATTCGCCAACGGCTTCGACAACCCGGCCGACTTCGACGCGTATTTCTACGACCCCGAGGACGCGGCGGACTACCTGGCCGAGGTCGCGTCCTCCGTGGGTGCCGCTTCCGAGGGCGCCTCCTCCGAGGAGTAGCCGGCGTCGTCCCCCGCTGCGGCTCCTTCCGGGATCCGCGGCGGGGTGAACTCCGCGAGCGGCGTCCCGTCCGGGTCCGGGCGGACCGCCCCGAGGAGCGGGTTCGCGGCGATGGGGGAGACCTTGACGCGGGCTCCGGGGCGCGGGGCCTGGATCACCTTGCCGCCGCCGATGTACAGGCCCACGTGCGTGGCCTTCGGGAAGTACAGCACCAGGTCCCCGGGCCGCAGCCGGTCCAGCGGCACCTTCGGCAGCTGCGCCCACTGCTCCTGGCTGGTCCGCGGGATGGTGCGCCCGGCGTGCGCCCAGGCCTGCGAGGTCAGCCCCGAGCAGTCGAAGGACGCCGGCCCCTCCGCACCCCACACGTACGGCTTCCCGATCTGCGCCGCCGCGTACGAGAGGGCTGCGCCGCCGGCCGCGGTGGGCGTGCCGGTACGGGTGGGGAGCCGACCGGAGTCCACCAACTCCCGCTGGGCCTCAGCGGTGTTCTGCGCCTCCCGCGCGCCGAGCTGGGCGAGCTGCTCGGGGGTCAGCGAAGCCAGCATCCGCTCGACCTCCTTCAGCTGCGCCCCCACCTCGTCCTTCTGCTTCTTCTGCCGGGCCGCCAGGGACTGCTGCGTCTCCAGGGCCTTGCGGGCCCGGGCGGCGAGCGTGTCGGCCTCGTTCTTGTTCTGCTTCAGCCGGTCCAGTACGCCGGCCCGCCGCGCCCCCTCGCGGGCGGCGAGCCGCCGCTCGTCGAGGGCGGACTGCGGGTCCTTGGCGAGCAGCATCCGGGCGTACGGGGAGAGCGCGCCCCGCGTGTTTTGGTACTGCTCGCGCGCCAGCCGCCCGGCGAGGGCCTTCTCGGCGTCCAGAGCGCTGCGGGCCTTCCCGAGCTCGAGGCTCCGCAACCGCTCCTCGTCCTGGCCGGCCTTGAGCGCCACCTCGGTGGCGTTGTACGCCTCGGTGGCCTCCTCGGCCTTCTGGTACAGCCCCTGCAGGCGGGTGAGCAACACCCCGACGGACTCGGGGGCGGGTGCGGGGGCGGCGGGGGCTGCGGGTGCGGCGGGGTTGGCGGGGTTGGCCGGCTCGGCGCCGGCCTGCGGGGCGGGTCCGGCGACGAGGAGTGCTGCGGCAATGCAGGCAGCGCGAAGCGGCCGCTGTGACATGGGATCACCTCCGAGGCGCCCGATGCTGCCACGCCCGGTATGACAAATCCCCCAGGCGTGTCGGCCGGCCGCGTCGGGGTCACCCGGTTGGCGGGGGTGGGGAGCCGCCGGGCAGTCCCGTGCAGCGGAATCCGGGAACGGCGGTCCGAGCTGACGGCCAGGCGAGCTGCGCGGGTTGCGCGCAGCTCCGCCGGCTGGGGTCAGCTCGCCGCCTGCTTCACGAGGGTGGCGATCGCGGCCTCGTTGGCCGTGGTGAGTTCCGTCAGGGCGAAGGCCGTCGGCCACATGGTGCCCTCGTCGAGGTTCGCCGTGTCGTTGAAGCCGAGGGTCGCGTACCGGGCCTTGAACTTCTCCGCGCTCTGGAAGAAGCAGACGATCTTGCCGTCCTTGGCGTACGCGGGCATCCCGTACCAGAGCTTCGGCGCGAGGTCCGGGGCGCCGGCCTTGACGATCGCGTGGATGCGTTCGGCCAGGACGCGGTCCGGGTCCTGCATCTCCGCGATCTTCGCGACCACGGCGGCCTCGTCCTCGGCGGCCTTGTCGGCCTTCGAGCTGCGGCGCGCAGACGCCCGCACCTCCTTGGCGCGCTCCTTCATGGCGCCGCGCTCCTCGTCCGTGAATCCGTCCAACGTGGCGTCGGTGGTCTTCTTCGTCATGGCTTGTTCCTCCCGTTGTGTGAATGTATGGACAGTATTGGGGAGCTTTAGCCCCAGGCGCCGGCGATCTGGCGGGTCGTCGCGTTGAGGCGGTTGAACATGTTGGTGACGCCGACCATCAGGATGATCGCGGCCAGCTGCTTCTCGTCGAAGTACGTGGCGGCGGTGTCCCAGACCTCGTCGCTCACCGGGTCCGGCCGGTCGGCGAGGCGGGTCGCGGCCTCGGCCAGTGCGAGCGCCGCCCGCTCCTCGTCGGTGAAGTACGGGGTCTCCCGCCACACGGCGACCGTGGCCAGGCGCTCGTCGCTCACTCCGGCCTTGCGGGCCGTCTTGGCGCCGCCGTCGACGCAGGCGCTGCAGCCGTTGATCTGACTGACCCGCAGGTGCACCAGCTCCAGCGTCTGACCCTCCACGCCGCCGGAGTGCACGGCCTTGAAGATCTCCTGGATGGGCTGCATCGCGTCGGACAGCACCATGGCGGGGTTCTGCATACGAGACTTCATCTTCGGTTGCTCCTCTTTCCCTTGGGGTGTGACTCCATAACAGCCTCTGCCGGCGGCCGGAGCGATGGAGATGGGACGCCGTGGGACAGCTGGAACAGCCTTGACCAGCAGCAATTCGGGTCGAAATACTTCTGTCCGGGCGGGACAGAGAAGCGGGGGAACAGTGGACGTGAAACAGGACGACCTGGCGGGCCGGCTACGCGCGCTGCAGGAGCTGTCAGGACTCGGTGTACGGGCCCTCGCCCGGGACGCCGGTCTGAGCTCCTCGTCGCTGTCGAGGTACCTCAGCGGCCAGACCGTGCCGCCCTGGCCCGCGGTGGTGGCCCTGTGCCGCCTCGTGAAGCGCGACCCGCGCCCGCTGCGCCCCCTGTGGGAACGGTCGTCGAACCCGCTGCCGGCGCCGCCGAAGGCCAGCCGCCAGGTCCAGCCGAGGCCCCGCAACGATCTGCCGCGCGACGTCCCCGACTTCACCGGCCGTGAGGAGCAACTCGCTGCGGTCCTCGCCGCGTTGGACAGTGACCGGCTGGTCGCCGTCGACGGCATGGCGGGCGTGGGCAAGACCTGCCTGGCCGTGCACGCCGCGCACCGGCTCGCCACCGATTACCCGGACGCCCAGCTCTACGTGGACCTGCACGGTTTCACCGAGGGCCGGGAGCCGATGGATCCGGACTCCGTTCTGCGGATGCTGCTCGGCGCGCTCGACGTCCCGTCCGAGCGGGTCCCGCAGGAGGGCCTGGAACAGCTGGCCGCCTGCTGGCGAGCGGAACTGGCGGGCCGCCGGGCCGTCGTGGTCCTCGACAACGCGGCCGACGCCGACCAGGTCCGCCCGCTGCTGCCGGGCGCCGGCCCCTCCGTCGTCCTGATCACGAGCCGCAACCGGCTGCTGGGCCTGGACGAGGTCCCTCCGGTCTCGCTGGACGTGCTCAGCCCCCAGGACAGCGCGGACCTGCTGACCCGCGCCAGCGGCGCCGACGCCCGCCTGTCCCGTGACCCGGACTCCGCCGCCGAGGTGCTGCGGCTCTGCGGCCACCTGCCCCTCGCCCTGCGCCTGGCCGCGGCCCGGCTGCGCCACCGGCCCGGCTGGACCATCGGCATCCTCGCCGAGCGCCTGGCCGAGGGCACGGGCGAGTTCGACGCCGCGTTCGCCATGTCCGTCAGGCAGCTGGACCGGTCCCAGGCCCGCCTGTTCCGCCTCCTGGGCCTGCTGCCCGGCGGAACCTTCGACGAGTACGTCGTCGCGGCCCTGGCCGACCTGCCCCTGGGCAGCGCCCGCGCGATGCTCGAGGACCTCCTCGACGCGCACCTGGTCCAGCAGCCGACGGCGGACCGCTACCGCCTGCACGACCTGGTCCACCAGCACGCCCGCCGCGCCTGCGCGGAACAGGACTCGCAGACCGACCGCGAACGCGCCCTCGGCCGTTTCCTCGACTACTACGTCCACGCCGCGGCCGCCGCCGACGCCGCGATGCCCGTCCTGTCGCCCGGCCGATCCCCCTCCGCAGGCGAACGCCCCGCCGAACTGCCGCAGTTCGCGGACAAGCACAAGGCCCTCGCCTGGCTCGTCGCGGAGTACGAGAACATGATCGCCGCGTTCGAAACGGCGGCCGCCGTCGGCGCCGACATCCACGTGTGCGAGCTGCCGCGCTTCCTCCGCGCCTACTTCGCCCGCCGCTGCGGCACCACCCACCTGAACTACCTCTTCGAGCGCTCGCTCGCCGCCGCCCAGCGCCTCGGTGATCCCCTCCAACTGGCCGAAGCCCACAGCGACCTGGGCTTCGCCCGCTACAACGCGGGCCGCATGGCAGAGGCCGCCGCCGCGTACGAGGCCGCGGAACGCCAGGGCGACACCCGCTCGTCAGCAGAACTGGCCATCCGTCGCGGCTACCTCAGCTGGGACGCGGGCCACGCCGAAGAACCCCTGGAGCTCTTCCGGCTGGCCGCGAAGCTCTACGAGGAAGCCGACTGTCCCACCGGCGCGGCCCACGCCACCGCCTCCGAGGCCTGGTCACTCCTCCAACTCGGCCACCGCGACGCGGCGGCCCAACGCGCCCGCGAAGTCCTGGACATCCCCCACCCGGACCCCGCATGGCCCCCCACCCTCACCGCCCGCATCACCCTGGGCGTGGCCATCGCGGCCGAAGCCCCCGAAGAGTCCACAGGGCACCTGCACCGCGCGCTCGCACTGGCCCGCGAGGACGGCCACATGAACAACGAGGCGTGGACCCTCAACTGCCTGGGCGTCGCACTGCGCCAGATGGGCCGCTACGAAGAGGCACTGGCCAGCCACCGCGAGGCCTTCGCCCTCCTGGACGAGCTCTTCGAGGACCACTGGAAGGTCCGTTTCCTCAACGCCTACGCCGAGACCTGCCGCCTGGCCGGCCTGCCCGACGAGTCCCTCCAGCTACACCGCCAGGCACTCGAGCAGGCCCCGAAACTCGGCTACCGGCACGAGGAAGCCCTGGCCCACCAAGGCATCGCAACCCTGCTCGACGACACCGACCCGACCGCAGCCACCGAGCACCGCGCGACGGCCGAATCCATCCTCGGCCGCCTCTGACCAGCCCCAGACGGCCGTCGGACGCCATGCGATGAGAAGCGCATAGCGATCCGACGCGCCTGTCGGGGGCTGGGGTGCCTGTGGTCGCTGTTTGGCGATAGCCGGCCGTCTGCCCGGTTCGGGGAGCGGCCTGGGAGGGCCCGGGCTCGGGCCCGCCCCCTACCGGAGCGGGGCCGAGCATCCCTGACCGCCCCGCCCTTTTCCTTTCTCCTCCCGGCCCGTTCTTTTGGGGGTTTCCCGGCAGTCCTTGTCTTTCCGGGGCGGGGCGGTCTGTCAAGGGTGGCCGAAGGCCATCGCGCAGCGACGCGACGACGAAGGAGGAGCGCCCTTGACAGGCCGTCACGACACGGAAGGACAGTGGGACTGACGGGAAACCCCCAAGCCCTCCCTGATGCCGCCCAGCCGTCACCCCCGCAGCAACCGCCCCTTGGCCGTCGCGAACTCCTGCGGGGTCAGCAACCCCTCCCGGGCCAGGGCGGCCAGTTGCGTCAGCTCTGCGACGAGCCCGCCCGCCCGGACGCCCTCAGGCTCCTCCGCCTTGGCCGACTCCACCGGCCCCGCCTCAGCCTCAGCCTCCGCGGCCTCCACTGCCTCCGCCTCCACCGCCTCAGCCTCCGCCTCCACCGGCTCAGGCTCGATCGGCCCGCTGGTCCTCCAGCGCACCCCGTGCCGCGGCTCGTCGGTATCCACGGTGCCCGTCCCCACTCCCACTTCCGTCCCCGTAGCCCGCGCCAGCAGCCCCCGCAGCAGCGGATGCCCCGCAGGCCGGTCCGCCGACCGCACCGTCACTCCCACCGGACGAATGAACATCAGGAAGCCTCCACCCGGGGGTCATCCGCCACCCGATCCACCGGAATCCGTACCGCCCCCGCGATCCGCCCGCCCGCCGCCCGTACGGCGATCGCCGCGTCCTCCGCCCACACGTGCTCGACCAGCAGCAGCAACGCACAGCTCCCGCGTTCCAGCAGCTCCGCGGCCTCCCGTACATCCTCCGGGCCGATCAGCCGGGCCGCCTCCCGCCCCGTCAGCAGGCCCTCCAGCTCCACGAACTCGTCGAACTCGGCCGCGAGCACTTCCCCCGCCGCGGTCCTCGTGGCGACCAGCCCGTCGATCAGCCGGACGACCCCGGTCTTGCGCAGCCCCATGACGGCCTCGACCGCGGGCACCCTCAGCTGTTCTTCCGGGAATGCGAGGACGATGAATTCCACAGGCCCCATGAGCTACTCCATCTCCCACCCCAACCGACCCAACCGACCCAACCGACCTTGACCCAACCCACCCCAACCGACCCAACCGACCTTGACGCAACCCACCCAACCGACCTGACCGAATCTGACGACTCTTCGGCACACTATGACATAAGCGGACATAGCATCCGTCCGCTTGCTACGTTTCGCTGTATGACCGCTCTGACGGCACAGGTGGCGGAGCCCGCCCCGCCCCCACCCCCCGACGCCGGTGCCCCCAAGCGGCGCGGGGTCGAGCTGGCGCTCCTCGCCGGAGCCGTCCTGATCTCCGTCCTCGGCTACCTCTACGTCGGCATCGCGACCACCGGCCACGTCCCCGCCACCGCCACCCGCTACGCCGGCGGTCTCGCCGCAGCCGCGCTGCTCGCGCACCTCGCCGTCCGCCTGCGGGCCCCGTACGCCGATCCCCTCGTACTCCCCATCGCCGTCCTCCTCAACGGCCTCGGCCTCGTCCTCATCCAGCGGCTCGACGCGACCACCCCCGCCCACCTCACCGCCGGGGACCAACTCGTCTGGTCCGGCCTCGGGATGGCGCTCTTCGTCCTCGTCGTCGTGCTCCTCCGTGACCACCGCGTGCTCCAGCGCTACGCGTACCTCTCCGTCGCCGCGGCCCTCGTCCTCATGCTCGTCCCCGTCTTCTTCCCGGCCGTCAACGGCGCCCACATCTGGATCCGCTTCGCCGGACTCTCCTTCCAGCCGGGCGAGTTCGCCAAGATCCTGCTGGCCGTCTTCTTCGCCGCGTACCTCGCCGCGAACCGCACCGCCCTCGCCCTCACCGGCCGCCACCTCTTCTGGAAGCTGCGCCTGCTCCCCGGCCGCGTCCTCGGGCCGATCCTCGCGATCTGGCTGCTCAGCGTCGGGGTGCTGGTCCTGGAGCGGGACCTCGGCACCTCCCTGCTCTTCTTCGGCCTCTTCGTGATCATGCTGTTCACCGCCACCGGCCGGATCGGCTGGATCGCGATCGGGCTGCTCCTCGCCGGCCTCGGCGCGTACGCCGTCGGGACCTTCGAACCGCACGTGAACAGCCGCGTCGACGACTGGCTGAATCCTTTCGCCTCCATCGACCGAGGCGAGGGCCCCGGCCAGCTCGCCCAGTCCCTCTTCGCCTTCGGCGCCGGCGGCCTCCTCGGGGCCGGCCTCGGCCACGGGCAGTCCTTCCTCATCGGCTTCGCCGCCAAATCGGACTTCATCCTCGCCACCGCCGGCGAGGAGCTCGGTCTGGTCGGCCTCGCCGCGATCCTGCTCCTCTACGGGCTCCTCGTGGCCCGCGGCTTCCGCGCGGGCCTCGCGCTGCGCGACTCCTTCGGCCGGCTGCTCGCCACCGGCCTCTCGTCGATCGTCGCGCTCCAGGTGTTCGTCATCGCCGGCGGCGTCACCGGGCTGATCCCGCTGACCGGCATGGCGATGCCGTTCCTCGCCCAGGGCGGCTCCTCCGTGGTCACCAACTGGATCATCGTCGCCCTCCTGATCCGCCTCAGCGACAGCGCCCGGCGCCCGCGCCCCCAATCCGACCCGCGCCCCCACTCCGACCCGCGCCCCCACTCCGACCCCCACCCCGACGCCCACCACAACCCCCACCCCCACCCCCACCCCCACCCCGACCCCCGCCAGGAAGGCAGCCCCGCGTGATCCGCTACATCCGCTGGTGCGCGTACTTCTGCGCGGCGCTGCTCGTCGCCGTCCTCGTCAACGTCGCCCGCGTGCAGGTCTGGGAGTCCGCCGCCTATGGTGCGAACCCGGCCAACAAGCGCCCCGTCATCGAGCGTTACGCCGAGCCCCGCGGCGACATCCTCGTCGACGGCCGCCCCGTCACCGGCTCCCGCGACAGCGGCCAGCTCCTCCGCTACGAGCGCACGTACAAGAACGGCCCCCTCTACGCCCCGGTCACCGGCTTCTCCTCCCAGACGTACGGCACCAGCTTCGTGGAGCGCGCCGAGGACCGGATCCTCTCGGGCACCGACCCGGGGCTCTCCGCCTTCCCCCTCTGGTACGACCTCGCGCGCGGCCGCCCGGCCGGCGGGAACGCGGTCACCACGATCCGCGCCGCCACGCAGATGGCCGCCTACACGGGGCTCGCGGGCAAGCGCGGCGCGGTCGCCGCGGTCGAACCGGCCACCGGGAAGATCCTCGCGCTGGTCAGCAGCCCTTCCTACGACCCTGCCCTGCTCTCCGGTACGGGCACGCAGGTCAAGGACGCCTGGGCGCGGCTGAACGCGGACCCCGCCAAGCCGATGCTGAACCGCGCGCTGCGCGAGACGTACCCTCCCGGCTCCACCTTCAAGATCGTGACGGCCGCCGCCGCCCTCGACGCGGGCGTGGTCACCGATGTGGACGCCCCGACCGAGACCCCCGACCCGTACCCCCTCCCCGGCACCAGCACCCTGCTGCCGAACGCGGGCACGGGCTGCCAGGACGCCTCGATGGCGGACGCCGTGCAGTGGTCCTGCAACACGGTGATGGCGAAGATCGGCGTACGGGTCGGTCTGCGCGGGATGGTGGAGGCGGCGGAACGCTTCGGCTTCAACGGCGACGGACTGCGCGTGCCCTCCTGGGTCTCGCGGTCGAACTTCGACACCGACATGAGCCAGGACCAGCTGGCCCTCTCCTCCATCGGGCAGTTCAACACCAGGGCCACGCCCCTGCAGATGGCGATGGTCGCGGCGGCGGTCGCGAACGGCGGCGAGCTGAGCTCCCCGTACCTGGTGGAACGGACCACGCAGGACGACGGGGACCAGGTCCGCCGCGGCGACCAGCGCAGCCTGGGCCGGGCCATGAACCCGGCCACCGCGATGCGGCTGCAGCAGCTGATGGTGAAGGTGGTGGAGAGCGGGACGGGCAGGAACGCGGCGATCCCCGGCGCGGTCGTCGGCGGCAAGACCGGCACCGCGCAGCACGGCGTCGGCAACGCGGGAACCCCGTACGCGTGGTTCATCTCCTGGGCGAAGGCGGAGGGCGCGCCGCTGCCGGCGGTCGCGGTGGCGGTGGTCGTCGAGGACGCGTCGGCGGACCGCGGCGAGATCAGCGGCAACCTGGCCGCCGCCCCGATCGCGCGGGCGGTGATGGAGGCGGCGCTGTCCACCCGCTGAGAAGCCGGTAGCGGCGCGCGGAGCCCGCCTGATAGCCGTAAGGACATGACCTACGAACTCGCCCAAGTGAACATAGCCCGCCGCAAGTACCCCCTGGACTCCCCGGAGTTCAAGTTCTTCGTGGACGGCCTCGACCCGGTCAACGCGGTCGCCGACGCGGCGGACGGCTTCGTGTGGCGGCTGCAGGACGAGGAGGGCGACGCGACCGGCATCCCGTTCTTCGAGGACGAGTGGATCCTGGTGAACATGTCCGTGTGGCGCGACAAGGACGCGCTGACCGCCTTCATGTACGAGGGCCTGCACCGCGAGCTGCTGGCCCGCCGCCGGGAGTGGTTCGAGCACGTCTCCGAGGCCATGGCGACCCTGTGGTGGGTCCCGGCGGGGGAGCGCCCGACGGTCGCGGACGCGGAGCACCGCCTGAGGCACCTGCGGGAGCACGGCCCGACGCCGTACGCGTTCACGCTGCGCAGCGCGTTCCCGCCCGCCGCGTAGTCGGGGGCGGGGGCCGCCACCCGGGGCCGCCACCCGGGGCCGCACCCCCGGCACCGCTCCCCGCGGCCATCCCCCGAGCCCGTCGACTAGGGTTTCGGAGGCACCGAACCGCGCAACCCCACGCGCGTACCCCCGCACTCAACCCCACGCACGACCCCCGAGGAGCAGCCGTGAGCGAGCCCGCGTCCCCCGCGTCCACCGCACTGCAGCAGGAGATCGCCAGGGAACTCCTGGTCGGCGAGACCTTCGACGCGGAGCACGAGATCGAGCGCCGGGTGGCCTTCCTCACCGAGCGGCTCACCTCGACCGGCCTGCGCTCCCTCGTCCTCGGCATCAGCGGCGGCGTCGACTCCACCACCGCCGGGCGGCTGTGCCAGCTCGCCGTGGAGCGGGCCCGCGCGGCCGGGCACGAGGCCACGTTCTACGCCATGCGCCTGCCGTACGGGGTCCAGGCCGACGAGAAGGACGCCCAGCTCGCGCTCTCCTTCATCCGCGCCGACCAGGTCCTCACCGTCGACGTGAAGCCGGCCAGCGACGCCGCCCTCGCGGCCTCGCTCGCCGGCGGAGTGTCCTTCCGCGACGCGCACCACCAGGACTTCGTGCAGGGCAACATCAAGGCCCGCCAGCGCATGATCGCGCAGTACGCGGTGGCCGGCGCGCGCGACGGCCTGGTCGTCGGCACGGACCACGCCGCCGAGGCGGTCTCCGGCTTCTTCACGAAGTTCGGCGACGGCGCCGCGGACCTCGTCCCGCTGACCGGGCTGACCAAGCGCCGGGTGCGGGCCGTCGCGGACGCGCTGGGTGCCCCGGCGGAGCTGGTGTGGAAGGTTCCGACAGCCGACCTGGAGACCCTCGACCCGGGCAAGGCCGACGAGGACGCGCTCGGCGTCACGTACGACGACATCGACGACTTCCTGGAGGGCAAGCCGGTGGACGGGCGCGCCTTCGAGATCATCGTCCGCCGCTACCGGCTCACGGAACACAAGCGCCAACTGCCGATCGCGCCGTAACGCCTGCCGCCTGCCGCGGGCCGCTTCCCGGAGCCATCTCCCCGAAGGTCGCCTCCAAGAGCCGGGCTCGGACCCGCCCGCTCCCGGACCGGATCGGGCCGGTTGCGCCGGCGGGCCCAGCCGGGGCGGGGTCGGGGGCGGCCGGCCCGGCCGTGGCCGGGCGCGCGCCGGGGCGTCTCCTCGGGCGTCGAACGTGTCGGGGGGTCGGTGGGCCGAGCCATGGTTGTGTTCGACGCCCTGCGGGGACGCCCCGGCACACGCCCGGCCCCGTCCGGGCCACCTCAGCCTCGCCGGCGTTTGAGGCGTGGGGGTCCCCCCGGACGGAGTCTGGGGGAGGGTCTGGGGCGGAGCCCCAGGGAACCCGGCTCCGCCGGGAACCCGGCTCCGGCCTAGCCCTCTTCGGCGCCCTCCGAGATGGCCTCCCGGACCTCCGCCACCCGCTCCGCCTCCTCGGCCGCGAACCGCTCGCGGTCGAGGGCCTCGGCTATCTCCTCGTCCTGGCTCATCAGCAGATCCAGGTTCGAGTCGCCCATCTCGAAGACGCCCATGTCCAGGTACGCCTTCTGCAGCCGCTCGCCCCACAGCCCGATGTCCTTCACGCACGGCACGATCCGGCTGAAGAGCAGCTTCCGGAACAGGTGCAGGAACTCGGACTGCTCGCTGTACTGCTCGGCCTCCTTCCTCGGGATGCCGAAGTTCTCCAGCACCTCCACCCCGCGCAGCCGGTCCCGCATCAGGTAGCAGCCCTCGATCACGAACTCCTCGCGCTCGCGCAGTTCGACGTCCGTGAGCTGCTTGTAGTAGTCGCGCAGGGCCATCCGCCCGAAGGCCACGTGGCGGGCCTCGTCCTGCATCACGTACGCCAGGATCTGCTTCGGCAGCGGCTTGTCGGTGGTGTCGCGGATCATGCCGAACGCGGCCAGCGCCAGCCCCTCGATGAGCACCTGCATGCCCAGGTACGGCATGTCCCAGCGGGAGTCGCGCAGGGTGTCGCCGAGCAGCCCCTGGAGGCTGTCGTTGATCGGGTAGAGCATCCCGACCTTCTCGTGCAGGAAGCGCCCGAAGATCTCCGCGTGCCGGGCCTCGTCCATGGTCTGGGTGGCGGAGTAGAACTTCGCGTCGAGGTCCGGCACCGACTCCACGATGCGTGCCGCGCACACCATCGCGCCCTGCTCGCCGTGCAGGAACTGGCTGAAGTTCCAGGCCGCGTAGTGCCGGCGCAGCTCGCCCTTGTCCTTGTCGGTGAGCTTGGCCCAGTGCCGTGTTCCGTACAGCGTGAGGACGTCGTCCGGGGTGCCGAGCGGATCGTACGGGTCCACCTCGATGTCCCAGTCGATGCGCTTGGCGCCGTCCCACTGCTTGTCCTTGCCCTTCTGGTAGAGCGCGAGGAGGCGTTCGCGGCCTCCGTCGTACTCCCAGCTGAAGCGGGCCGAGCCGGTGGCGGGGACCTGCCAGACGCCCTCGCCCGGGTCCCTGGTGTAGAGCTCGTGCGTCGACACTGACGCCCCCTCGTCTCACGTGGTCGCGTACTGCCGTACAGGACTGGACAGTTGGCAGCGTCACACGTTGGTAGACGCGGGGTCAACAAGTCGTGCGCGAGGGATTGACGACCTTGCTGACAGGCAGTCTCATAAGCAGTGACCGCAGTAGTGACCGCCGGTAACCCAACCACGAGGTGTCCGAAGCCATGACGACGGTGACCGACCGAGCCGAGCTGAGGGACGCCCTCGGCCTCCTCAAGGACCGCGAGCAGATCGCCGAGCGGCTGCTCGAATCCTCCGCCAAGCACTCCTTCGATCCCGACAAGGAACTCGACTGGGACGCCCCCACGATCGAGGGCAAGTACTACTGGCCGCCCGAGCTGCTGTCCCTCTACGACACCCCGCTCTGGAAGAAGATGGGGGAGGAGCAGCGCATCGACCTCTCCCGCCACGAGGCGGCGGCGATGGGATCGCTCGGCATCTGGTTCGAGATCATCCTGATGCAGCTGCTGGTCCGGCACATCTACGACAAGTCCCTGACCAGCAACCACGTCCGCTACGCGCTCACCGAGATCGCCGACGAGTGCCGGCACTCGATGATGTTCGCCCGCCTGATCAAGCAGTCCGGCGCCCCCGACTACCCGGTCTCCCGCCTCAACCACAACCTCGCCCGGATCCTGAAGACCGTTTCCACCACCCCCGGATCCTTCGCCTGCACCCTCCTCGGCGAGGAGATCCTCGACTGGATGCAGCGCCTCACCTTCCCGGACGAGCGCATCCAGCCCCTCGTCCGCGGAGTGACCCGGATCCACGTCATCGAGGAAGCCCGGCACGTCCGCTACGCCCGCGAGGAACTGCGCCGCCAGATGCTGACCGCCCCGCGCTGGGAGCAGGAACTCACCCGGATCAGCTGCGGCGAGGCCGCCCGCGTGTTCTCGGTGGCCTTCGTGAACCCGGCCGTCTACGACAACATCGGCCTCGACCGCCGCGAAGCACTGGCCCAGGTCAAGGCGAGCGGCCACCGCCGCGAGGTCATGCAGACCGGAGCCAAGCGGCTCACCGACTTCCTCGACGACATCGGCGTCCTGCGCGGAGTCGGCCGCCAACTGTGGAAGAGCTCGGGCCTCCTCGCGTAAGGAAGGCCGCCGGCACCCTTCTTCCGTACGGACTCCGGACGGAGACGCCGGACGGTCGTCTACCCTGCGGGCATGACGACCGTACGCGCCTACCGCAGGCTGAGCGTCGAGGAGCGACGAGCCCAACTCCTCGACGCGGCCCTCTCGCTGTTCGCGCACCGGGCGCCGGAGGAGGTCTCGCTCGACGACGTCGCCGAGGCCGCCGGGGTCTCGCGCCCGCTCGTCTACCGCTACTTCCCGGGCGGCAAACAGCAGCTCTACGAGGCCGCCCTGCGCTCCGCGGCGGACATCCTCGAACTCTGCTTCGCCGAACCCCAGCAGGGCCCCCTCACCCAGCGCCTGAGCCGCGCCCTGGACCGCTACCTCGCCTTCGTCGACGAACACGACGCGGGCTTCGCGGCCCTCCTGCAGGGCGGCAGCGTCGTCTGCACCTCCCGTACGACGGCCACGGTGGACGGCATCCGCCGCGCGGCGGCCGACCAGATCCTCGTCCACCTGTCCGTCCCGTCGCCCGGGCCCCGGCTGCGGATGATGGTGCGTACGTGGATCACGGCGGTCGAGGCGGCCTCCCTCATCTGGATCGACGAGGGCAAGCAGCCGGAGGTCGAGTCCCTCCGGGACTGGCTGGTGGACCAGTTCATCGCCCTCCTGACCGCCACGGCGGCCACCGACCCCGAAACGGCGGCCGCCGCGCGCGCCGCCCTCGCCCTCGAATCCGCGGACGGCCCGGTCGGCGTCCTGGCCCGGCGCGTCATCCCCGTGGTCTCCGAGGCCGCGCACCTCCTGTGACACTGGTGCGGTGAGAAGCGAACCGACCCCCTTCGAGGGTGGCCCGATGGACGGCCGGGTCCTCCCGATCCTGCTGGGCCCGACCGGCCACCCGCCGAAGTGGTACGAGATCCCGGTCCCGACCCCGGAGGGCCCGCCGACGGTGCTGCTCTACGAACGCGTCCCGTCGGGCTACTCCAAGCGCCTGGGCCTCCAGAAGGGCTGGAAGTACGCCTACCGCCCCTCGGGCACCAAGCCGAAACCCCGCTGGCCCTGGACCAAGCCGCCCCGGAGCTGACCCCGCCGGGCCCCTGCGGCTGCGCAGTGCCAGACCGGGCGCGGTGCGGCTGCGCCACCTCCAGCCTCGCCGGCGTTTGAGGATGGGGGTACCCCCGGACGGAGTCTGGTGGGGGCACCTCCCAGCGGTAGCTGGGGGAGAGGGTCCGGGCAGAGCCCGGTTTCGGGAAGGGGCGGGGTGGGGGAAGGCCCCGCGCAGCGGCCGCCCCGCCCGCGCCCCGAGGGGGGTTCCGCCGGGGCCGGGCGCGCGCCGGGGCGTCTCCTCGGGCGTCGAACGGTTCCAGGGGTCGGTGGGCCGAGGGTGGTTGTGTTCGACGCCCTGCGGGGACGCCCCACCGCACACCCGTCCCCGTCGGAACCGGTAACTCCCGGCCTCGCCGGCGTTTGAGGCGAGGCCAGGCCGCTGTGGTGAGCCGGGCCCCCTGCAAGGGACCGGGCCCTCTACCCCCGCCGAGCCCCCCGCAGGGGGAAGGGTGAGGACGGCGAGGGCTCCGCCCCCCTCCGCCCGCCGGAACGACAGCTTCGCGCCGATCGCCTCCGCCTGGCCGACCGCGATCGTCAGACCCAGCCCGTGCCCCTTGCCCCCGCCGCTCCGGAACCGCTGCGGCCCGTGCTCCATCAGGTACTCGGGGAACCCGTCCCCGTGGTCCCGTACGGTCACCACCGGCCCGTCCACCGTCAGGACCACCGGCGCACGCCCGTGCTTGTGCGCGTTCGCCACCAGGTTCCCCAGCACCCGCTCCAGCCGCCGCCGGTCCGTCTCCACGTGCGCGTCCCGGACCACGACCACCTCCGTGTCCGTCCCCGAGGCCCGCACCACCCGCCCCGCCAGCCGCCCCAGCTGGTGCAGGTCGGTCTCCACCACCTCGCTGCCCGAGTCCAGCCGCGAGATCTCCAGCAGGTCCTCCGTGAGCTGCCGCATCGTGCGCACCCGCTCCCGCACCAGCTCCGTGGGCCGCCCCTCCGGCAGCAGCTCCGACGCCGCCTGCAAACCCGTCAGCGGCGTCCGCAGCTCGTGCGCCACGTCCGCCGTGAACCGCCGCTCGCTCTCCAGCTTCGTCTGCAGGCTCCCCGCCATCGTGTCCAGCGCCCCGGCGACCGTCGACACCTCGTCCTGGTGCCGCGAGGGGTCCTTGGTGCGCGGATCCCCCACCCTCGCGTCGAGGTCCCCCTGGGTGATCCGCCGGGCCACGGTCGCCGTCTGGTGCAGCCGCCGCGTCACCCGGGTCACCGCGAAGGCGCCCACCAGCAGCGTCCCGCCGATCGCGAGCACCGACGACCCGATGATCGCGTTGTCCAGCCCGTTGATGGTCCGCGCGCTCTGCTCGTAGTCGATGGCCGTGGCCAGCGCCCGGCCGTCCGCCGGCGCCGCCGCCCACATCGTCGGGCGGCCGTCGCGGTCCGCGACCATCGTGCCCCGGCGCCCTGCCACGGCCAGCGCCCGCAGCTTCGGCGGCAGCTCCGCGGGATCCAGCCCCGAACCGGGCGGCAGGGCCTCGCCGGCCTCGTAGGCGCGCGAGACGTCGTGCAGTTTGCCGAGGGCCTTCTCCCGGGCCGTGGCCACGGTCTGCCGGGTCACCTCCACGTGGACGAGGGCGCCCAGCAGGGCCGCCAGCGTGCAGCACATCACCACGATGAAACACGCCGACTTCCAGGTCAGCGTGGCCGTCCACGCGGGCAGCCGGACCTTCACGGCGACTCGGTGCCGAGCCCGGAGCCGGAGCCGTTGCCGGAGCCCGGGCCGGAGCCGTTGCCGGGCCCGGTGCCCTGGCCGGGCTGGCGCGTGCGGGGCTTGCCGCTGGGCGGCTGCGGATTCACCGGCACCCGGACGATCTGCTCGCGCGTCGGCAGCATCGTGAGCTGCTTCTCGTCCCAGGACCAGGCGGTGATCAACTCGTAGCCGTTGTTCCCGCTCGGCACGCGCAGGATCACGTCCTGCCCGGCCAGCTCCACCGTGATCACGCTCTGCGTCGTCGCCATGATCCGGTTGAGCCGGCCGTCAGGATCCGCCGTGTACACGCGTACGGACATCTCCTTCTCGGGGACGTCCGGGCCGCTGCCGAACTCGATGCCGATGATCAGTTCGTCCTTGCCGTTGCCCGTGAGGTCCCGGTAGTACGGCTTCAGCACCGGGCACCGCGCACCGTCCGCCGAGCCGTCCGCCCCGTCCTTCCCGCAGGCCAGGATCGCTGCGGCGGTCTCCTGGGGCATCCCGTCCGGGCCGACGTCCACCTTCGGGTGGGCCCGCAGCTCCGCCTGGACGAGCGCCACCGGGTCGACCGCGTGCACGTCCTGGTCCTTGACCGGCGGGATCCCCTTGACGTACTCGGGCGGGGCGCCACCCGGATCGGCGGGCGGTACGGTCGCACCCTGCCGGTCCGGCCACAGGTGTACGGGCCCCCGCGCGGTCGGCGTGACCCCGGCCCCGGCGAGCCCGCCGGTGTCGCCACAGCCGGCCAGCAGGGGGAGCAGCGCGACAGCGCCCAGGGCGGAGGCGGCGGCCGCGGCACGCAACGGAAACCTGTTCACAGAACCCCGCGCCCTCCTGCCCGCGCCACGCCGGCCGATCGCGTCAACCTTATGCGGAGCCACACCCTCTTTGCCCACGGTGCTGTGCGCGTCAGTGATCCGTAGCCCGCCCGCAGCCCGTACGTCAGCCGTCCGTACGACCGCGGCGCAGCATCGCGAAGCCCAGCCCGGCGGCGCCGACGGCCGCGATGCCCCCACCGGCGGCGAGCAGCAGCACGCCCTCACCCGGCCCGTCGGCAAGCGTGCTCAGCCGCCGCGCATCGACGGACCCGACGGCGGCGGGCTCCGCTTCCCTCGCCGCCGTCACGGGCACGACCTGCCCGCTCCGGGTCCCGGTCTTGTACCCGTACCCCTCGCCCTGCGCGGGGGCGTCTCCGCGGCCGCCGACCCAGGAGGCCGGCCGCCCGGCGGAGTGCGCGGAGGAGGCCGCGGGCACCCCCTCGGCGAGCGCGGCGGCGGTGGGCAGCGCCAGCAGACTTCCGGCGCATGCGGCCACGGCGGCGGCGCGAACGAGAGTGCGGCGGCGGACGGTGCTCACGGGAGTCCTTCGGTGCTGGTCAGGGAGGGCCTGGCGGGTCAAGGTGGGTCCAGGCGGGTCCAGGTGGGTCCAGGTGGGACAAACCTAGGGGAGGGGCGTTGCGGCGCAGCCCCGTTCTTGTAACAGCAGAGCCGCAAGGTCCCGTCGGAGTCGTTACGTGACACATCCGGGGGATTGCCGTGCGACGCCCGGACTGCTCCCATGGACCGCGGGGGTGAGGGCGATGTCGCCACTCAAAGTACTGCCGTCAGCCGGCCGGGCCGGCCGCGGCCGACTGTACGTGAACCTGCCGGACGGGCAGGCGGTGGCCTGGTACGACCGCCAGGCGAACCGCATCAGCGTCCTGGCGGACGACCACCGGGAAGCGATCCTCGCGGCCCTCCGCCCCTACCTGAGCGGGACGGTCTCCATAGGCCCGCCGCCGGTCCCCACGGCGGCCGACCTGCGACGCCTCGCCCTGCCCCCGGACGCGGACCTCGCCCCGAACCGCCCGGGGGAGACCCTGCTGGGCGAGCTGGAACACGGCCCGGCGGGCACGCGGGCCCGCCACCGCCTCCGCCAGGACCTGGCGGCCCAGCAGCGGATGGGCGACGTACTGGACACCCTGGAGCCGGACGGCTGGCGCACCCTGCACTGCGTCCCGCTCCCCGGCCTGGGCAGCATCGACCACCTGCTGATCGGCCCGGCGGGCATCTTCTGCGTCCGCACGGCCCCCGGCCGCCGCCAGCGTGCCGCCGTCGGCGACCTCCTGCTCACGGTGGGCCGCACGGAACCCCGCCCGGACCCCCGCTGGACCCGCCGCGCAGCAGCCCTTGCGACCCGCCTCCTGTCGGCCCAGGTCACCCCGGCCCTGGCGGTGGTGGAGGCCTCCCGCGTGGAGGTGGCCCCCACGGTCCGGGACATCCACATCCTCCAACCCCTGACCGCCCTCCCCACCCTCAAGTGCGCCCCGACGGCCCTCAAACCCCCGGACGTGGAAGCCCTGTTCGCCCTGGCCCGAGACACCAGAACCTGGCTACCCACCCCCACCCCGGGCGCGAGCCGGCCGCACCCCCGGCCGAGGCCCACCCACCCGTCGCCACCACCCCGCCCCGGACAACGCCCAACCTGACAGCCGCCCGAGACCACCCGGCGGCGCACATCCAGCCTCGCCGGCGTTTGAGGCGTGGGGGTCCCCCCGGACGGAGTCTGGGGGAGGGTCTGGGGCGGAGCCCCAGTTCGGGAAGGGGCGGGGTGGGGAAAAGCGCCGCAGGCCCCACCCGCACCTGCGGCCGCACTCCCCCCGCACCCCCCGCACCCCCCACCCCGCTCCCCAGGCAAGGCAATCGGCCCTGGTCACCGGCCTCCGGCACCGGCTGACCGTTCGCTTCGCCATGCGGTGCCGCTCGTGGTGTGATGAAACGGGGACTCCGAGAAGGAGAGAGCGATGACCTCACCGGCAGCGGAGCGGAAGACCGTCGCGGGCCCGGTGTCAGTCCGCCCGCTGGCCGAGGCGGACCTGGATCGGGCCGATGAGATCTTCCGGGTCGCCTTCGGGACGTTCCTCGGGATCCCCGAGCCGAAGACGTTCTTCGAGACCGCCGAATACGTCCGCACACGCTGGGCGGCCGATCCGCACGCGGCCTTCGCAGCGACGATCGAGGGTGAATTCGCCGGATCGAACTTCGCCGCCAACTGGGGCAGCGTCGGGTACTTCGGACCGTTGACCGTGCGTCCGGACTTGTGGGACCAGGGCGTCGGCAAGCGCCTCATGGATCCGGTCATGGACTGCTTCGACACCTGGGGCAACCGCCACCTGGGCCTGTTCACCTTCTCGCACAGTCCGAAGCACCTTGAGCTCTACCGCAGATACGGTTTCTGGCCCCGATTCCTCACGGCCGTCATGAAGAAGCACGTCGCGGGCAGCCCCGTGGTCCCCGGCCGGGTGACGTACGGCGAGCTGCCTGCCGCCGAGCAGTCCGCCTGCCTCAGTGCCTGCCGCGAACTCACCGGGGCCGTGTACGAGGGCCTGGACCTGGAACGCGAAATCGTCGCCGTGCACGCGCAGGGACTCGGTGACACCGTCCTGCTCCAGGGCGGCGGCTCCGAGCTCGACGGCCTGGCCGTCTGCCACTGCGGAGCCGGATCGGAGGCCGGAGAGGACGTGTGCTTCGTCAAATTCGGCGCCGTACGCCCTGGCCCGGAGGCCGCCGACCGCTTCGAGCGACTGCTCGACGCATGTGAGCAACTGGCGGCCGAGCGCGGGCTGAGTCAGCTGGACGCCGGGATGAACCTGGGCCGCCCGGATGCCTATCGGCGCATGATCGACCGTGGTTTCCGTACGTGGATGCAGGGCGTCACGATGCACCGGCCCAACGAGCCCGGATACAGCCACCCCGACGCCTATGTGATCGACGACTGGCGCTGAGCCCACCCGTCCGGCCACCAGGCTCCGGCTTTTGGCGGGCTGCGCCGTCGCCTCGCCCGAGACCGGCAGGACAGGTGGTCGTCGCCGAGTGTCGCGGTGTCTGACCTCGTCTTAGCCTGAGGGTCCCAGGGAAGGAGCGCCGGTATGAGAGCGACCTGGAAGGGGGCCATATCGTTCGGGCTGGTCACGATCCCGGTCCAGCTCTTCACGGCCACGGAGGAGCACGACATCCCGCTTCGCCAGGTGCACGAGAAGGACGGCTCCCGGGTGCGGCTGCGGCGCGTATGCGAAGCCGAGGACGTCGAGATTCCGTATGCGGAGATCACCAAGGGCTACGAGGCCCCGGACGGCAGCATGATCATGCTGTCCGACGAAGACCTCGCCGACCTCCCCCTCCCCAGCAAGAGGCTCATCGACGTGCTGGCCTTCGTCGACGCCGAGACCATCGATCCGCTGATGTTCTCCAAGGCCTACTACGTCGGCACCTCCGACCGCGCGGCCGCCAAGCCCTATGCCCTGCTCAAGCAGGCCCTGACCGAGGCCGGGCAGATCGCCGTCACGAAGATCGCCATCCGGTCGAGAGAGTCACTCGCCGTGCTCCGAGTGCACGAGGACACGCTGGTGCTGCAGACGTGCCTCTGGCCCGACGAGGTCCGGCCTGCCGCCGGCGTCGCGCCGGAGGGCGAGGTCACGATCCGCCCCCAGGAACTGCAGATGGCCAGGTCCCTCATGGACATGCTGTCCCAGGACTTCGACCTGTCCACGCTCCACGACGATTACCAGGAAGCCCTCCAGCAGGTGATCGAAGCCCGGCTCCAGGGCATCGAGCTGCCGCACGAAGAGGAAGCCGCCCCGACGGGCGGCAAGGTCATCGACCTCATGGCAGCCCTGGAGAACAGCGTCCGCGCGGCCAAGGAGTCGCGCGGGGAGCGCGGTGCTGCCGAGGAGACGGAGGCCGAGGTCCGGACCCTGCCCGTCCGCAAGACCGCGAAGAAGGCCCCGGCGAAGAAGACGGCACCGGCCCGGAAGGCAACAGGCTCCACGGCGGCGAAGAAGGCCGCCGCATCACCGAAGGAAGCCGGCGGCAAGAAGACCACCGCCGCCACGAAGAGCACGGCCAAGGCCGCTGCGAAGAAGACCACGGCCAAGAAGAGCACGGCCAAGAAGACCACGGCCGAGAAGACCACCAAGCGGGCCTCCGCCTGAACCGGCCGCGCCCCCGCACTACACCTCTGGCACACCTGGATCAGCGCGCGACAGCCACGCCCCCCGAGAACCGCCGTCACTCGAATGAATCGGGTGGAAGGAGACGGCCCCGTTCCGTATGGATCGCACCGCCTGCCTGCCCGCCCGCTTCCTCCGGTTTCGTGGCAGTCTCGTCGTATGACGCCGATCACATTGGTGGAGGGCCGTCGCATCACGCTCAGCAATCTCGACAAGGTCATCTATCCCGAGACCGGCTTCACCAAGGGCGAGCTGCTCCACTACTACGCCACGATCAAGGACACCCTCCTCCCGCACATCCACAACCGCCCGGTGTCCTTCCTCCGCTACCCCGACGGCCCGGACGGCCAGCTCTTCTTCACCAAGAACCCGCCGCCCGGCACCCCCGACTGGGTGAAGACCACCCCCGTCCCCCGCTCCGACGAACCCTCCGCCGAACAAGTGGTGATCGCCGACATGGCCTCCCTCATGTGGGCCGCCAACCTGGTCGTCGAGTTCCACACGCCCCAGTGGCCCGCCGACAGCCCCGCCGTCGCCGACCGGCTGATCTTCGACCTGGACCCCGGGCCGCCCGCCACCGTCGTCGAGTGCTGCGCCGCCGCCCTCTGGCTGCGCGACCGCCTCGCCGCCGACGGCCTGCACGCCTACGCCAAAACCTCCGGCTCCAAGGGCCTGCACCTCTCCGTGCCCCTCCACCCGACCCCGTCCGCGCACGTCTCCTCGTACGCCAAGACCCTCGCCCAGGAGGCCGAACGAACCCTCCCCGACCTGGTCGTCCACCGCATGGCCAAGGCCCTGCGCCCCGGGAAGGTCTTCGTCGACCACAGCCAGAACGCCGCCGCCAAGACCACCGCGGCCCCCTACACCCTGCGCGCCCGGGCCCGTCCCACCGTCTCCACGCCCGTCTCCTGGGCGGAGGTGGAGGCCTGCCGGACCCCTCCCGACCTGCTCTTCCTCGCCGACGACATCCCGCCACGCCTCGCCCGCCACGGCGACCTGTTCGCCCCCCTGACCGACCCCGACCGGGCGGGGCGACTGCCGTGATCCGCGTCGCGCTGGCCGCGGCCGTACGGACCCTGCCGCGCGGGGCGGGTCTGGCGTACGAGCCGAAGTTCGACGGCCACCGCCTCCTCGTCCTGCGCACCGAGGCCGGCGTCGCGCTCCAGGCCCGCTCGGGACGCATCGTGACCGGCGCCTTCCCCGACCTGGCCGCCGCCGCGCACCAACTGCCCGCCGGTACGGTGCTGGACGGCGAGGTGGTGGTCTGGCACGCAGGCCGCACCGACTTCGCCCTGGTCCAGCGGCGCGCGGCGGCCGCCACCGCCGCCCGCGCGGCCGTCCTCGCGCAGAGCCTCCCGGCCTCGTACGCCGCCTTCGACGTCCTGGAACTCGCCGGGCTCGACCTGCGCACCCGCCCGTACGAACGCCGCCGCGCCCTCCTGGTGGACCTTCTCCTCCCGCTGGGCCCGCCACTCCAGCCGGTCCCCATGACCACGGACCCGGAACTGGCCGCCACCTGGTACGAGACCCTCCCGGCCAGCGGTATCGAGGGCCTGGTCGTCAAGCGCCTGGACCAGCCCTACCCGGCCGGCCGCCGCGGCTGGCAGAAGCTGCGGCACACGGACGTCCGCGACGCGGCGGTCGTCGGTTACACGGGCACCCCGCGCCGCCCGCAGGCCCTGGTGCTCGTCCTCCCGGTGGGTGACGAGACCCCGCTGGTCTCCAGCCCCCTCCCGGCAGCCCTCCGCGCCGAACTGGCGGCGGAGGTGGCCACCCGCGAGGCGCCCCCGTCACCCCCCACGGCCACGATCACGGCGATCGGCCTGGGCGAGGTCCCCTTCCACACCCTGGACCCGCCCCTCACCGCGGAGGTCCGGGCCACTTCGGCCCGCCACCCGCCCCCGGAGGTGATCCGGCTGCGAACAGACCTCTGACCCGCGCGGGAGGCGCGGGCCAGAGAGTCGGGTGTCAGAGCCGAGGTGGCAGGTGGCCGAGGTGTCAGCTGTGCGCGCCACGCCCGTGGTCCGGGGGGCCTCCCGGCTGCGGCCTCGGGTACGTCGCCTCCGGACCCGGATGCTCGTACCCGGACTCCCGCTCCGCCCGGACGTCCTCCGGATGGCTGGAGCCGGTGGAGCCGAAGTTTCCGTAACCCTGCATTTCGTGGGGCCGGAGCCCTCCCTCCGGGATCTCCACGGGGTCCCGCTCCCCGCGTACCTCGTAGACCGCCCCACCGTTCGGCAGGTGCGGCTGCTCCGAGGGGTCGGGCGGCCGGGGCTCCTTCGCCCGTACCCGCTGGCCCAGCTTGAAGCCGCCGAGCAGCATGGCGACGACGACGAGTCCGACGACCGCGAACCATGCGATATCAAGGAGGATCGCGTCCACGCTCAGGATCATGTCCATACCGACCATTTTCCCGCACTTTCACCCGATACGCGCACTCCCGCCGGAAACCGCCTCCGCCCGCGGCTCAGACGTTGATCGGCCCGTCGGTGTCCCGCAGCGCACCCGCGCCGGTGCGGGCCCCGAGCACACCCAGGATCTCGGCGCAGATCGCCAGGGCGGTCTCCGCCGGCGTCCGGGCCCCGAGATCCAGCCCGATCGGCCCGTGCACCAAGGCCAGTTGGGCCTCCGTCACCCCCGCGGCGATCAACCCTTCCCGGCGCCGCGTCGTCGTACGCCGCGACCCGAGCGCCCCGATGTACGGAACCCCCTCGGCCAGCGCGAACCGCAGCGTCGGCACGTCGAACGTCTCGTCGTGGCTCAGCATGACCACGCACGCGGCATCCCGCCGCGCCGCAATCGCCTTCCGGGCCTCTTCGGCCCCCTCCACCAGCACGGCCTCCCACCCCAGCAGCAGCACCTGCTGCTCGATGATCTCCGCGAGCTCACCCCCGCCGCCGACGACCACATACGGCGCAGACGGGTACGCCTCCACGAGCACCAGCCCGGACTCCCCGTACAGCGCGTCCCGCCCGGCCCGCCGACTGGCCAACAGCTCCCCGGCCCGCCGCCCGGCATCGTCACTCACCACACCGCCGGCCCGCACCACGTGACTGACGGCCTGATCGGCCCCCTCGTTCAGCCGTGTCACCAGGGCCACCCCGACCCCTTCCTCCAGCAGGTCCCACCACTCGCCCGGGATCGCACCCAAGGGCTGCAGCAGCACCTCGGCCTGCCCGCCGCACGTCAGCCTCGCCTCAGCGGCCTCGGCCCCGCCCACGGACACCTCACACACCCGCGCCGTGTGCCCGGCCCCCACGGCCCCGGCCTCGGCCACGAGCTCGGCATCGAACACCCCCTGGTACAGGCTCCCGGCGCACTCCCCCCGCACATCGACGAGCAGCCCCCCGGAAGGATCCCGCGGCCCGAACCCCTGCTCGGTAACGGGCCGCACCAAAAACGCCACCCGCCCCTCGGCCACCCACTGCCGAGCCGTCTCCACCAACTCACGCATGTCCGCTGCCCCATCTCGTACGTGCTCGCTCCCCGCAGAGCGCCTGGTCACCGGCACACAGGGGAATCACGCACCACGATAGGCAGCGCCCCAACCCCGCCCCATCCCACGAACCCACAGACTGATCCGCACCCGCCTCGTACGGACCACCGGAAGGTCCGGCGGCCCGGCCCGCTCACCTGCGCCGGACCGATGGATCCGCCGGGTTCGGGATGCGCGGGTTGAAGACCCACACTCCCTGCGACTGAGTGGCCCCCATAATGCGCCCGGAGGCACGCAGCCAAGGGTTCGCCTTCTGGAACGGCACGAAGTTGTCGTTGGAGACGATCACCCCGGAAACTTCCTTGGCGATGCTGATGACCAAGGCGTCGCCCTTCCCCTCGGTCCCGGCAGGCGGCTGCACCACTTCGTTGGCTTCGATCGCCTTCTCCACGAGGGGCCTCTCCGGAGGGGCGACGTCGTGCCGGAGCGTGGCGTCGACCACCACGTGCACGTCGCGGTCGGGATGCTTGAGCCGCAGCGACCTCACGGCCGCCTCCAAGGCGGCGAAGCTCGGCTGCCCGCCCGCCGCACGCGAGGGCCTGCCGTTCCAGGCGAGGTTCGAACCGTCGACGATGAGCGGTTCCTTCCGGGGCACCCCGACGGCCCCCGCCGAGCGGCGGCTCGGAGGCCCGGGAAGGGGCTGCGTCTTGGGCTGCTGTTGTGGGTGAGTGGGCTCGGAAACGGGCCTCGCCACCGGAGTGAGTTCGAGCAGCCGCTCGAGCTCCTTGCGCACCTCCGGCAGGACCTGGCCGTCCCCGAAGACCTTGACCTCTCCGTCGAGGAGGACCTGCCCGGTCTTCTGCAAGGTGGCCTTGACCGCGAGGAGCCCTTCCTTGCTGTAGGTGTACTCCAGGTCGAAGACACTGTCCGCGGCCTTGCCCATGCTCGGGTAGGTCAGTACGAGGTCGGTCAGCTTCACGTTGTCGGGATGGTCGACCGGGCGGTCCGGATCTCCCTCCCAGACCTCCACGGTCAGTTTCGCGACGTTGTCGCGCGTGGGCTCGTACGACTTGATGCGCTGCTGTGGGAGCCGCTGGTTCCGGTCGATGAGGGCGCTGAACCGGCGCTGCCCCTCCCGGTTCTTGGTCACGGTCCCGAGAGCATGCGTGTTGACCACACGGATGATGCTCTTGAGCTCCCCGTCCATGGCCGCGGCCGCGATCGCCGCTCCTTCTGCCACGGCCGTCATGGGATTGCACAAGTCCGTGTCCACCAGCTCGCAGTCGAGCGCCTCGGCCACGGCTGCCCGCACCGCGGGGATCTGGCTACTGCCACCGATCATCAGGACGGCGGTGAGTTCGTGCGGTTCGATCCGGGCCTGCGCCAGGCACTCCTCGACCGGGTCGAGAGCACGGCTGATCAGATCCTGGATCGCCTCCGAGAACGCGACCTGGCCGATCTCGACAACGACGCCGTCCGGGGTGGTCACGAGAACCGACTCCTGCTGCGAGAGCAGGATCTTGGCGCGCTCGATGTCCAGGTTGAACTGGCGCTTCTCGGAGGAAGTCCACTGACGGCGTGCCGGAGCCCGGTCGAGGACCATCCGACGCAGTCGGGCGTCGATCTCCAGCCCGCCGAGCTGATTGACGCCACGGCTCGCCTTCTCGTCGAAGAACCCCTCGTCATGTAGCAGCAGGGTGGCGTCCATGGTGCCGCCTCCCCAGTCGAAGACCAGGAACTCTCCGTCGACCTCCATCTCGTGCGCGTACGCGATGGCGGCGGCCGTCGGTTCGTTGAGCAGGGTGCGCACGGTGAGACCGGCGGCGCGGGCGGCCTCACGGGTACGGAACCGCGCCGCGCCCGTCGCGTTGGCCGGAACCGTGATGACGGCATCGCGGATCTCGGTGGCGGCCTCCTCCTCCGCGGCAACCGCCATGGCATGGAAGACACCGGCGGCGGCGGTGGTCGCGGCGAAACGCGAACCTCCCAAGGACACGAAGGGCTCGTCCCGCAGCATCCGCTTGCAGGCTTCGACCGCGTGCTCCGAACGCAGCTTCGCCTCCCAGCCGAAAAGGGTCCCGGGGCGCAGCGTGCTGGTGCCGACCACCGAGGGGTAGAGCAGCTCGAAGCCGGGTCGGAGCCAGTCCGCGTCCAGGCCCCGGCCGCCGATCTCCAGCACCTCGACGTACTCACCGTTCCACTGGGCCACCACCGAGTTGGTGGTCCCGAAGTCGATGCCGGCCGTGCTCATGCTTCCCCCTCCGTGCGGCCGATGGGCTCGGGCACGCGCCGCAGCTGCCCCGCGAGAATGACCTTGCCGGTCAACTCGTCCACGTACGCCGGACGCAACAACTCGAAGGAGGAACCCTCGCCTTCGGTGACCACGAACCGGTCGCCCTCCTCCGGTTCGACCACCCTGAGGAGCCGGAGTTCGCGCAGGTGTGCCGCCATGGAAGGGTCGACCAGGGAGCCCGCGAGGGCTGCCCGGGACCACAGCAGCGCGTCGATCTCGGCGATCCGCCCGGCGAACTGGGCGCGGGTACGGAACACGTCCAGCACGGCCTTGCGCACCGACGTGCTCACGATGGAGGCGGGCAAATCGCCGGAGTCCGCGAGCGCCTCCGCAACGCCCGCCACCACGCGCTTGATGATCGTCGCCGCGTCGATCGGATCAGGGGCTGCGGCCGGTGCTGATTCCGGTGCTGATTCCGGCGCTGACTCCGGCATCTCCGCCGACGGCGCCGGCGACGGCACCGGACCCGCGGATCCGCGGCGGCGCTCAAGGCGGCGCTTCCTGCCCTGGGGGTGGTGCGGCGCGGTCTTGGCATCGGCACCGGGCTGGATGTGACCGCAGTGGGGGCAGGGGCGGTGAGGCCGCAGGTTCTTCGGAATCGCGGACTGCCGCCCACGCCCTGCCGAAGGGCTGTTTTTCGGGGTCATCAGGGATCTGCCTTGTTCCGTCAGGATGAATGGATCTGGATCGACGTGCTCACTGGACCGGGCTGTGCCGGTCGAGGTGCGGGGCCGTGGTCCGGAAATCATCGAGCAGCTCGACGGCTGCCCGGGCGCGGATGGCCTCCAGCTCGGCCCCGCTGGTCACGGAGGTGCGCCGTGTCAGGGCCACCAGCGGAGGCACCAGGTGGCGGGGAACGCCGGGGGTGATGACGTACCGGGACGGGTCCAAGGGCAGCTCGAAGAAGACCTTCCAGCCGGCGTCGCCGTGCAAGGCGTTCCGGATCCGGTCCTCGGCCCGGTTCAAGCGGGCTTGGGCCGGGGTATCGCCCTCGTGCTGTCGGAAGATCTCCCGGCAGTGCACTTCCCACCCGGTGGCCCCGTGATCCAGGCCGAACTCCAGGAAAGGGTTCGTGACCGGGCCGCGCTCGTTCTTCGTCAACGTGCTCCACGTGCGGACGAGCGCGAGGTTGTGCTCGGCGGTCGTGCCACCACCCGAGGCGGCCCTGACCGCGTACTCCTCCGCCGCTTCGAGTTGGCCCTTCACCGCGGTTGTGTAGGCGAGGATGGAGTTGGCCTCGGACGCCAACTCGGCGGACACTCCTCGGGCGCCCGTGCCCGCACGGGTGAGGGAGCGGGCCTGCCGGAACGCGTCCTCGAGTCGGTCCGCTTTCAGCAGGTCGTAGGCCCGCTTGATCGCGACCAGCGCGTAGAACGGGCCGCGACTCGCGTCGACGGACTCCTGGGGATGCCAGAGCGCCGCCATCAGCAGCCACAGGCCGCGGTCCTTCGCCATGTCCTGGGCCCATTGGCCGGAGATCGCGCCCGACTTGAGGTCGCGCAGCTCGATCTGCTGCTGCCGTGGCAGTGCGGCATCGAGTGCGTCGAGGGCTGACACGTCGCCCTCCACTGCTACGTCGTACAGCAGGTCCCAGACGTCATCGGGCTCCTGGCGCACCACGGTCCGGCCGGCCAGGAAGGCCTGGCGCCGCAGCCAGAACTCCCAGCCGAGGCGCTCCGCCTCCTGCTGCGTGATGCCATCCGGTGCGAGCCGGGCGCGCAGGTACAGGGCTTCCTCGGCGTCGCGCGCCTCCCACGGAGAATCCTCCGCCAACAGGCCGCCGTGATCGACGAGATCGTCGATGACGGACAGCGGAGCCCAGGACAGCGCCGAGTCCAGGAAGCGGTTGGGCAGGGGTATCGCACCACGGGTCGCGGCCGTGGTGAAGAGCGAGAAGGCAGGACCGCCCGAGACCGCGCGTGAGCGCGTGCTGACGAGCTCCAGCCCCGGTGCGGTCGAGCAGAGAAGCCTGCACCGGTCCAGCCCCGCCTCGTTGAGCCAGCGCACACCGGCTGCCCACAGCCCACGGAGGTGATGGAGGACGGCATCCGGCGGCAGCGAGATGAGCCCCGTACGCACGGACGGCAGCAACCCCTCGCGATCAGGGGTCCCTTCGAGGGCGAGGGCGAGTACCGCGCGGTCGGTTTCGGGTAGTTCCGGTACTGCGACCAGGTCGGCCAGCATGGCGCGCACGGCCTCGACGGCCTCATCGCCACCCACCCCGAGCCAACGCCATTTGCGCTGGGCGAACCCACTCACCGCGGCGCTGCTTTGACTGCTCTGGCTCTGCCGACGCGCTCGCGCACGTGCCAGACGTTCGCGTTCGGCGGCCTTCGCGGCGTCGCGGCTGGCGACCGGGTCAGTCATGTCGTACACACCGTCAGACTATCCATGCAGTCGGACATTCCATACAGCTCGTCCGCATCGTGACCTCGCAGGCTGAGGTGACATGTCGGCGGTGGAGACACTGCGGTCCCGCAGGTGCCCCGGTATCCCGCCGTGCGGCGAGCGTGACCGTACGACCGTTGCATCTGGCCCACGTACAGGCGGCGGCCGGCCTGCGCGCAACTGGCGCCCGGCCGACGTGCAGGCGGACGTACAGGCCTACGCTCGCCGTGAGCGCCCAACAGCGCCGAGCGGTCGCCACCGCGCTGCCGGCGACCGCAGTACGGGACGGACGCCCCCCCTTCCAGAAGCGTCCGTCAAGACTCGCGCGAACGGGGTGAATGACGTCGAGGCCTCCCCGCGGCAGGACGAGACCCCTACACGAAGCGGCTGCACATGCGCGAAGACCCCGTCTCGGCCAAAGCGCTGATGGCGGGGTCTTTGGGCACTTCCTGCGAAGTGCCCCCGGCAGGATTCGAACCCGCGCACACGGCTCCGGAGGCCCCGTGCGTCTCACGCGTTCCAGCAGGTCAGAGCCCTTGAAGGTGGCCTCTGCTGCCACGCTGGTCCATGAATAGGCCGCAGCTGCGACAGCGGTCGAGCCACGGGACGTTCCCGAAGGCTGGACGGTGCGCAGCCTGGCACCGTGGTTCCGGAGGCAAGATCTGATGAACCCGGTGTCGCCCCTCGTCCGGACCTGAGTCCCACTCAACGATCGTCTGGCTCAGGGCGCTGACGAAGGGCTCGCCAAGGTTCCCACAGGACGATGAGGGTCTAGGTCGCCGCCCGGGCTCTGGCGGGCTGCACTCCGCGGGCTAGGCTTCAACACGGGTTCAAGTGGCAGGGGGGACATTGTCGGGTCAGCTATTCACGCTAATAGGCGTGCTCGTTGGTGCACTGGCCTCATATCTGGGCGCAACACTGATGGAGAGATCACGGTGGCGGCGACAGCTTTCCACTCGGTGGGATGAGCGCCGCTTGGAGTCGTACATCCGGTATGCCGACGCCATCAAAAGGTTCGTTTCAGTGGCAGGCCGACTCGCGGCTGCGAAAGGACTCTTTGACCTTCCTCAGCCCATCGCTTCAGAGGCTGGTCTGGAGCTGTTGGCTGAGGCAGAGCTGGAACGTGGGTATGCGTTCGAAACCGTGCTTCTGATGGGGGACGCCGACACGGTCTCGGCGGCTAGAGCTCTGCAGCGTCAGGCCTGGGTGCTTGAGCAATTCGCTCGTGACCAGCGCTCGGGGACCGCAGAAGATTGGACGCGGGCGTTTCGCGAGTTTCAAGATCGGCGTGATGCGTTCTACGTCGCAGCGCGGAAGAGCTTGGGCGTCTCTGCAGAGTTTCGATTTCGCAGTGAAGACCCGGCCATCCGCTCCCCTGATCCGCGGAGGCAATTGTGAACACATCGTGCCTATTGTTGCTGGTGGTCGCAGTCGATCTCGAACTGGCGACATCTGCTTTGTAAGCTCGCCCTGCCCCCGCCCATCACCCACTCAGCCCAGGCTGCGATGCCTCTCCGCGACCGCCCGGCACTGCCGGTGTTCACCCGCGTTGATGTCACCCATGGATGTCAGAGGCAGGCCGCCCGCCAGCTCACTTCTTCTTCCGAAGCTTCCGCATCTTCGCTTCGGCTTCCTTCTTCTTCCGCTGCGCCACTCCGTAGCTCGACGAGCCTCCCTGGTGTAACTGACACCGAGAGCTGTTCATGATCGCGGGCTTAGTGCACCGGCTCCCCTTGGCCGTCTGTGCACCGCACCTGGGCTGAGTCACCTGACCCCCACCTGATTCCGGCGGCTATAGGACCTCAGGATGGGCTCCCCAACGTCAGCAATCCGGGAGGCGGCGCAGACCTTGCGGACAGAAGCACGGCCGGCACACGGCTCCGGAGGTCCCGCGCGTCTCACGCGTTTCAGCAGGTCAGAGACTCGGCCGCGATCTGGGCTGTGCCCCCAGTCCCCCATATGGGCCGCAAGAGGCCGGCTCCGGGCCACACCCCGCATCCGGGGGCCGCCCCGACTTAAGCGGCGCGGGCAACTGGGAGCTGTTCCCTGTGGAGCCACGTGAACGTCCGGTCCGGTTCAAGGTGCGCCTCTCCCCAGTAGATGACGTGGATGCCGCTCTCCGCATCGGCCGTGAAGAAGAGGCAGACGAGCTTTGTCGAGGCCCCCAACTCCTCGAATGCTTCGTGCAGCCCCAGGTACTCATCTGTGGTTAAGTCGTTGCCGAGATCAAACAGGGCCTCCCGAGGCTGCGGCCCATGTGCCTTGAACAGCCGGCGCCGCGTGGGCGACGTGTTGGCGGGCAAGCGAGCGCGATCCACGGCCTTGGGCTTGTCTCCGTACCTGAACGGGAAGAGGGCGTGATCGTTGATCACCGCATACTCGTACCCCCGCACGTCCCGAACCGACTCCCGCAGCTCGCGTGCCATGTCTGCCAGGTTCTCTCGCACAGCCTCGGCGAGGGTGACGCCGTAGGGGCTTCGCTTCTTCAGCTCCGCTGCCAGGTGTGTGGCGTGAGCCTTCGAGTGCGCCTTGGCCAGTTGCACTGGCACCGCGGCAACGAGCCTGCTGGCCTGCTCCCCGAACCGTTTGATTGCCCAGGCTGACGAAGCTGCCGAATCGCTAACCAACTCGGACATTCAGCGTTCCCCTCCCCAGATCGTCCCGCTTCACCTCTGTGTGACACGCACCTGCCGCGCGCACAAGGGAGCAATCAGGCCACCGCGCGGTACTCATGGCCTGGCCAGAACAACCACAACTGACGCCCCGCCGCCCTGATCTGCGGCTGAGTTACCGATCAACCCGCTGACCAGCGGCTGAGCTGTCGTCAGTTGTCAGCATTGGTCACCACTGAGCGCCCTCCCACGGCCCGGGAGGGCGCTCAGCTGCGGTCAGGGCTGGCTTTGCAACGCCGCGTATGCACGCTCGACCTCGCCCAGGTACTGCCGCAGGCGGAAGTGAACTTCCTCGATGGCCCCGGCAACGGGGCCCGGGTACATCACGTCGGACCAGATGACCATCTCGCCGCGGAGCCTGATCCGGATGGTTAGCCTGTCTGGCCCTGGTTCGGGCTGCTCCTCGGCTGCCACATCCACCTTGCGTGGCATATCCGTCGGATAGAGCGGTCCGCCTGGGCGGAGGAGTTGCCTCGGGTCGAGGCCGGCCATTCTGCTATCGCTGCGCGCCACTACGTCGAGACCATCGACGAAGAGGTATGTGTGCACGGCTGTACATGCTGGCGGCCCAGGACACGCGCTGATGAGCAGCGTGCTTACCGCATGGCTTTGGCTTTCGGGCGCGGTGGCCCTCAGCTCGCGCGGGGATCTACGAGGCATCCGCCTGATGTGACGTCATGGGTCGATCGTAGCGGCTACGCCGCACCAGTTTGGAAAACCGTCGTGGCGCGAGTCACCGTGGGTTCAAATCCCACACCCACCGCAGGTGAGCGGCCTCTGACCAGTGCAAACGGTCAGGGGCAGTCGCTATGTCCAACGACGGTGATCGCCCAGTGTTCCCCGTTGCTCCCCGACCGATCGGGCACGTGAGGGGCACGGATAGCCTCTCTCGCCATGACGAGCATTGACCCGACCGACCCGCAGAGAGAGCACGAGCTGGGGAGGGTTGCCCTCTGGCTGACGCCCGACGATCTCCGCTGGCTTGCTGGTCACTGCTGCTGTGGCCCAGATACTTCCGACGAAGAGCGTGACCGCTGTGGCCGTATCCGCTTTAGAGCCAGCGCTGCCCTCCACAAGCACGGGCGTACTGGCTGAGCAGGACCAGGGGGCCAGGATCGGCGGGCGCGGCACCTGAGGTAGCGGTCGGCGGGGTCGATTTGGCCGGTGCCTACCCGGGCTGGGGTCCGAGCATGGTCAGGGGCCGTGTGCTGGCGGGCAATTTGAGCAGGTTCCTGAGACGACACGCTCATCAGCCACGACGAGACCGGTACCGACGCGGAGCGACCACACCGGCCGGCACCACATCGCGGCAGCAGCTGCTCCCCGCCCGCCCATTCCCGGTGGTGTGTTCGCCTCACGCGCCCGTCATCCGTGACGGCGGGGGAACGGCGCCCAGCCCCACTCAGGCCCGGCAGTCGGCAGGCCTTGCGCAAGAGGCCACCCCTCCCTCGCCGCTGGCCGTCTTTTGTCACCCCGTCCCGGCCGCAGTCGGCAGCGCTCCCGGCCACGCATGCCATGTGACGGTTGCCGTGCCTGAACGCTCGCCTGAGGCGCTACCTATCAACCCGAGCCGCAGGCGTGCGGACGGCGGCCGGGCTGGAGCGGGGCGCAGACAGGAGCGCAGGCCCGGGTGACGGGCCGCGCGCGCCGCGCATGCGCGGCGGGTGCCTTGACTCGCTGAAGATCAAATTGGATGGGACTGCGGCTGCTGCCGAGACCGTACGGCGGAAGAGGCGCACGCTGGTCAATGCGCTCCACTACGCGGTGGATCTCGGGGAATTCCGAGAGAACCCGCTCTCGGCGGTTCGCTCGCAGAAGCCCAAGGTGTCGAATGAGGTCGACCCTCGGGTGGTGGCCAACCCTGAGCAGGCCCGGTCGCTCCTGCACGCGGTCCAGTACGTCGGTGGCTATAGCCGTGCTCGCGGGCGGCGGCTCGGGGGGCTCTTCGCCGGGATGTACTTCGGGGGCTTCCGGCCGGCTGAGGTGGTGGGGTTGGCTGAGTCAGACCTGACCCTCCCGGGCTCTGGGTGGGGGACGGCCCTGCTTCACCGAACCCGGCCGAGCGTCGGCAAGCAGTGGACCGACTCTGGGGAGGGTCATGACGACCGCGGGCTGAAGAATCGGCCCATGGAAGACGTCCGGCGGGTGCCCATTCCTCCGCAGCTTGTGACCATCCTCCGGGAGCACCTCGACACCTTCGGGACGGCCAAGGACGGTCGGCTGTTCTTGAGTGAGGGCGGGGGAGTGGTCTCGTCCTCCACGTACTACCGGGCGTGGCAAGAGGCCCGGGTCCTGGCTCTGCCGCCGGCCGTGGCTGCCTCACCGCTCGCTCGTCGGCCGTACGACCTCAGGCACTCGGCACTGTCCACGTGGCTCAACGCAGGCGTCGACCCGACCGAGGTCGCCGAGCGTGCCGGCAACAGCGTGGAGGTGCTGCTCAGTCGGTATGCGAAGTGCCTCGACGGCCGGCAGGAGGTGGCCAACCGGCGGATTGAAGATCTGCTGCGCGAGTACGAGTGATCGCGAGCGAGCGGCGATACGCTGCGAGGCCCCTGGACCTGTCCGGGGGCCTTCCGCGTTTCTACCACTGACCTGGGCTGATGGACCAAGATCCTGTCCACGAATAGTCCACAGGCGCTGACATACGGCTGCACAGCACGGCAGTTGGCTGCACATACGCGAAGACCCCGTCTCAGCTAAAGCGCTGATGGCGGGGTCTTTGGGCACTTCCTGCGAAGTGCCCCCGGCAGGATTCGAACCTGCGCACACGGCTCCGGAGGCCGTTGCTCTATCCCCTGAGCTACGGGGGCGCGGTCGCTGGTGTTGCTGCGACGGGTTGAACACTACCAGCTTCCCCGGGGTGATCAGGAACCGGTTTGTGGGGGAGAGGGAGGTGCGTCGCCCGGAGGGGGTGGAAGTGGCGAAAACCCGGACGCGGGGGGTTGGGTCGACCTACTCTCGAGTTGTGCCAGGCGTCTCAGGCCGGGTGCTTGTTGTCGACGACAACAAGGTCATCCGGCAGCTGATCAAGGTCAATCTCGAGCTGGAGGGCTTCGAGGTCGTGACCGCGAACGATGGTGCCGAGTGTCTGGACGTCGTGCATCGCGTGTGTCCGGACGTGATCACCCTTGACGTGGTCATGCCTCGGCTGGACGGGTTCGGGGCGGCCGCGCAGTTGCGGGCCGATCCGCGGACCCGAGACGTGCCCGTTGCGATCGTGAGTGCCTGTACGCAGCAGGAGGTCGAGGCCGGGATCGCGGCCGGTGTGGACGCGTTCCTTGCGAAGCCGTTCGAGCCGACCGAGCTGGTGCGGGTCGTGCGGCGGCTGATCGAGCGCAAGGACCGGCGTGACGGGAGGAGAGGGGCTCCCGCCGGGAGGGGGAGGGGCTGAAGCTTATTAAGCCTCCTGTTCATATGGCGAAACCCTTCGTGGGATGAGAGGGCGTCTCGCCTAGGCTGGTCCCGTGACCCCCGCTGACCTCTCCCGTTGCGTCGTACGCGCCGTGCGCTGCGCCGTCGAGGACGGGGAGCTGTCGGCGGACGTGGTCGTGCCCGAGCGGGTCGTCGTCGAGCGGACCCGGCCCGGTGGGGTGGGGGACTACGCCACCCCAGTTGCCTTCCAGGTCGCCAAGAGCGCCGGGCGTCCGCCGGGTGATGTGGCAGGTGTGCTCGGTCGACGGCTGGCCGCGGTGCCTGGCGTCGCGAGTGTGGACGTCACCGGCGCCGGGTTCCTGAACTTCACCCTCGCGCCGCTGTCCACCGCCGGTCTCGTGCGGGAGGTCCGCGCGCGCGGCCTCCGCTACGGGTACGCCGACGGAGCCTTCGGGGTCGAGCCGTTCTGCTGGGCGCGCACCGCCGAGCCGCGGCAGCGGGCCGTCGACGAGGCCGTCGTACGGCTCCTGCGCAGTCAGGGGGACGGGCACGGGGGGCCGCCGCCGGGCGTTGCTCCCGTTGCCCGGCGGGACGGGGACGTGGTGGGTGAGTACGGACGCGATGCTTCCGCCTGGGCCATGCTGACCGCTCCCGCCCGCGAAACCCCCGTCTTTGACCAGGGCCTGCTCTTGCAGGGGGAAGGCAGCGAGTTCTTCCGGGTTCGGTACGCGTACGCCAGGAGCCGCGCGCTGCTGCGGAACGCCGGGCAGCTGGGGTTCGGCGCCGAGGCGGCGGACGTGTCCGACGCCCCTGAGCTGCTGCGGGCCCTCGCCGACTACCCGCTCGTCCTCGAAGCCGCCGCGCACCACCGTGCGCCCGAGCGGCTCGCCAGGTACCTCGTCGAGCTCGCCGACGCGCTGCTCGACTTCCAGCACCGCGTACTGCCCCAGGGGGACGAGAAACGCTCGGCCGCCCACCGTGCCCGGCTGGCTCTTGCCGAAGCCGCCGGGACGGTGCTGGCCGGCGGCCTGGCCCTGCTCGGCATCGACGCACCCGAACGCCTGTGATCCGTGAAATGAGAGACCGATGAGCCGTTCCGCCCACCCCGCCGGGCCCCGCCACGCCGATGTCCTGCCCGAGGGGCACTATTCCCCGCCGGCCGCAGACCTCAATGAGCTGGACGAGAAGGTCTGGGCCCGGACCGTGAGCAGGGGAGAAGACGGGGTCGTGAGCGTCGGGGGGATCGAAGTCACCAAGCTCGCCGAGGAGTTCGGTACCCCCGCCTACTTCCTCGACGAAGAGGATTTCCGGGCCCGGTGCCGGGCCTGGGCGCATGCCTTCGGCAAGGACGCCGATGTGTTCTATGCGGGCAAGGCGTTTCTTTCCAAGGCCGTCGTGAAGTGGCTGCGGGAAGAAGGACTGAATGTGGACGTGTGTTCCGGTGGGGAGCTCGCCACCGCGCTGGCCGCCGGGATGCCGGGAGCGCAGATCGCCTTTCACGGGAACAACAAGTCCGAAGGCGAGATCCGCCGGGCCATCGGGGCCGGGGTCGGGCGCATCGTGCTCGATTCTTTCCAGGAGATCGCCCGCGTCGCGCACATCGCCCGTGAGATGGGCGTACGGCAGCCCGTGCAGATCCGCGTGACGGTGGGCGTGGAAGCCCATACGCACGAGTTCATCGCGACCGCGCACGAAGACCAGAAGTTCGGAATCGCCGTTGCCGACGGGAGCGCCGCCGAGGCCGTGCGCCGCGCGCTCGGGCACGACTCCCTGGAGCTGCTCGGCGTCCACTCCCACATCGGCTCGCAGATCTTCGACATGGCCGGCTTCGAGGTCTCGGCGAAGCGCGTCGTGCAGCTGCTGGCCGCCGTGCGGGACGAGCACGGGGTGGAGCTGCCCGAGATCGACCTCGGGGGCGGGCTGGGGATCGCGTACACGTCCGCCGACGACCCGCGCGAGCCCCACGAGATCGCCAAGGCGCTCCACGAGATCGTCGCCCGGGAGTGCGACAGCGCGCGGCTGAAGGCCCCGAGGATCTCCGTCGAGCCCGGGCGGGCCATCGTCGGGCCGACCGCCTTCACGCTGTACGAGGTCGGGACGATCAAGCCGCTCGAAGGGCTGCGGACGTACGTGAGCGTCGATGGCGGGATGTCCGACAACATTCGGACCGCCCTGTACGACGCCGAGTACGGGGTCAGTCTGGTGTCGCGGACCTCGGACGCCGAGCCGATGCTCGTCCGCGTCGTCGGCAAGCACTGCGAGAGCGGGGACATCGTCGTGAAGGACGCCTTCCTGCCCGCCGACCTGGCGCCCGGAGATCTCATCGCCGTGCCCGCCACCGGCGCTTACTGCAGGTCGATGGCCAGCAATTACAACCACGCGCTCCGGCCGCCCGTCGTCGCCGTGCGCGACGGTCAGGCCCGGGTGATCGTCCGGCGCGAGACGGAGGAAGATCTCCTGCGACTCGACCTCGGATGATTCCCTTATTTCTGGGGGAAGCCCTCGGACCCCCAAAATAATGGTCTCAAGCGTCTCAATGCCTGTCTCACTCAATGGACCGAGGGTGGAAACTGCTGTCCATTGCGTGAGACTGGTTCTCACCCCGCGCGCAAACCGTGCACGGGGTACTGATGGAAGATCGAAAGGCGTAGGTCGAATGATGCGTACGCGTCCGCTGAAGGTGGCGCTGCTGGGCTGTGGAGTGGTCGGCTCGGAAGTTGCTCGCATCATGACGACGCACGCCGACGATCTGACGGCCAGGATCGGCGCCCCCGTCGAGCTTGCGGGCGTCGCCGTGCGTCGGCCGTCCAAGGTGCGCGAGGGCATCGACCCGGCGCTGATCACCACCGATGCGACCGCCCTCCTCAAACGAGGCGACATCGACGTCGCGATCGAGGTCATCGGCGGGATCGAGCCGGCCCGGACGCTGATCACCACCGCGTTCGAGAACGGCATCTCCGTCGTCTCCGCCAACAAGGCCCTGCTCGCCCAGGACGGCGCCGCGCTGCACGCCGCCGCCGAGACCCACGGGCTGGACCTGTACTACGAGGCCGCCGTCGCCGGCGCCATCCCGCTGGTCCGCCCCATGCGCGAGTCCCTCGCGGGCGACAAGATCAACCGGGTGATGGGCATCGTCAACGGCACGACGAACTTCATCCTCGACAAGATGGACTCCACCGGCGCCGGCTACCAGGAGGCGCTCGACGAGGCCACGGCCCTCGGGTACGCCGAGGCCGACCCCACCGCCGACGTCGAGGGCTACGACGCCGCCGCCAAGGCCGCGATCCTGGCCGGCATCGCCTTCCACACCCGCGTCCGCCTCGACGACGTCTACCGTGAGGGCATGACCGAGGTCAGCGCCGCCGACTTCGCCTCCGCGAAGCGGATGGGCTGCACCATCAAGCTCCTCGCGATCCTGGAGCGCGCCGCCGACGGGGAGTCGGTCACCGCGCGCGTGCACCCCGCGATGATCCCGCTCACCCACCCCCTCGCCTCCGTCCGCGAGGCGTACAACGCGGTCTTCGTCGAGGCGGAGGCCGCCGGGCGGCTCATGTTCTACGGGCCCGGCGCGGGCGGTGCGCCGACCGCGTCGGCGGTCCTGGGCGACCTGGTCGCCATCTGCCGCAACAAGCTCGCCGAGGCAACGGGGCCCGGCGAGTCCGCTTACACCCAGCTGCCGGTGAGCCCCATGGGCGACGTCGTGACGCGGTACCACATCAGCCTCGATGTGGCCGACAAGCCGGGCGTGCTCGCCCAGGTCGCGACCACCTTCGCCGAGCACGGCGTCTCCATCGACACCGTGCGGCAGCAGGGCAAGGACGGCGAGGCCTCCCTCGTCGTCGTCACTCACCGCGCGCCCGACGCGGCCCTCTCGGGGACCGTCGAGGCGCTGCGGAAGCTGGACACCGTCCGCGGTGTCGCCAGCATCATGCGTGTTGAAGGGGAGTAAGGACCCATGAGCAGCAATCGCACCCACCAGTGGCGCGGCATCATCGAGGAGTACCGGGACCGCCTGCCGGTCACGGACACCACTCCCGTGGTCACGCTCCGCGAGGGTGGCACTCCCCTCGTGCCCGCGCAGGTGCTCTCCGAGCGCACCGGCTGCGAGGTGCACCTCAAGGTCGAGGGGGCCAACCCCACCGGGTCCTTCAAGGACCGCGGTATGACCATGGCCATCACCAAGGCCAAGGAGGACGGCGCCAAGGCCGTCATCTGCGCCTCCACCGGCAACACCTCGGCCTCCGCCGCGGCGTACGCGGTGCGCGCCGGGATGGTCTGCGCGGTGCTCGTGCCCCGCGGCAAGATCGCGCTCGGCAAGATGGGCCAGGCCCTCGTGCACGGCGCCAAGATCCTCCAGGTGGACGGCAATTTCGACGATTGCCTGGACCTCGCCCGCGCGCTGTCCGACAACTACCCGGTGGCGCTGGTCAATTCGGTCAACCCGGTACGCATCGAGGGCCAGAAGACGGCCGCCTTCGAGATCGTCGACGCGCTCGGTGACGCGCCCGACATCCACGTGCTGCCCGTTGGCAACGCCGGCAACATCACCGCGTACTGGAAGGGCTTCAAGGAGTACAAGGCCGACGGCCTGGCCTCCCGTACGCCCCGCGTGTGGGGTTTCCAGGCCTCCGGTTCCGCGCCCATCGTGCGCGGCGAGGTCGTCAAGGAGCCGCACACCATCGCCACCGCGATCCGCATCGGCAACCCGGCCTCGTGGGACTACGCCCTGCAGGCCCGGGACGAGTCGGGCGGCTTCATCGACGAGGTGACGGACCGCCAGATCCTGGCCGCCTACCGGCTGTTGGCCGCGCAGGAGGGCGTCTTCGTCGAGCCCGCGTCCGCCGCTTCGGTGGCCGGTCTGCTCAAGGCCGCCGAGCTGGGCCTGGTCGACCCCGGCCAGAAGATCGTGTGCACCGTCACCGGCAACGGTCTGAAGGACCCCGACTGGGCGGTCGCCGGTGCTCCGCAGCCGGTCACCATTCCGGTGGACGCCGAGGCCGCCGCGATCCGTCTCGGCCTGGTCTGACGTTCGAGCCGGTTCCGGAGGGCCTCCGAGGCCCTCCGGAACCGGGCAACTCGCCCCGTACGGCAACAAAAAGTGCCGTGGAAGCCGGTCGAATCCGGCCGAAGGGTACGAGTGGCCCGTCGAAGGTCGCGACACGCATCGTGCGCCTCCTGTGCGCCCTATGTCGGATGAGAACCTTCCTTCGATAGGCTGTACTTACATCCGCCACCGCGCATATGACCGTGGTGCTGCCCCGAGGGCCTTCGGGTGTCGTACGTTCTCAAGTACATTTCGCAGCGAGCCAGCGAAGAGCGAAGTTCTCGCACAGTCACAAGGAGTGTCATCGGACGATGGCCGGTCCAGCGTTCCGCGCCGCCGCCGTACGGGTGCGCGTCCCCGCCAGCAGTGCCAATCTCGGCCCGGGCTTCGATGCCCTCGGACTGGCCCTGGGTCTCTACGACGACGTGGTCGTCCGGGTGGCCGACTCCGGCCTGAACATCGACATCGCGGGTGAGGGCGCCGACACCCTCCCGCGGGACGAGAGCCACCTGCTCGTACGTTCCATGCGCACCGCCTTCGACCTGCTCGGCGGACAGCCGCGCGGCCTCGAGGTCGTCTGTGCCAACCGCATCCCGCACGGCCGCGGGCTCGGCTCCTCCTCCGCCGCCATCTGCGCCGGCATCGTCGCCGCCCGCGCCGTGACCATAGGCGGCGAGGCCAAGCTCGACGACGCGGCGCTGCTGGAGCTCGCCACGGAGATCGAGGGCCACCCCGACAACGTCGCCGCCTGCCTGCTCGGCGGTTTCACCCTGGCGTGGATGGACGGGGGCAGCGCCAAGGCGATCCGGATGGAGCCCGCCGATTCCATCGTTCCGGTGGTCTTCGTACCTTCCAAGCCGGTCCTCACCGAGACCGCGCGCGGCCTGCTGCCGCGCACCGTCCCGCACGTGGACGCGGCCGTCAACGCGGGTCGCGCGGGTCTGCTCGTGGAGGCCCTGACCAGGCGTCCCGAGTTCCTGCTGCCGGCCACCGAAGACCGGCTCCACCAGGAGTACCGGTCCCCGGCGATGCCCGAGAGCGTGGCACTCGTCAATCGGCTGCGGGCGGACGGCATCCCCGCGGTCATCTCCGGCGCGGGCCCCACGGTGCTCGCGCTGGTCGACAACGACGCGGCCGACAAGGTCGCGCAGCTCGCGGGCGAGGGGTGGGCCGCGAACCGGCTCGCGTTCGACGCCGCGGGCGCGAGCGTGCTTCCGCTGGGCACCCAGGGCGGCTAGGGCAGAGCCGGCAAGGGGCGGGCGGCCAGGGCAGGCCGCCCGCGCGGAAGAGCGCGATTGCCGGTGATCGAGAGGGGGAATATCTGTTGGATCCGGTAGTGTTAGTCTCAAGTGCGCATCGGAAGCCGCCATGGCTCGGTGCTCAGTGTCCCCATTCGGGACCACCTTTCTTCCGGGAGCCTCCCCGACTGCTCTGATCACTTCCAGCAGTTTCGAGCACGCTCCGGAATCGGCGTGACATTCCCACGCTTTCAGCTCGGGGGCTTCTCGCCGGAACCACCCACGCACGTTCGCACGTTTCTCTCCGCCGTATCTCTACCGGCGGACCACCGCCCCGGCACGGTCCACACCTAGGACTGTTGTCGGACAGCACAACCGGTCGCCGAGCCAGACAGGCCGACGTCCGCTCCAGGGAAGGACCCTTCGTGAGCGACACCACCGATCTGATGGGCGCTGCCGACACCTCTGTCGACACCAGTGCCCCCGCCGCGGGCGCCGCACCCAAGCGTCGCCGCACCGGCACCGGCCTTGACGGCATGGTCCTCGCCGAGCTCCAGCAGGTCGCGTCCGGCCTCGGTATCAGGGGCACCGCGCGGATGCGCAAGAGCCAGCTGATCGAGGTCATCAAGGAGGCGCAGGCGGGTGGCGGCGCCCCCAAGGCCGCGGCCTCCGCCGCCGCCGGTGAGACCGCCGAGGCCAAGCCGAAGCGCCGCGCCACCAGCAAGGCCCGCACGGGCGAGGCCGCCGCCGAGGCGCCCGCCGAGAAGACCGCCGCCGCTCCGGCGCAGATCGAGATCCCGGGGCAGCCGGCCAGCGACGACGCCCCGGTCGGCGAGCGCCGTCGTCGTCGGGCCACGGCCCCGTCCGGCAGCCCGGAGGGCTCGGCCCCCGCCACCGTGCAGGTCGAGCAGAAGACCGAAGCCCCGGCCGCCACCGCCCCCGCGGCGGCGACCGAGGTCAAGACCGAATCCGCACAGGCCGGCGCGGTCGCAGTCTCCGCAGGCCAGGACGGCGAGGGCCGCGGCCGTCGCGACCGTCGTGACCGCGGGGACCGCGCCGAGCGCGGGGACCGTCAGCAGGGCCGCCGCGAGCGTGGCGCCAAGGCCGACGAGCAGGGCCAGGGCGGCCAGGGCCAGGGCGCGCAGGGCGGCCAGGGCGGCCGCCAGGACCGCGCCGAGCGCGGCGACCGCCAGCAGCAGGGCGGCCGGGGCCAGGGCCAGGGTCAGGGCCAGCAGGGTCGTCAGGACCGCCAGGACCGCCAGGACCGTCAGGGTCCCCAGGACAACGGCCCCCAGGACGACTTCGACGGTGAGGAAGGCCGTCGCGGCCGCCGTGGCCGCTACCGCGACCGCCGTGGCCGTCGTGGCCGCGACGAGTTCGCTCCGGCCGAGCCGCAGGTCGCCGACGACGACGTGCTGATCCCCGTCGCGGGCATCCTCGACATCCTCGACAACTACGCGTTCATCCGGACCTCGGGCTACCTGCCCGGCCCCAACGACGTGTACGTCTCCCTCGCGCAGGTCCGCAAGGCCGGGCTGCGCAAGGGCGACCACACCACCGGTGCCGTGCGCCAGCCCAAGGACGGCGAGCGCCGCGAGAAGTTCAACGCCCTCGTGCGACTGGACTCGGTGAACGGCATGGCGCCCGAATCCGGGCGCGGACGGCCGGAGTTCCAGAAGCTGACCCCGCTCTACCCGCAGGACCGGCTCCGCCTGGAGACCGACCCGGGTGTGCTGACGACCCGCATCATCGACCTCGTGTCGCCGATCGGCAAGGGCCAGCGAGGCCTGATCGTGGCCCCGCCGAAGACCGGCAAGACCATGATCATGCAGGCGATCGCCAACGCGATCACCGTCAACAACCCCGAGTGCCACCTGATGGTCGTCCTGGTCGACGAGCGTCCGGAAGAGGTCACCGACATGCAGCGGTCGGTCAAGGGCGAGGTCATCTCCTCGACCTTCGACCGCCCGGCCGAGGACCACACCACCGTCGCCGAGCTGGCCATCGAGCGCGCCAAGCGTCTCGTCGAGCTGGGTCACGACGTGGTCGTCCTGCTGGACTCCATCACCCGTCTGGGCCGCGCGTACAACCTCGCGGCGCCCGCCTCCGGCCGCATCCTGTCCGGTGGTGTCGACTCGACCGCGCTGTACCCGCCGAAGCGCTTCTTCGGTGCCGCGCGCAACATCGAGGACGGCGGCTCGCTGACCATCCTGGCCACCGCGCTCGTCGACACCGGCTCGCGCATGGACGAGGTGATCTTCGAGGAGTTCAAGGGCACCGGCAACATGGAGCTCAAGCTCGACCGGAAGCTCGCCGACAAGCGCATCTTCCCGGCCGTCGACGTCGACCCGTCGGGCACCCGCAAGGAGGAGATCCTCCTCAACGCGGAGGAGCTCGCCATCGTCTGGAAGCTGCGCCGGGTGCTGCACGCCCTCGACTCGCAGCAGGCGATCGAGCTGCTGCTCGACAAGATGAAGCAGACGAAGTCGAACGCCGAGTTCCTGATGCAGATCGCGAAGACGACCCCGTCGGGCAAGAACGACGACTAGTCCGACCGCAACGCACCAACACGGCCGCCCCCGTCGCATCCGCGACGGGGGCGGCCGTGTGCGTACGGTGCGACCTTCACCACACACCGGCTCCGGCTGAACCCCGTGCCGCCGCCCTGCGTCCCCTCGGGAAACCGCAGGTGGGTGCGGGGTTACAGGGTGTTTGTCCTGGATCGCGGCCCTGCGGCCCGGGCCGGGGGCGCGGCCGGCCGTGGAACCCTGGAGGACGTTCGGCCGTCTGTGTCAAGGAACAGGGGACCGCATTCCAGGACTGAGGAGAGCATGAGCCAGGACAGCAACGGCGGTGGCCATCGTGCCGCGGGCCGGCGACGACGTAAACCCGCGACGCGCCGCAGGGCCCTCGTCATCGCCGCCTGGAGCGCAGCGGGCGTGGTCCTGCTGGGCGGGGCGGGCCTGGGCTACTTCTACTTCAAGCTGAACGGCAACCTGAAGACGGTCGACATCGACCAGGCGCTCGGCACCGACCGCCCGCAGAACGTCAACAACGGCTCGATGGACATCCTCGTGCTCGGCTCCGACTCCCGCGGCGGCGCGAACGCCGAGTACGGCCAGGACGACGGCGGCTCCGCCCGCTCCGACACGGCGATGATCGTCCACCTGAACGAGGGCCACACCAAGGCCGCCATCGTGTCGATACCCCGCGACACCATGACCGTCCGCCCCCCGTGCACCACCGGCAAGGGCAAGACCGACCCCGGCGGCCAGCGCAGGCAGTTCAACGAGGCCTACACCATCGGCGGCGCCGCCTGTGCGGTGAAGACCGTCGAGAAGATGTCGGGGATCCGCATGGACCACTACATCGAGGTCGACTTCACGGGCTTCAAGAAGATCATCGACACCCTCGGCGGGGTCGAGGTGACCACCAGCAAGCCGATCAAGGACGAGTACAGCCACCTGGACCTCCCGGCCGGCCCCAACCAGCTGAACGGCGAGCAGGCCCTCGGTCTGGTCCGTACCCGCCACGGCGTCGGCGACGGCGGCGACCTCGGCCGAATACAGCTCCAGCAGGCCTTCATCAAGGCGCTCATCAAGCAGGTCAAGGGCATCGGCCTGTTCGACAACCCCAAGAAGCTGCTCGACCTCGCCGACACCGGCACCAAGGCGCTCACCACCGACACGGGCCTCGGCGACGTGAAGTCCCTCATGGGCTTCGCCCAGAGCCTTCAGGGGATCGACGCGCAGAGCATGCACATGATCACCCTGCCGGTCACCACGGACGCGATCGACGCCAACCGCGTCGCCCCCCTGAAGAAGGAGTCCCAGCTGGTCTGGGACGCCCTGCTGGCAGACCGGCCGATCCCGGCCGAGGCCACCGCGAACTCCACCGGCGACAAGGGCACGGCCGGCTCGATCGTCCAGTGAGGACCCCGTGCGGAGCCGGTGAGGACCCCGCGCGGACCTGATGAGGACCCCGCGCGGACCCGGCCGCCGGCCCGCGCGGAATAGATGCCGGCCCCCCTCCGTTGAGGGAGGCGTCCTCAGAATTTTGACAGGCAGCCCGGTCCTGGCAGACTGGTCTGTCGGCCCCGGTTCACGCAGCGCGCAATTCGGCTCCTGCGACCCGGCGCCCTCCCGAATCTAGGAGACACCTTGAAGAGCGAGATCCACCCCCAGTACGTCGAGACCCAGGTCAGCTGCACCTGTGGCGCGTCGTTCACCACCCGTAGCACCCTCACCGAGGGCAGCATCCGTGCTGAGGTCTGCTCCGAGTGCCACCCGTTCTACACGGGCAAGCAGAAGATCCTCGACACCGGTGGCCGTGTGGCCCGCTTCGAGGCTCGCTTCGGCAAGGGTGCGGCCAAGAAGTAGCGCGACCCAGGCGCCGGTCCCCGGTCGCCCCCTGTCCATGCGGGGGCGGCTGGACCGGCGCCTTTGTCGTCGTCCCGGTCCGTAACACCTGCCAGCCCTTTCGCACTTTTACCCCAGGAGTCCCCCGATGTTCGAGGCGGTCGAGGAACTGATCGGCGAGCACGCCGATCTTGAGAAGAAGCTCGCCGACCCTTCGGTCCACTCCGATCAGGCCAACGCGCGCAAGCTGAACAAGCGCTACGCGGAGCTGACCCCGATCGTCGCGACCTTCCGTGCCTGGAAGCAGTCGGCCGAGGACATCGAGACGGCCAAGGAGTTCGCGGCCGACGACCCCGACTTCGCCGCCGAGGCCAAGGAACTGAGCGCCCAGCGCGAAGAGCTCACCGAGAAGCTCCGCCTGCTGCTCGTCCCGCGCGACCCCAGCGACGACAAGGACGTGCTGCTCGAGGTCAAGGCCGGCGCCGGCGGCGACGAGTCCGCCCTCTTCGCGGGCGACCTGCTGCGCATGTACCTGCGCTACGCCGAGCGCGTGGGCTGGAAGACCGAGATCATCGACGCCACCGAGTCCGAGCTCGGCGGCTACAAGGACGTCCAGGTCTCCGTCCGCACCAAGGGCGGCAACGGCGCGACCGAGCCCGGCCAGGGCGTGTGGGCCCGCCTGAAGTACGAGGGCGGCGTGCACCGCGTCCAGCGCGTTCCGGCCACCGAGTCGCAGGGCCGCATCCACACCTCCGCCGCCGGCGTGCTCGTCACCCCGGAGGCCGAGGAGGTCGAGGTCGAGGTCAACATGAACGACCTCCGCATCGACGTGTACCGCTCGTCCGGCCCCGGCGGCCAGTCCGTCAACACCACCGACTCGGCCGTGCGCATCACGCACCTCCCGACCGGTGTGGTCGCCTCCTGCCAGAACGAGAAGAGCCAGCTCCAGAACAAGGAGCAGGCCATGCGCATCCTGCGCTCGCGCCTGCTGGCCGCCGCGCAGGAAGCCGCCGAGCAGGAGGCCTCCGACGTGCGCCGCAGCCAGGTGCGCTCGGTGGACCGTTCCGAGAAGATCCGTACGTACAACTACCCGGAAAACCGGATCTCGGACCACCGGACCGGTTTCAAGGCGTACAACTTGGACCAAGTGCTCGACGGCGATCTCGACGCGGTCATCCAGGCCTGCGTCGACACCGACTCCGCCGCGAAGCTCGCGGCCGCGCACTGACCTCGACCCGCCCCGCATCACCCCCCGTACGACAGCAGCCCGGAGGACCAGCGTGAACTTGCTGCTTGCCGAGGTGGCTCAGGCCACCCAGCGGCTGGCCGCCGCCGGCGTGCCCTCACCGCGTTTCGACGCGGAGGAGCTCGCGGCCTTCGTGCACGGCGTCAAACGGGGGGAACTGCACCACGTCAAGGACGCGGACTTCGACGCCCGCTACTGGGAGGCCGTCGCCCGCCGCGAGGCGCGCGAGCCGCTCCAGCACATCACCGGCCGTGCCTTCTTCCGGTACCTGGAGCTCCAGGTCGGGCCCGGGGTCTTCGTGCCCCGGCCCGAGACCGAGTCGGTCGTGGACTGGGCCATACACGCCGTCCGCGCGATGGACGTCGTCGAGCCGATGATCGTCGACCTGTGCACCGGATCCGGTGCCATCGCGCTGGCCATGGCCCAGGAGGTGCCGCGCTCGCGCGTGCACGCCGTCGAGCTGTCCGAGGACGCGCTGCGGTGGACCCGTAAGAACGCCGAGGGCTCCCGGGTCACCGTCCACCAGGGCGACGCGCTCAGCGCGCTGCCCGAGCTGGACGGCCAGGTCGACCTGGTCATCTCCAACCCGCCGTACATCCCGCTCACCGAGTGGGAGTACGTCGCCCCCGAGGCCCGCGACCACGACCCGGAGATGGCCCTGTTCTCCGGCGAGGACGGCCTCGACACCATCCGCGGCATCGAGCGCACCGCACACCGGCTGCTGAGGCCCGGCGGCATCGTCGTCATCGAGCACGCCGACACCCAGGGCGGCCAGGTCCCGTGGATCTTCGCCGAGGAGCGGGGCTGGGCCGACGCGGCCGACCACCCCGACCTGAACAACCGCCCCCGCTTCGCGACCGCCCGCAAGGCCCTGCCGTGACGGGCGCGACCTATCCCGCCACCCCCCTGCTGCACGAGGAGTCCCGCTGATGGCCCGGCGATACGACTGCAACGACGCGACGGACCGCAAGACGGGTCTGCGCGAAGCCGCATCCGCCGTGCGCCGCGGCGAGCTCGTCGTGCTGCCCACCGACACCCTGTACGGGATCGGCGCGGACGCCTTCAGCCCCGAGGCCGTCCACGACCTCCTCGCGGCCAAGGGCCGGGGCCGCGGCATGCCGACCCCGGTGCTCATCGGCTCTCCGAACACCCTGCACGGTCTCGTCACGGACTTCTCCGAGCAGGCGTGGGAGCTCGTCGACGCCTTCTGGCCGGGCGCGCTGACGATCGTCGCCAAGCACCAGCCGTCGCTGGCGTGGGACCTGGGGGACACCGGGGGCACGGTCGCCGTACGCATGCCCCTGCACCCCGTCGCGATCGAGCTGCTGACCGAGGTCGGCCCGATGGCCGTGTCCTCGGCGAACCTCTCCGGCCAGCCGGCGCCCGAGGACTGCGACGCGGCGCGCGAGATGCTCGGGGACTCCGTCTCCGTGTACCTGGACGGCGGGCCGACGCCCGGCATCCAGCCGTCGTCGATCGTCGACGTCACCGGGAAGGTTCCCGTCCTGCTGCGCGAGGGCGCGCTCACGGCGGAGCAGCTGCGGGAGGTCGTACCCGACCTCGAGGTAGCCCCGTGAGCCCTGAGGGGCGTGGCATAGCCGGGGACAGCACCTTCCGCATACTCCACGTCAGCACCGGCAACGTGTGCCGCTCGCCCATCACCGAGCGGCTGACGCGGCACGCCCTCTCGCACCGCCTCGGCGGGCTGATCACCGGGGACCTGCTCGTGGAGAGCGCCGGTACGTGGGGCCACGAAGGCGCCCCGATGGAGGCCAACGCGGCTGCCGTGCTGGCGGACTTCGGGGCCGACGCGTCCGGTTTCACCGGGCGGGAACTGCTGGACGAGCACGTCATCCGGGCGGACCTGGTGCTGACCGCCACGCGCGACCACCGGGCGCAGGTCATCTCGATGGGGCACTCGGCAGGGCTGCGGACCTTCACGCTGAAGGAGTTCACCCGGCTGGTGCGGGCCATAGACCCGGCCACGCTGCCGCCGCTGGACGACGGGATGGCGGAGCGGGCGAGGGCCCTTGTCCGGGCGGCCGCGGCGCTCCGGGGGTGGCTGTTGGCGCCTTCGCCGGACGCCGATGAGGTGTACGACCCGTACGGGGCGCCGATCACCTTCTTCCGGTCGATCGGCGACGAGATCAACCAGGCGCTGGACCCCGTCGTGACGGCCCTGACGGGCGTACCCGCTTCGCGCTGATCTGTGCGTGCGGGTGCGGGTGGGCCGCTGCGCGGATCTGGTCCCCGCCCCGCCCTTTCACCGTTTCTCCCCCGGCTACCGCTGGGAGGTGCCCCCAGGAGCTCCGCCCCGGACCCTCCCCCCAGACTCCGTCCGGGGGGACCCCCACCCCTCAAACGCCGGCGAGGCTGAAACGTGCCCAAAGGGGGCGTATCGCGGGTCGCGGGCCTACAGTGGCTGGTACCCGGTACCCCCTGGAGTCGCGCCATGAGCGTCATCACCCAGCCCACGGACCTGCTGCGGCAGCAGGATCCGCAGATGGCAGACGTCCTCGCGGGGGAGCGGCAGCGGCAGGGCAGTACGTTGCAGTTGATCGCCGCCGAGAACTTCACCTCCGGCGCCGTGCTCGCCGCGCTCGGGTCGGCGCTCGCCAACAAGTACGCCGAGGGGTACCCCGGCGCCCGGCACCACGGCGGCTGTGAGTACGCGGATCTGGCCGAGCGGATGGCCGTCGAGCGGGCCACCGCCCTGTTCGGGGCCGAGCACGCCAACGTGCAGCCGCACTCGGGATCCTCCGCCGTGCTCGCCGCCTACGCCGCGCTGCTGCGCCCCGGGGACACCGTGCTGGCGATGGGGCTTCCGTTCGGGGGTCACCTCACGCACGGCTCGCCCGCCAACTTCTCCGGGCGCTGGTTCGACTTCGTCGGGTACGGGGTCGACGCGGCGACGGGGCTGATCGACTACCGGCAGGTGCAGGAGCTGGCCCACGCGCACCGGCCCAAGGCGATCGTCTGCGGGTCGATCTCCTATCCCCGGCACCCCGAGTACTCGGCGTTCCGGGAGATCGCCGACGAGGTCGGGGCCTACCTGATCGCCGACGCGGCCCATCCGATCGGGCTGGTGGCCGGCGGCGCCGCGCCCAGCCCCGTTCCGTACGCCGACATCGTCTGCGCGACCACGCACAAGGTGCTGCGCGGCCCGCGGGGCGGGATGATCCTGTGCGGCTCCGAGTTCGCCGAGCGCGTCGACCGGGCGGTGTTCCCCTTCACGCAGGGCGGCGCCCAGATGCACACCATCGCCGCGAAGGCCGTCGCGTTCGGGGAGGCGGCGACCCCCGCCTTCGCCACCTACGCCCACCGGGTCGTCGCGAACGCGCGGACGCTCGCGGAGGCGCTGGAGGAGCGCGGGTTCGCGATCACCACCGGCGGCACCGACACGCACCTGATCACCGCCGATCCGGCGCCGCTGGGCCTGGACGGCCCCACCGCCCGCGGAATGCTGGCCGCCGCCGGCATCGTGCTCGACACCTGCGCCCTCCCGTACGGGGACGGGCGCGGGATCCGGCTCGGCACGGCGGCCGTCACCACCCAGGGGATGGGGGAGGCGCAGATGGCCGAAATCGCCGGTCTCTTCGCCGGCGCGCTGCGCGGGGACGCCGCGAAGACCCGTACGGACGTTGCCGAACTCACGCGGGAATTTCCCCCTTACGGGGCGTAATGGGCACGAGTGGTTCGTACCGCAACCGGGATGCGGCCCCCTCGCGTCCTCGGTGGAGGGGACATCGCAGCTAATGTGTGGGGCTGAGATGGCCGGCGATACATCTGGGGCAGCCCGTGCGTGAATATCTGCTGACGCTTTGCGTCACGGTCGCGGTGACCTACCTGCTGACCGGGCCCGTGCGGAAGTTCGCGATCGCGGCCGGGGCCATGCCGGAGATCCGCGCCCGCGACGTGCACCGGGAGCCGACACCGCGGCTCGGGGGCATCGCCATGTTCGGCGGACTGTGCGCGGGGCTGCTGGTCGCCGACCACCTGCGGAACCTCAACGGCGTCTTCGAGCTGTCGAACGAACCGCGCGCGCTGCTCTCCGGAGCGGCGCTGATCTGGCTCATCGGCGTGCTCGACGACAAGTTCGAGATCGACGCCCTGATCAAGCTCGGCGCACAGATGATCGCCGCGGGCGTGATGGTCATGCAGGGCCTGACCATGCTGTGGATCCCGGTGCCCTTCATCGGCACGGTCGCGCTCACCCAGTGGCAGGGCAACCTGCTCACCGTGGCCCTCGTCGTGATCACCATCAACGCGGTGAACTTCGTGGACGGCCTCGACGGCCTGGCGGCCGGCATGGTCTGCATCGCCGCGTGCGCGTTCTTCCTGTACGGGTACCGCATCTGGTTCGGCTACGGGATCGAGGCCGCGGCCCCCGCGACCCTCTTCGCCGCGATCCTGATGGGCATGTGCCTCGGCTTCCTGCCGCACAACATGCATCCCGCGCGCATCTTCATGGGCGACTCGGGCTCGATGCTCATCGGCCTGGTCCTCGCCGCCGCCGCGATCTCCATGACCGGCCAGGTGGACCCGGACGCGATGGCGCTGTTCGCCGGCGGCGAGCGCAACGCGACGCACGCGATGCTCCCGGTCTTCATGCCGCTGGTGCTGCCGCTCACGATCATCGCGATCCCGGTGGCGGACCTGGTCCTGGCCATCGTCCGGCGCACGTGGAAGGGCCAGTCGCCCTTCGCGGCCGACCGCGGGCACCTGCACCACCGGCTGCTGGAGCTCGGACATTCGCACAGCCGTGCCGTGCTGATCATGTACTTCTGGTCAGGACTGATCGCCTTCGGCGCGGTGGCCTATTCGGTGCATTCCACCTCGATGTGGATCGTGCTCGCCATCGCCGCCCTGAGCGCCGTGGGCCTGATCCTGCTGCTCCTGCCGCGCTTCACCCCGCGTGCCCCGCGGTGGGCCGAGGGCCTGGTCCCGCCCCGCTACCGGCACGCGACGCGGGCCGCCGAGGCCGCGGCGGAGGCGGCCGCGCAGGACGCCTCGGGCGCCGAGCCGGAGCCCGCCAGGCCGATCGTGGCGGGTGTCTCCGGCGTCAACGGGGCGACCGCCGTGGGCGCCCGTTCGCGCTTCCCCGACCGCCGTAAGGCCGAATCGACCCGCTGAGATCCGGGACGCAAGTCCGACATGGAAGCCCTTTACCAGACAAGTCGCACGCTTGTCGCGCACACACGCGCAGGGTCCCTCTCATGTGTGACAGTCGGCACACTCGGCAGGTAAAGCTCTCATCAAATAGTTTGTGATACCGTTCACTAAACCCGGCGACAGAGCCGAAGGACCGTAGTGCGACGGTCCCTTGGCCCGAGGACCTTTCTCGGACCGGGCTTACGCTCGTCCCGTACGAGTCCCGTGCCCCCACCACCACAAGCGGAGCAAACCGCCATGCGGTCAGACGACGTCCGACTCCTCCTGCAAACCGCCGTACCCACTGCTGTCGCCGGCGCTATCGCCGCCGTGATCAGCGGTCTCGTGGTCGGCGGCAAGGGGGCGGTCGGTGCGCTCGTCGCGACGCTGGTCGTGATTTTGTTCATGGGCATCGGATTCATCGTTCTGCAGCGCACCGCGAAGTCGCTTCCGCACCTGTTCCAGGCCATGGGGCTCATGCTCTACGCGGCCCAGATCCTGTTGCTCTTCGTCTTCCTCGCGGCGTTCAAGAACACCACCCTGTTCCACCCCAAGGCCTTCGCCATCACGCTCGTCGCCACCACCCTGGTGTGGATCGGCGCGCAGACGCGTGCTCATATGAAGGCCAAGATCCTTTACGTCGAACCGGACTCGATGAAGGGCGACAAGCCCGAAAATCAGGGGCCGAAGTCGTGAGGGGTAGGGCCGGGATAAGTGGGCGTTCGAGATCCTGCTATCGTCCGGTGCCAACTGCGGCACTGCGGGCGCGGGCATCTGAGCTGACGCCTGTTCCATCGCGAGGCTCGATGCCTGATTGCCGCCCCACCATCCGTAACACCAGTCCAGTGCCGAACCGCGGCTTCTCGCCGCGCCGACACAACGAGGTTGCCGTACCTATGCGCCACGCTGAAGGAGCCCTGCGGTGAGTGCTGCTGACATGACGCTCGCCTTCGAGATCAATTGTCATTTCGAAGACGGCACTGGCTGCGGCTTCCCGGGCCCGTCCCTGTACTCGTTCATGTTCGAGCCGATCTTCGGCGACGCGAACAGCAACCTGTACTTCAACAAGACGATGCTGCTCGCCCTTCTGGGCTCGATCGTCATCGTCGGCTTCTTCTGGGCTGCGTTCCGGAAGCCGAAGGTCGTCCCGGGCAAGCTTCAGATGGTCGCCGAGGCCGGCTACGACTTCGTACGCCGCGGCATCGTCTACGAGACGCTCGGCAAGAAGGAGGGCGAGAAGTACGTCCCCTTCATGGTCGCGACGTTCTTCTTCGTCTGGATCATGAACCTGTGGTCCATCGTCCCGCTCGCCCAGTTCCCGGTGACCGCGATCATCGCGTACCCGGCCGGTCTTGCCGCGATCATCTACGTGATGTGGATGTCCGTGACCTTCAAGCGCCACGGGTTCGTCGGCGGCCTGAAGAACCTCACCGGCTACGACAAGTCCCTCGGTGGGATCCTGCCGCTGGTGATGGCGATCGAGTTCTTCTCGAACGTCCTGGTCCGCCCGTTCACCCACGCGGTCCGACTGTTCGCGAACATGTTCGCCGGTCACACCCTGCTGCTGCTGTTCACCATCGCCAGCTGGTACCTGCTGAACGGGATCGGCATCGCGTACGCCGGTGTCTCGTTCGTCATGGTCATCGTGATGACCGCGTTCGAACTCTTCATCCAGGCTGTTCAGGCGTACGTCTTCGTGCTCCTGGCCTGCAGCTTCCTGCAGGGCGCGGTCGCCGAGCACCACTGAGCGCCGCCCGCTCCTGCAACCCCCCGAATCGTCCGGTGGCCAACCCCCACCGGTCCATGAAAGAGAAGGAAGAACTGGCATGTCCCAGACCCTTGCTGCTGTCGAAGGTTCCCTCAGCTCCGTCGGTTACGGTCTCGCGGCCATCGGCCCGGGCGTCGGCGTCGGCATCATCTTCGGTAACGGCACCCAGGCTCTTGCCCGTCAGCCCGAGGCTGCCGGTCTGATCCGCGCCAACCAGATCCTCGGCTTCGCCTTCTGTGAGGCGCTCGCCCTCATCGGTCTGGTCATGCCGTTCGTCTACTAAGACGAACTCCACGACTAGTCCGAACCGACGAAAGGCACTGATGTGAACCTCCTGGTTCTCGCGGCTGAGGAGCCTCAGAATCCCCTCATTCCGCCGATCCCCGAGCTCGTCATCGGTCTGATCGCCTTCGTCATCGTCTTCGGTTTCCTCGCGAAGAAGCTCCTCCCGAACATCAACAAGGTTCTGGAAGAGCGCCACGCGGCGATCGAGGGCGGTATCGAGAAGGCGGAAGCCGCTCAGACCGAGGCCCAGAGCGTCCTGGAGCAGTACAAGGCCCAGCTCGCCGAGGCCCGGCACGAGGCCGCTCGCCTGCGCCAGGAAGCGCTGGAGCAGGGCACTGCGCTCAAGGAAGAACTGCGCGCAGAGGGCCAGCGGCAGCGTGAGGAGATCATCGCTGCCGGCCACGCCCAGATCGCGGCCGACCGCAAGGCCGCCTCGCAGGCGCTGCGCCAGGACGTGGGCAAGCTCGCCACCGACCTGGCCGGAAAGCTCGTCGGCGAGTCCCTTGAGGACCACGCCCGACAGAGCCGTACGATCGACCGTTTCCTCAGCGAGCTCGAGGAGAAGGCCGAGGCGGCCCGATGAACGGAGCGAGCCGCGAGGCGCTGGCCTCCGCGCGCGAGCGTCTCGACGCGCTGACGGACAACACGTCCGTCGACGCGGCGAAGCTCGCCGGCGAGCTGGCAGCCGTCACCGCGCTGCTCGACCGTGAGGTCTCGCTGCGTCGGGTCATCACGGACCCGGCGCAGTCCGGTGAGGCCAAGGCCGAGCTCGTGGGCCGACTGCTGTCCGGCCAGGTGGGCGGGGAGACCCTCGACCTGGTGTCCGGCATGGCTCGGTCCCGCTGGTCGCAGTCCCGTGACCTGGTGGACTCGCTTGAGGAGCTGGCGGCCACCGCCGACCTCACGGCGGCCCAGCAGTCGGGCGCGCTCGACAACGTCGAGGACGAGGTGTTCCGCTTCGGCCGGATCGTCTCCTCGAGCACCGAGCTGCGCGCCGCGCTGACCGACCGGGCGGCCACCGTCTCCGCCAAGAGCGAGCTGCTCCGCAGCCTGCTCGGCGGCAAGGCGAACGCCGTCACCGAGCGCCTGGTCACGCGTCTCGTCACGCTGCCGCGTGGACGTAGCCTGGAAGCGGGACTGGAGTCCCTTTCCACGCTCGCCGCCGAGCGCCGCAACCGCATGGTCGCCACCGTGACCAGCGCGGTTCCGCTCAGCGACGTGCAGAAGCAGCGTCTCGGCGCGGTGCTGGCCAAGCTGTACGGCCGCCAGATGCACCTGAACCTCGACGTGGACCCCACGGTCCTCGGCGGCATCCAGGTGCGGGTCGGCGACGAGGTCATCGACGGCACCATCGCGGACCGCCTCTCCGAGGCGTCCCGCCGCATGGCCGGCTGACCAGCCACCAATAGAACAAAGCATTCCTAGCGGCCCGGTTGGGCCGTGCAGAACTTGCAGAAGATTCCTGGGGGTCGCCCCCAGACCCCTAAGAAGCTTCAGGCCCAACAAGGAGAGCAGGGAACCCAGATGGCGGAGCTCACGATCCGGCCGGAGGAGATCCGGGACGCACTGGAGAACTTTGTCCAGTCGTACCAGCCGGACGCGGCCTCGCGCGAGGAGGTCGGTACGGTCAGCGTTGCCGGCGACGGCATCGCGAAGGTGGAGGGCCTGCCCTCCGCCATGGCGAACGAGCTGCTGAAGTTCGAGGACGGAACCCTCGGTCTCGCCCTCAACCTCGACGAGCGCGAGATCGGTGCGGTCGTCCTCGGCGAGTTCAGCGGTATCGAGGAGGGCCAGCCGGTGCAGCGCACCGGTGAGGTTCTCTCCGTAGGTGTCGGCGAGGGCTACCTCGGCCGCGTCGTCGACCCGCTCGGCAACCCGATCGACGGCCTCGGCGAGATCGCGACCGAGGGCCGCCGCGCCCTCGAGCTGCAGGCCCCCGGCGTCATGGTCCGCAAGTCGGTCCACGAGCCGATGCAGACCGGCTACAAGGCCATCGACGCGATGGTCCCCGTCGGCCGTGGCCAGCGTCAGCTGATCATCGGCGACCGTCAGACCGGCAAGACCGCGCTGGCCGTCGACACGATCATCAACCAGCGCGACAACTGGCGCTCGGGCGACGTGAACAAGCAGGTCCGCTGCATCTACGTCGCCATCGGCCAGAAGGGCTCGACCATCGCGTCCGTTCGCGGCGCCCTGGAAGACGCCGGTGCGCTCGAGTACACGACGATCGTCGCCGCCCCGGCGTCCGACCCGGCCGGCTTCAAGTACCTGGCGCCGTACACCGGTTCCGCCATCGGCCAGCACTGGATGTACGCCGGCAAGCACGTCCTGATCATCTTCGACGACCTGTCGAAGCAGGCCGACGCCTACCGCGCCGTGTCGCTGCTGCTGCGCCGCCCGCCGGGCCGCGAGGCCTACCCGGGTGACGTCTTCTACCTGCACTCCCGTCTGCTGGAGCGCTGCGCGAAGCTCTCCGACGACATGGGTGCCGGTTCGATGACCGGTCTGCCGATCGTCGAGACCAAGGCGAACGACGTGTCGGCGTTCATCCCGACCAACGTCATCTCCATCACCGACGGCCAGTGCTTCCTGGAGTCCGACCTGTTCAACGCGGGCCAGCGCCCGGCGCTGAACGTCGGTATCTCGGTCTCCCGCGTCGGTGGCTCCGCCCAGCACAAGGCCATGAAGCAGGTTTCCGGCCGTCTGCGCCTGGACCTCGCCCAGTACCGTGAGCTGGAGGCGTTCGCCGCCTTCGGTTCCGACCTGGACGCCGCGTCGAAGGCCTCGCTGGAGCGCGGCAAGCGCCTGGTCGAGCTGCTGAAGCAGGGCCAGTACCAGCCCATGCCCGTCGAGGAGCAGGTCGTCTCCGTCTGGGCCGGCACCACCGGCAAGATGGACGACGTCCCGGTCAACGACATCCGTCGCTTCGAGTCGGAGCTGCTGGAGCACCTGCGCCGTGAGCGCAAGGACCTCCTCACCTCCATCGCCGACGGCGGCAAGATGTCGGACGACACCCTGACGTCGATCGCCGACGCCATCGCCGCCTTCAAGCAGCAGTTCGAGACCTCGGACGGCAAGCTCCTGGGCGAGGACGCGCCGGCCGTCAACGTCTCCAAGTGACGACGGAAGGGACCTGACTCATGGGAGCGCAGCTCCGGGTCTACAAGCGTCGCATCCGTGCCGTCACGGCGACCAAGAAGATCACCAAGGCGATGGAGATGATCGCCGCCTCGCGCATCGTCAAGGCGCAGCGCAAGGTGGCGGCATCGATGCCGTACGCGACCGAGCTCACCCGTGCGGTGACCGCGGTGGCGACCGGTTCGAACACCAAGCACGCCCTGACCACCGAGGTCGAGGCGCCGGTGCGTGCCGCGGTCCTGCTCATCACGAGCGACCGCGGTCTGGCCGGCGGCTACTCCTCGAACGCCATCAAGCAGGCGGAGCGGCTCACCGAGCGGCTGCGCGGCGAGGGCAAGGACGTCGACACGTACATCGTCGGCCGTAAGGGTCTGGCCTACTACGGCTTCCGCGAGCGCAAGGTCGCGGAGTCGTGGACCGGCTTCACCGACAGCCCGGCCTACGGCGACGCCAAGCGTGTCGCCGGACCGCTGATCGAGGCCATCCAGACGGACACGGCCGAGGGCGGCGTCGACGAGCTGCACATCGTCTACACGGAATTCGTGTCGATGATGACGCAGAACGCGGTGGACGGCCGGATGCTGCCGCTCAGCCTCGACCAGGCTGCGGAGGAGAGCGGTACGAAGGGCGAGATCCTTCCGCTGTTCGACTTCGAGCCGTCGGCGGAGGACGTCCTCGACGCCCTTCTGCCGCGCTACGTCGAGAGCCGCATCTACAACGCACTGCTGCAGTCGGCCGCTTCCGAGCACGCCGCCCGCCGTCGTGCGATGAAGTCGGCCACCGACAACGCCGGAGACCTCATCAAGAGCCTCTCCCGGCTTGCCAACGCGGCCCGCCAGGCCGAAATCACCCAGGAAATCAGCGAGATCGTCGGTGGCGCGAGCGCCATGGCTGACGCGACCGCGGGGAGTGACAAGTAATGACGACCACTGTTGAGACGGCCGCCGCCACGGGCCGCGTCGCCCGGGTCATCGGCCCGGTCGTCGACGTGGAGTTCCCCGTCGACGCCATGCCCGAGATCTACAACGCCCTCAAGGTCGAGGTCGCAGACCCGGCCGAGGACGGCAAGCTCAAGACGCTGACCCTCGAGGTCGCGCAGCACCTGGGTGACGGCCTCGTCCGTACCATCTCGATGCAGCCGACCGACGGCCTGGTTCGCCGCGCCGTGGTGACCGACACGGGCGAGGGCATCACCGTCCCCGTCGGTGACTTCACCAAGGGCAAGGTCTTCAACACCCTGGGTGAGGTGCTCAACTACCCCGAGGCGAACGCCGAGGTCACCGAGCGCTGGCCCATCCACCGCAAGGCGCCCCGCTTCGACGAGCTCGAGTCGAAGACCGAGATGTTCGAGACCGGCGTCAAGGTCATCGACCTTCTCACCCCGTACGTCAAGGGTGGAAAGATCGGTCTGTTCGGTGGTGCCGGTGTCGGCAAGACCGTTCTGATCCAGGAAATGATCTACCGCGTCGCCAACAACCACGACGGTGTGTCGGTCTTCGCGGGCGTCGGTGAGCGTACCCGTGAGGGCAACGACCTCATCGAGGAAATGGCCGACTCGGGCGTCATCGACAAGACGGCGCTTGTCTTCGGTCAGATGGACGAGCCCCCGGGCACCCGTCTGCGCGTCGCCCTCGCCGGTCTGACCATGGCGGAGTACTTCCGCGATGTTCAGAAGCAGGACGTGCTGTTCTTCATCGACAACATCTTCCGGTACACCCAGGCGGGTTCCGAGGTGTCGACCCTGCTCGGCCGTATGCCCTCCGCGGTGGGTTACCAGCCGAACCTGGCCGACGAGATGGGTCTCCTCCAGGAGCGCATCACCTCGACCCGTGGTCACTCGATCACCTCGATGCAGGCGATCTACGTCCCCGCGGACGACCTGACCGACCCGGCGCCGGCGACCACCTTCGCCCACCTCGACGCGACGACGGTTCTTTCCCGTCCGATCTCCGAGAAGGGCATCTACCCGGCCGTGGACCCGCTGGACTCGACGTCCCGCATCCTCGACCCGCGGTACATCGCGGCGGACCACTACGCCACGGCGATGCGCGTCAAGGGGATCCTGCAGAAGTACAAGGACCTCCAGGACATCATCGCGATCCTCGGTATCGACGAGCTGGGCGAGGAGGACAAGCTCGTTGTCCACCGTGCCCGTCGCGTCGAGCGCTTCCTGTCGCAGAACACCCACGTGGCGAAGCAGTTCACCGGCGTGGACGGTTCGGACGTTCCGCTCGAGGAGTCGATCACCGCGTTCAACGCGATCTGCGACGGTGACTACGACCACTTCCCCGAGCAGGCGTTCTTCCTGTGCGGTGGCATCGAGGACCTGAAGGCGAACGCCAAGGAGCTGGGCGTCTCCTGATCCGGCGCGCTCCGCGAGGAGCGCATCCGGTTCGCAGGCCACCAGCGAACGCTGAAAATGTCTGCATCGGGAGAGGGACGGGTGTGTCCCGTCCCTCTCCCCACGCCCATTAGAATTTGACCCAACACCCGGCTGACCCGCCGGGTGGTGACCCGAGGAGCCACCTTGGCTGCTGAGCTGCACGTCGAGCTGGTCGCGGCGGACCGCAATGTCTGGTCCGGCGAGGCCACCCTTGTTGTCGCCCGCACCACGTCCGGCGACATCGGCGTCATGCCCGGTCACCAGCCGCTTCTCGGTGTGCTGGAATCGGGCCCGGTGACCATCCGTACCAGCGAGGGCGGCACCGTCGTCGCCGCGGTGCACGGCGGTTTCATCTCGTTCGCGGACAACAAGCTGTCCCTGCTGGCCGAGATCGCCGAGCTCGCGGACGAGATTGACGTCCAGCGCGCGGAGCGGGCACTGGAGCGCGCCAAGTCGGACGCCGATGCGGCATCCGAGCGACGCGCCGAAGTCCGGCTGCGCGCCGTCGCGGGGCACTGAGCCCCGTACCAACGTGTGAAACCTCAGCCGCGGTCCCTTCCGGAATTTTCCGGAGCGGGTCGCGGCTGAGGCGATGCAGGTCTGTTTTTCGTCTGTATTCGATGAGCGAGGAGGTCGGTGAAGATGCTCCTCGCTCTGCTTGTGAGCGGCCTGGTCGTAGCCCTGGTGGTGATCGGGCTGTTTGTCTTCGGGCTGCGCCGACGGCTGATCCAGCGCTCCGGCGGTACCTTCGACTGCTCCCTGCGCTGGGGTGTGGCCGAGGAGCCCGACATCTCCGGCAAGGGCTGGGTGTACGGGGTCGCGCGCTACGGCGGCGACCGCATCGAGTGGTTCCGGGTGTTCAGCTACTCGCACCGCCCGCGCCGCGTGCTGGAGCGCGCTTCGATCGAGGTGATCGCCCGCCGCGCGCCCGAGGGTGAGGAAGAGCTCGCCCTGCTGTCCGACGCCGTCGTGCTCGGCTGTCTCCACCAGGGGACCCGCCTGGAGCTGGCGATGAGCGAGGACGCGCTGACCGGGTTCCTGGCGTGGCTGGAGGCCGCACCGCCCGGGCAACGGGTAAATGTTGCGTAAGTTCCTTGCCCGTTGACTGGGGGTCCCCCGGACGAAGTCTGGGGGAGGTCAACGTCGCGTAGCGCGTACAGGAAGTGAAGAAGCCGGGAGGACGGGGGCGGACCCGTCTTCCCGGCTTCCGCCTTTTACCGGCGCGGGCGCTCTACTGGAGACCGCTGTGGATCGCGTTCGCGAGCTCACCGTTCGTGGTGTCGCCGCTGAACTCCCAGAAGAAGGCTCCCTTGAGGCCCTGCTGCTTGGCCCAGGTCATCTTCCCGGCGATGGTGGCGGGGGTGTCGTAGCTCCACCAGTTGCTGCCGCACTTGGCGTAGGCCGTGCCGGCGATGGTGCCGGTGGCCGGGCAGCTGCTCTTGAGCACCTTGTAGTCCTCGATGCCCTGCTCGTAGGTGCCCGCGGCCGGTCCGGTGGCGGTGCCGCCCGGTGCGGCCTGGGTGACGCCGGTCCAGCCGCGGCCGTAGAAGCCGATGCCGAGGTTGAGCTTGGAGCCGGCGATGCCCTTGCCCTTGAGCTTGGTGATGGCGGCCTCGGAGTTGAAGCCCTGCTGCGGGATGCCGCTGTAGGAGGTGAGCGGGGAGTGCGGGGCCGTCGGTCCCTGCGCCGCCCACGCGCCGAAGAAGTCGTACGTCATCACGTTGTAGAAGTCGACGTACTGGGCGGCGCCCGCGTAGTCGGCCGCGTCGAGCTTGCCGCCGTTGGAGCCGTCGGCGGAGATGGCGGCGGTGACCAGGTTGCTCGCGCCGAACTTGGCGCGCATGGCCTGCATCATGTTCTTGAAGGCGGCCGCGCCCGAGGTGTCACAGGACAGGCCGCAGGCGTTCGGGTACTCCCAGTCGAGGTCGATGCCGTCGAAGACGTCGGCCCAGCGCGGGTCCTCGACCAGGTTGTAGCAGGAGTTCGCGAAGGCGGTCGGGTTGGCGGCGGCCTGGCCGAAGCCGCCGGACCAGGTCCAGCCGCCGAAGGACCACAGGACCTTGATGTTCGGGTACTGCTTCTTCAGCTTGCGCAGCTGGTTGAAGTTGCCGCGCAGCGGCTGGTCCCAGGTGTCGGCGACGCCGTCGACGCTCTGGTCGGCGGTGTAGGCCTTGTCGTAGTCGGCGTAGGAGTCACCGATGGTGCACTGGCCGTTCTGGACGTTGCCGAAGGCGTAGTTGATGTGGGTGATCTTGGCGGCGGAGCCGGAGGTCACCAGGTTCTTCACGTGGTAGTTGCGGCCGTAGACGCCCCACTCGGTGAAGTAGCCGAGCTTGACCGGGCCGCCGGGCGGGGGCTCGGTGGTGCCGCCCGTGGTGGTGACCGAGACGCTGCCGGAGGAGGGGCCGGTCTGGTCGATGGTGTCGCGGGCGGTGACGGTGTAGCTGTAGGTGGTGGCCTTGGTCAGGCCGGTGTTCGTGTAGCTGGTGCCGGTGACCGTGGCGATCTTGGTGCCGCCGCGGTAGACGTCGTAGTTCTTGATGCCCTTGTCATCGGTGGCCGCGCCCCAGCTCAGGGTCAGCGAGGTCTCGGTGACGCCGCTCGCGGTGGGGGTGCCCGGCGCCGTGGGGGGAGTGTCGCCGGGCTGGGTGGTGCCGTCGCAGGAGCCACCGTTGATCTTGCAGCCGCTGGGGGCGCCGCTGCCGGTGCCGTTGAAGCCGAAGCTGGCCGTGGCGCCGGGGGAGAGGGTGCCGTTCCAGCCGACGTTCTTCCCGGTCCAGTGGGTGCCGGAGTTGGTGACGGTGCCGTCCCAGGCGGAGGTGACCGCGGTGCCGGCGGGGAAGTCCCACTCGACGGTCCACGAGGTGATGGTCGTGGTGCCGGTGTTCTTCACCGTCCACTTGCCCTCGAAGCCGGTGCCCCAGTCGGAGACCTTGGTGTACGTCGCGGTGACGGAGGTGGCCGCCTGGGCCGGGCCGGCGAGGGCGACGAGCCCGGAGACGGGCACGGCGATGGCGGCGATGACGGCCGCGACTCTGGTGAAGAACCGGGTGCGCCTGGTGCGGGGTGGGGGTGCTGTGCTCAAGGGTGTTCCTCCGTAGGTCCGTCTCCGTCGTGGGGTCGACGTCGACATGGGGGTGGGACCTGCGCCGCCCGTGAGCACGCTTTGTCATGGCACGCTCACCACAGTGTTGCGGTGAGCGTAGAAAGGTCTGGACCAAGCGTCAAGAGGTCCAGACCGGTGTCCCTGGAGCGGTACTAGATCCCCAATTCCTGGGCCAGTACGGCTGCTTGGACGCGGCTGCGGAGCTCCAGCTTGCCCAGCAGGCGACTGACGTGCGTCTTCGCCGTCGCCTCCGCCATGTCCAGCCGTACGGCGATCTCCGCGTTCGACAGTCCCTCGCCCAGGCAGGACAGCACCTCGCGCTCGCGCCGGGTCAGCGTCTCCAGGGCCGGCGGGGCGGCGGGCCTGGCGGGGGGCGCCGGTGCCGCGAACTCCGCGATCAGCCGCCGCGTCACCGCCGGTGCGATCAGGCCCTCCCCGCGCGCCACCGTCCGTACCGCGGCGATCAGCTCCGCCGCCTCCGCGTCCTTCAGCAGGAAGCCCGAGGCCCCCGCCCGCAGCGCCCCGAACACGTACTCGTCGAGGTCGAAGGTGGTCAGCACCAGTACGTCCGCCAGGCCCTCGGCGACCACCCGCCGGGTCGCGGACACCCCGTCGAGCCTCGGCATCTGCACGTCCATGAGGACGAGATCCGGCCGCAGCTCCCTGGCCAGGCGCACCGCCTCCTCCCCGTCGGCGGCCTCGCCCACCACCTCGATGTCGCCCGCGCTGCGCAGGATGAGCACCAGCCCGGCCCGTACCGCGCTCTGGTCCTCCGCCACCACCACCCGGATGGTTCCCGTCACGGTCATGCCTCCATCGCCTCGACCTCCGCGGGCAGTGTCGCCCGTACCCGCCACACCGCGCCGCTCCGGCCGGCCGTGAACTCCCCGCCCAGCAGCTCCGCCCGCTCCCCCATGCCGACCAGCCCGGCCCCGGAGCCGGGGGCGCGGGGGCCGGGCCGGTCCCCGTACGGGGAGTCCACGGCCACGGTCAGCCCCGCCTCGGTGCGCGCCACGCGGACCGTGACCGTGCCCGGGCAGGCGTGCTTGAGTGCATTGGTCAGCGATTCCTGGACGATCCTGTACGCCGCCAGCTCCACCGGGGCCGGCAGGGGCGGGCCGGGGGGCCGATCGTCCGCGAGTACGAAGGCCAGCCCGCTGGCCGACCCGTTCGTCCGGGCCTGGCCGAGCAGGGCCGCCAGCCCGTCCAGCGAGGGCACGGCCGACGCCTCCTGCTCCGCCCCCGCGTCGCGCAGCAGCCCGATCAGCCGGCGCATTTCGGCCAGCCCCTGCACGCTGTTCTCCCGGATCACCCCGAGCGCGTCCCGGCTGGTTTCGGCCGTGTCGATGGACAGTGCGGCGGTGGAGTGGATCGCGATGGCGGAGAGGTGGTTCGCGACCATGTCGTGCAGCTCCCGGGCCATTCGGGCCCGCTCGGCGGTCACGGCCTGGCTGCGGTCCATCTCGGCCAGCAGCGCGGTCTGCTCGGCGCGCAGCCGGGCGGCCACGGCGGCCTCGCGGTGATTGCGCAGGGTGGCGCCGGTGAGGGCCGGGCCGAAGCTGACGAGGCCGGTGACCACGCCGATCAGCAGGGCTTCGGGGGTGCGCAGCCAGGCCAGGAAGCCGATGGTGACGCCCACGGTGATCAAGCCGGTGCTGACCGGGAGCCGCCGGGCCGCGGCGGGCGTCCCGTAGACGACGGCGGCGTACATCAGGTCGGTGAAGATCAGGATGGTGATGAGGCTGCCGACCGTGAACTCGTTGGCGATCACTCCGAGGGTGCCGACGATCAGGGCCGTCGAGGGCCTGGACCGGCGCAGCAGTTCCATCGCGGCGAGCACCACGAGGGGGACCAGGGCGGCCCAGGCGGGCAGCAGGTGCCGGTTGCCGCTGCTGTAGACGCCCAGCGACCACATCAACAGGCCCACGAGGAGGCCCGCCACGGCGAGGAGGACGTCGTGGCGGTGCGGGCGCAGGTTCTTCGTGGTCACGGTCCCATCCAACAGGGTGTGCGGGGCGCCGACCTCGGCGGAGAGGGCGAGTTTCCGGTACATCGAAGGATGCAGTCGCACGTCGTCAATGGCGACGACGAATCGGGCCCGGCGGGACGGGAGTCTGGGAGTACGTCGCAACGTCGCACCCCCGAGCGGAACGGAGAGTCCCGTGATCGTCACGCTGATCATCGCCTGCGAGGTCGGCTTCTGGGTCCTGCTGGCCGTCGGCCTGGCCCTGCGCTACCTCGCGAAGATGCCCCGGCTGGGCGCGGCGGTCCTGCTGTGCGAGCCGCTGCTGGAACTGGTCCTGCTGGTGGTGACCACGCTGGACCTGAAGAACGGCGCCGAGCCGGACTGGAAGCACGGTCTCGCCGCGCTGTACATCGGCTACACCGTCGCCTACGGCCACTACACGGTGAAGTGGCTCGACGGCCACGCCGCGTACCGGCTGGCCGGGGGACCGAAGCCGCCCGGCGCCGGGTACGGGACGGCCCGCGCCGTCCACGAGTGGAAGCTGTGGATCCGTACCGTCGTGGGCGCGGCCGTCGCGCTCGGCCTGCTCCAGGCCGCCATCTGGTACGTGGGCGAAGCGGGCGACGTCAGCTCGCTGAAGGCGTGGCAGCTCGGCGCCCTGCGGGCGGTCGGCATCCACGCCCTGATCGCCGCCACGTACACGATCTGGCAGAAGAAGGCCCCCGCGGGCGCCGAGGTCTAGGCCGTCTAGCGCGGGATGGCCCAGCTGGCGGCCTCGGCGGCGCCGGTCGGGCGCCACACGGCCGCGAGGGGGCGGCTCCCGGCGGCGCCGGGGAACTCGATGGTGCCCTGCGCGCACTCGCCGGGCTTGAGGGTGACGCTCTCGGGGGCGTAGGCCGTACCGGGGTCGACGGCGGGCAGGCTCTTGCCGTCCACGTCGCCCTCCTGCCTGCGGAGCCCGAAGAACTGCCGGTCGACGGGTACGGGAGCGCCGGATTCGCTGCAGACCTGCACGTTCACCTGGTCGTACCTGGCGTTCGCGGATGCCGCGCCGGCCGGCTCGTGCTGCTCGTAGGACAGCACCGTGGTCGTACCGGTGGCCTTCGCGCCGTCGGCCAGGGTGCCGGTCCACTCCCACGTCACGCCGAGGGGCAGCGGGTCGGCCGGCGGCGCCGAGTACGTGACCTCGCCGTCGGATCCGCTGCAGCCGGCCAGGGCGGCGCAGAGCATGCCGACGGTCAGGATCGCGGTGGTGGTGCGGCGGTTGTGCATGGAGTCCCCCGGGACGAGCGCAGGCGCGCGGACGTCCGCGCGCCCCCGGAGGCTACCGCTCGCCGCCCGGTACCCACAGCACGTCGCCGACCTCCTTGTTGGCGACCCGGGCCAGGATGAACAGCAGGTCGGAGAGGCGGTTCAGGTAGGTGGCGGTCAGCGGGTTCATCACCTCGCCGTGCACCTCCAGCGCCGCCCAGGTGGACCGCTCCGCCCGCCGGACCACCGTGCAGGCCTGGTGCAGCAGGGCCGCGCCGGGGGTGCCGCCGGGGAGGATGAAGCTGCGCAGCTTCTCGACCTGCTCCAGGAAGTGGTCGCAGTCCGCCTCCAGCTTGTCGACGTAGAACTGCTCCACGCGCAGCGGCGGGTACTCCGGGTTCTCGACCACCGGGGTGCACAGGTCCGCGCCGACGTCGAACAGGTCGTTCTGCACACGGACCAGGACCTTCACGACCTCCGCCGACAGACCGCCGAGCGCGATCGCCGTCCCGATGGCCGCGTTGGCCTCGTTGGCGTCGGCGTACGCGGAGATCCGCAGGTCGGTCTTGGCCGTGCGGCTCATGTCGCCGAGGGCGGTCGTGCCCTTGTCGCCAGTACGGGTGTAGATGCGCGTCAGGTTCACCATGCGGCCAGGGTAGTGCGGGCCGCCGGGGAAATGCCGGGCGAGGCGGCGGCCTTCCGGCGTACGGTCGGGCGGGGCCGCGGGGGGCCCGCGGGCCATGGGCGCAGGGGAGCGGTGGATTGACCGACGTGTACGGAATCTGGCGGCAGGCCGAGGCGCTCCGGCAGATCGACGCCCTGGCGGGTTTCCTCGCCACGCGATACCCGGACAGTCCGGACACCCGCCGCGCACTGGCCGAGCGCGCCGAGTCCGGACGCGCGGCGGCGGTCGCCGGGGACGTGGGCGAGGCCTGGGACCGGATCCGGGACCTGCGCGACCACGCCGACTGCTGGGCCGGTCACCCCCACCACCCGGGCGAGCCGGGCGCCGCCGAGCTCGACGCGCTGGTCTGGGACTACGCGAAGGACCTGCTGCGCACCGAGCTCCGGCCGGGGGAGCGGGACGTCCCCGAGGCGGCCCTCACCCTTTCGATGCTGCACCACGCGCACCGGGAGATCTGCGAGTACCGGGAAGCGGACGCGGCCGCCCGGGCCGATGCCCACTACCTCGCGGGCCGCGGCGCCATGGCCGTCGAACTGGGCCATCTGCCCGCGGCCCGGAGGGAGCTGGGTCGGCTGCGGGCGGTGGCGGCGCGCTTCGAGGACGCCGACGACGAGTGAACTGTGAGGCAGGGCACGGCTGCTGGGCCGGACCGGTGTGATGTCCGTCATTTGAGACGTGACGCGTGTTACTTCGCGGTCACTCCGCACCGCCCGGGCGCTAGTCTCCGCCGGAGTGGCTACACGACCGGGCCTTGTCGAGGCCGGGGTCCGATCAAGAACTTGGGGTGTGCAGTGGCTGGGAAGCTCGCCGTCATCGGTGCCGGGCTGATGGGTTCCGGAATCGCTCAGGTCTCCGCCCAGGCGGGTTGGGACGTCGTGCTGCGCGACGTCACCGACGCGGCGCTCACCCGGGGCACGGACGGTATCAAGGCCTCGTACGACAAGTTCGTCTCCAAGGGCAAGCTCTCGGCAGAGGACGCCGAGGCGGCCCTCGCGCGGATCACGACGACCACCGACCTCGACGCCGTCGCCGACGTCGACATCGTCGTCGAGGCCGTCTTCGAGAAGATCGAGATCAAGCACGAGATCTTCCGCGCCCTCGACAAGATCGTGCGCGAGGACGCCATCCTCGCCTCCAACACCTCCGCCATCCCGATTACCAAGATCGCGGCCGTGACGGAGCGTCCGGAGCGGGTCGTCGGCGCGCACTTCTTCTCGCCCGTCCCGATGATGCAGCTCTGCGAGCTCGTCCGCGGCTACAAGACGAGCGACGAAACCCTCGCCACCACCCGCGCGTTCGCCGAGTCCGTCGGCAAGACCTGCATCGTCGTCAACCGCGACGTCGCCGGCTTCGTGACGACCCGTCTGATCTCCGCCCTCGTCGTCGAGGCCGCAAAGCTCTACGAATCGGGCGTGGCCTCCGCCGAGGACATCGACATCGCGTGCAAGCTGGGCTTCGGCCACGCGATGGGCCCGCTGGCCACCGCCGACCTCACCGGCGTCGACATCCTGCTCCACGCCACCAGCAACATCTACACCGAGTCGCAGGACGAGAAGTTCGCGCCGCCGGAGCTGATGCGCCGGATGGTGGACGCCGGCGACATCGGCCGCAAGAGCGGACAGGGCTTCTACAAGCACTGAGCCGCAGGACCGGGCGACCGGACCGGGCGACCGGACCGGGCTTCTTCGGCCCGGTCGCCGAGCACCATCGTTCGAATCCCATCACCCCACGGAGTGAATTAGGTATCGGTTCGCTCACGGTCGGCAACTTCCCTGCCCGCGAGGCAGTCAGTTGCAGTGAGAGTTGCCGACCACGGACCAGTCGGACCACACGTACGCGGTACTGCCAGGAGCACACATGCACATCAGGGGCGACCACGCCGAACTCGCTGTCGGGGGCCGCCTCGACGTGCGCAGCGCGGCGGACGCCCGAACGGCCCTCCACACCGCCCTCGACGACGGGCACGGCGACCTCGTGCTCGACCTCACCGGGCTGGACTCGTGGGACGCCACCGGACTCGGCGTGATCATGGGTGCGCACCGGCGGGCCGGCCGGACCGGAAGGCGCCTCGTCCTGCGCGGCGTGCCGCCGCAGATGCAGCGGCTGCTGGTGGCGACCCGGCTGCACCGGATCCTCGCGATCGAGGGCGGCCTGGAAGCGGAGTCCCTCCCCAGGGTGTAGCCGCTCGCACCGCGACCTGCACACTTCCTGCGGAAAGTAACGGTCCGGTGGTGATGGCCACCCTGCGGTTCCCCGCACGACCGGCCACGGTCTAGGGTTCGGGCGGAAACCGGACCAGTAGCGAGAGCGGCGTGTGCGAAGGCCGGGCGGTAACGACGGCGACAGCGCGCAGCGCGATCGGGGGACTTGGTCATGGACCTTACGCAGGGGCATACCGATCCGGAGGAACGTTCCGGGGAGTCCCGACGGTCCGCCCGGACGCCGGCGTCCTCGCCCGCCGTGCCGGCCGCGCGGCTGGTCACCCTCATCGCCGGCGAGTACTCCCTCGCCGTCAACCCCGTCGACGGCAGTGAGATCGAGCCGCCCCGTCCCGGCACCGACACGAGCCGCCCCGCCAAGCGCGACGCGGCCGCCCGGGCCGCCCGGGACGCCGCCGCTCGTCCGCCCGTACTGCCCGGACCGCCGATATCCGTCCGGCCCCTCTTCGAGCGCGAGGAAGAGCAGGAGCGGCTCGTCCGGCTGCTCGGCCGCGGCCGCTCCGTACGGCTGACCGGACCCGCCGGATCCGGCCGCACCGCCCTGCTCGACGCGGTCGCCACCCGCTGCGCGACCCTCGCGCCCGACGGCGTCGTACGGCTCTCCGGCCACGGACACCAGCAGCCCGGCGAACTGCTCCAGGCTCTGTACGCGGCCGTGTACGACGCCCCGCGCGAGCGGCCCGACAGGATCACCCTCCTCGCCCGCGTCCGGGACATCGGCGCCATCGTCCTCCTCGACGACCTGGACATGGGCGGGAACGCCCTCGACGAGCTGCTGCGCGCCACCCCCGAGTGCGCCTACCTGCTGGCCGCGACGCCCGACACCCGGGCGCCCTCCGAGGACTCGCACCTGGAAGAGGTGTTCCTCGGCGGCCTCAACAAGGCCGACAGCCTGGCGCTCCTGGAGGCGGGCCTCGGACGGCCGCTGACCGACCCGGAAACCGCCTGGGCGACCGACCTGCGGTTCGCCTCCGAGGGGCTGCCGCTGCGCTTCGTACAGGCTGTGGCACTGCTGCGGCAGCGGGACGAGCTCAACCACACCGACGAGGACGAGGACGAGGACGAACCCGGCGTCTTCGAGGAACGCCCGCGCGACGCCGTGCACGTGCCCCTGCCCACGCTGGCCGAGGGCGCGGCCCCGGCCGAGCTGCTGGCCTCGCGGGTCAGCGAGTCGGCGCGCGCGGCCCTGCGGATCGCGTGTGCGCTGGGCGGCGAGATGCCGCACCACACGCACCTGCCGGCGCTGGTGGGGGACACCCACGCGGACTCGGCGGTCGCGGAGCTGCTGGCCTGCGGGCTGCTGACACCGGTCGGCGCCCGCTACCGGCTCGCCGCGGGCGTCGCGCGACAGCTGGAGGAGGTCGGGTACGGGGACACCGCCGCCGAGGAGGCCCGTACGGCCGCCCGGCACTACGCCTGGTGGACCGGGCACGCATCGGTGACCCCGGAGCGGGTCGCGGTCGAGGCGGAGGCGGTACTCGCCGCACTCGCCGGCGCGGACGTGGTGGCGGCGGTGCTGCTCGCGCGCACGGCGGCCCCGGCGTTCGCGGCCTCGCTGCACTGGGAGGCGTGGGAGCGGGTGCTGCGCGCGGGCGCGGAGGCCGCGCGCAAGGCGGGAGAGGTCGCCGAGCAGGCGTACTTCCACCACGAACTCGGCGTGCTCGCGCTGTGCGAGGGGCGGCTGGACCGGGCGCGGGCCGAACTGGAGACCTCCATCGGGCTGCGCGGCGCGCTGGCCGACAAGCGGGGCACCGTGGCGGGGCGGCGGGCGCTGGCGCTGGTCGTCGACCGCGAGGCGGCGGAGGCGTCGTCGTCGCCGCCCCTGCGGCTGGAGCCCCCGGCGCTCCCGGCGGGTACGGGTGCCCCTGGCTCCGGTGGCGCGGTTGCCCTGCGGGGGGCCGCTGCCGGCGCGGGTGGTGCCGGTGGGGAGGTTGCCCTGCGCGGGCCCGGTGCGGGTGCGGCCGGTGTGGCCGGGGCGCTCGGCTCCGGTGGCCCCGTGGCTGCGGCGGAACCGGCCGGTCCGGGTGGCGGTTCCGGCTTCGCCGGTAAGGCGGGCCCTGGTGGTGCGGTTGCGCTGCGCGGGCCGGGTGCGGGTGGCCTCGGCGGCGCGGCAGGCGCGGCAGGTGCCGGCGGGCTGGGTGCCGCGGATGGTGCCGGCGGTCCGGGTGGCAGTGCCGGTGGCGGGGCTGGTGCGGCAGGTGCCGGCAACCTGGGTGGCCGTGCCGGTGCCGGTGCTGGTGCCGGTGTCAGTGGGCTGGGCAGTGGCGCTGGTGTCGGCGGGGCCGGTGGTGCGGCCGCTTCGGCCGGTGGCGTTGGGTTCGGCGGGGCCGGTGCGCCCGGTGCCGCGGGCGGGGCGAAGGGGCCCGGTGGCCCCGCGGGTGCGGGGACGGCGCCGTTGCCCGTGCCGGTTTCGCCGGAGGCGGTGACGCGGGTGACTCCCGTGGTGCCGGTGCTGCGGCGTACGGAGACGCCCACGACGCTGTCGGCCGTGTTCGAGGACGCGTTCCCGCTCACCCCGAAGTCCGCCGACCCCGCTCCGGCGCCCGCCGCGGCGCCCGTCACGGAGCACCGCCGGCGCCGCATGGTGCTGTTGGCCGCGGCAGGAGCGCTGACGGTGGTGGCGCTGGGCACCGTGGTGAGCCTGGCGATGAACTCCGAGGACACCGCGCCGCCCGCCCAGGGTCCCGCGGTGTCGTCGACCCCGTCGAGCACGGCTCCGTCCACGGCGCCCGGCACGACCGAGCCCGTCGCGGAGCCGCCGGTGACCGCGCCCTCGACGGAATCCTCGACCCCCGCAGAGACCGGCTCCCAGACCACTCCGGGCAAGACCCCGTCGCGGAAGCCGGCCCCGACCCCGACGAAGACCCGGCCGTCGTCCTCGGTCTCGCCGTCGCAGACGTCCGCGGAGCCGTCGCCCACGCAGTCGACGACCACCCCGAGTCCGACCGAGTCACCCGTGGTCCCGCCGCCGGAGACCGTCCCGCCGCCCGCCAACCCGTAGGGCCGGGTCCGGGGCGGCGGCGCCCCGGACCATCGAGGCGTACCGGCCGCGGGCCCGTCAGAACAGGCGGAGCTTGTCGTCCTCGATGCCGCGCAGGGCGTTGTAGTCCAGGACCACGCAGTCCATGCCGCGGTCGGTCGCCAGGACCTTCGCCTGCGGCTTGATCTCCTGCGCGGCGAAGACACCCCGCACCGGGGCAAGGTGCGGGTCGCGGTTCAGGAGCTCCAGGTAACGGGTCAACTGCTCGACGCCGTCGATCTCACCGCGCCGCTTGATCTCCACGGCCACCGTCGCGCCGGAGGAGTCGCGGCAGAGGATGTCCACCGGGCCGATCGCCGTCATGTACTCGCGCCGGATCAGGGTGTAGCCCTCGCCCAGGGTTTCGATGCGGTCCGCGAGGAGCTCCTGGAGGTGGGCCTCCACACCGTCCTTGATGAGGCCGGGGTCGATGCCGAGCTCGTGGGAGGAGTCGTGGAGGACTTCCTCCATGGTGATGATGAGCTTCTCGCCCGCCTTGTTGACGACGGTCCAGACACCGGCCTCGTCACCGCTCCCCTCCTTGAGGGTGCACGGCGGCGACATCCAGTTGAGCGGTTTGTACGCCCGGTCGTCCGCGTGGATCGAGACACTGCCGTCAGCCTTCACGAGGATCAGACGGGGTGCCGAGGGCAGATGGGCGGTGAGCCGGCCCGCGTAGTCGACGGAGCAGCGGGCAATGACGAGACGCATGGTCGGCAACGCTACTCGACGAGAAGGCCTCCACGCGATTCGCCCCTGAAAGCCCCCTTCGCGGATGGCGCGTTGTATGCGCATTCTCCTGGTGCGTCACCCATGGGGCGCCTACCGTGGTGAGCGGGAGGTTGCGGAGCGTGCACGCTGCGTCGCGGCCTCCTTCCCTGCCCGTAAGACTCCGGCAACCCAATCGCCGGGGTCGCGAGAGGAGAACCCATGTCGCTCGACGTCTCACCGGCCCTACTCGAACAGGCCGAGCGAGGCGAGGTCGACGAAGCCGCTTTCGTCGACTGCGTCCGGACCTCCCTGCCCTACGCATGGGAGATGATCAGCTCGCTGGTGGCCCAGCTGAAAGTGGACGGCGGAGAGTTCGCCGACAACCAGACGCCGCCGCCGGACGAGCAGGCGCGTGGGCAGCTGTTGCGTGCCCTCGCGAGTGACGCGATACGAGGTGCGCTGCAGCGGCACTTCGGAGTGCGCCTGGCATTCCAGAACTGCCACCGGGTAGCGGTGTTCCCGCTTGATTCCTCGGTGGACGACCGGCTGGCCAAGTTCACTTCGATCCGCGGTCAGCTGCTCAACCAGTCGCCGGAAATGCGCGACTGCTAGCTCGTACCGCCAGTACCACTAGTACCCGTTCGTACCGTTCGTGCTCTTCCGCACCACCAGCACCTCCGGCGGATCTCAGCCGAGACGGGGCAGGACCTCGGCGCCGAGGCGTCGTACGTTCTCCTCCGTCGCGGCGAGATCCCCGGAGCCCTCCGTCAGGAGGGCGAAGCGCGTGATGCCGGTCCGGGCGGACGTGGCCGCCAGCCGGTCCGCCGCCAGGGCCGGGGTCCCCACCGGGTGCAGATCGCACAGCAGTTCCGTGTACGCGACCGGATCCCGCATCGAGCGGATCCGCCCGTCCACCGTCACGTGCGCGTCCAGCCCCTGCTTCAGCCAGCCCGGCATCGCCTTCAGCAGCGTCTCGCGGGCATCGGCCGTGGTGTCCGCCAGCTGGCACACCCCGGCCGACACGTGGCCCGCGGCGGCCACGGAGGCCCGGGAGCGGCCCGCCGCCAGGGCGGTACGGCGCCACAGCGCCACCATCTCCGCCTTGTCCTCGTCCCCGCAGTGCATGCCGAGCAGCATCGGCAGTCCGCGCTGCGCGGCGAGCCGGACCGATGCCGGCGAGGTGCAGGCCACGATGACCTCCGGGCCCGACCCGTCCCCGTCCAGGGCTTCCGAGGGTCGCGGTACGACGGCCACCTCGCGGAACCGGTGCCGTTCGCCGGCGGCCGCCACGCGGGGCTCGGTCAGCCAGCGCCGCAGCAGGTCCAGGGCCTCCGGGAAGCCGTTCTCGTACGCGTCCAGGCCGCCCCCGAACACCTCCAGGTCCACCCACGGTCCGCCCCGGCCCACGCCCAGGGTGAACCGGCCGCCCGAGGTGAGGTGCAGCAGGGCCGCCTGCTCGCCGAGGGCCACCGGATGCGCGCTCGGCAGCACGCTCACCGCCGTGCCCACCCGCAACCGCCGGGTCCGGCCCAGCAGCAGGGCCGCCAGGGTCACGGCCGACGGGCAGACCCCGTACGGGACGAAGTGGTGCTCGGCGAGCCAGACGGCGTCGAGCCCCGCCTCCTCGGCCACCTCGGCGGTCCGCACCGCCCGGTGCAGTGCCTCGCCCTGTCCCTGACCCGGGAACTGGGCAGCCAGTACAAACGCTCCTACGCGCATCGCCTTTAGCCTCCTCGCGGCTGACGCGGCCTCCCCCAGGCGGACCGGTTCTTCCAATGGCAACAACGTCTGACACGTGCCAAAGGCACGGGCTGACAGGAAAGTTATTGGGATTGTCGGGCCATTCCCCGAGCGGAGCCCACCCGTCCACGACCACCCTGCGGGTACCCGGGCTCGCTGCGCGTAGTCTGGGAGAAAGTCACTGCCGTCCGCCCATACGTGAGGTATACGTGTCACCGCGCCACAACCGCCCCAGGGGCGGCGAGACTCCGGACGAACGCCCCAGCACCGGCCTCGACCGCTACGGGCTGGAGCGGACCGAGGAATACCAGGGCGAGGAGTGGAAGGTCCGGCACGTCGCGGGCGCCAACGCGGCGGGCAAGCGCTACCGCTGCCCCGGCTGCGACCAGGAGATCCCCTCCGGCACCCCGCACCTGGTGGCCTGGCCGGAGTACGGCGGCGTGGACGACCGGCGCCACTGGCACAAGGCCTGCTGGAACGCGAAGGACCGCCGCACCTCGAAGGTGCAGCGGTCCCGCAACGCGCCCAGGTACTAGGCCAAGGCCAAGGCGGCTCAGACGTCCCGGCGGCCGACCACCACGTAGGAGGCGGCCACCGCGGCGCCCGCGATCAGCAGGATGAGAGCCAGGTGGGAGAAGTCGGTCGGCGGCGTGCCCATGTCGCTGCCGGCCGGCAAGCCGAACAGCTGCATCAGCGCCACCGGCGCGTTGTGCCGCAGGATCGTTTGTCCCAGGGGCTGGACGGCCTCCCAGACGGTGAGCATCGCCCCGACCACCGGCGGCAGCATCACCACGCCCAGCATGACGGCGATCGCCCCGGCCGAGTGCCGCACCAGCGCGCCGACGGCCAGTGCGAGGACGCCCAGCAGGGTCACGTAGAAGCAGCCCGCCAGCGCGCCGAGCCACTCGTCCGCCGCGTGCGGTCCGGCGTCGGAGCCGCTGTGGACGAGCGCCGCTGCGATGCCGACCACGAAGACGGAGCCGGCGGTCGTGACGAAGGCCGTGACGGCGAAGATGAGGTACTTCGCGGTGAGCACCCGGTACCGGTCGGGGGCCGCGGTAAAGGTGGTCCGGGCGAGGCCGGTGGCGTGCTCCGAGGTGATCGTCAGCGCGCCGAGGACCACCACCGCGAGCTGCCCGACCAGCAGGCCGAAGAGGGCCGGAGTGGTGAAGGAGATGGTCGCGTAGTCCTCGTCCACGGTCTGCGCGACGAAGAGCGTGCCGATGCCGACGACGGTCAGCACGAGCGCCCCGAGCGTGAACAGGGTGGAGCGGACCGAGACCATCTTGGTCCACTCCGAGGCCAGGGCGTGCCCCAGGTGCGGCCGCGGGTTCGGCAGCGGCGAGCTGTAGGTGGCCGGCGCGGTCATCGTGCGTCCTCGGGGTCGTTCTTGGCGGCTCCGGCGAGCTCGGCGGGGTCGCTCGGCATCAGGAAGGGCTGCCCGCCCGCTCCGGGCGGAGGCGGCGCGAAGAACCCGGCCCGCGGGACCTCGGGGGCGGCGAGCTCCTCCTCCCACGCCGGGACGCTCAGCGGCTCCGGCTCCCACAGCTCGTTGCGGGGGTCGTCGGTGGAGGTGTACTCGACGGAGGACTGCGTCATGCGCATGTACGCCTCCTCCAGCGAGGCCCGGTGCGGCGACAGCTCCCACAGCCGGACGCCCGCCCCGTGCGCGAGGTCGGAGATCCGCGGCAGCTCCAGCCCGGTCACGCGCAGTGCACCATCGGGCTCCTGGAGGACCCGGCCGCCCGCCCCGCGCAGGGCCGCACCCAGCGTGTCCCGGCCATCGGGATCAGTGTCGGCCGCGCGAACCCGAGCGAATCCGGCCGAGTTGTGCGTGATGAATTCCTGGGTGTCCATGTCGGCCAGCAGCCTGCCCCGGCCGATCACGATCAGGTGGTCGGCGGTCAGCGCCATCTCGCTCATCAGGTGCGAGGAGACGAAGACGGTGCGGCCCTCGGCGGCGAGCCGCTTCATGAGGTTGCGCACCCAGAGGATGCCCTCGGGGTCGAGGCCGTTGACCGGCTCGTCGAACAGCAGCACCTGGGGATCGCCGAGGAGGGCGGTGGCGATGCCGAGCCGCTGGCCCATGCCGAGCGAGAAGCCCTTCGTACGCATGCGGGTGACGTCCTGCAGGCCGACCACGGCCAGCACCTCGTCCACCCGCTTCTCGGGTATTCCGGAGAGCTGGGCGATGGACAGCAGGTGCGTGCGGGCCCGGCGGCCGCCGTGCACGGCCTTGGCGTCGATCAGGGCCCCGACGTGCCGCTGGGCGTTCGGCAGCTCCCGGAAGGGGAAGCCGTTGATCGTGACATGGCCCGCCGAGGGCCGGTCCAGGCCGAGGATCATGCGCATGGTGGTGGACTTCCCGGAGCCGTTGGGCCCCAGGAATCCGGTGACGTGACCCGGCTTGACCTGGAAGGACAACTGGTCGACGGCGGTCTTCGCGCCATAGCGCTTGGTCAGGCCGACTGCCTCGATCATCTTTGCTGCCCCTTACCAGGCCGGGACGACTCTCGCCCGCGTAAGGATTAAGAGGATATCGAGGTTCCTGTGGTTCCGTCTCCGGCCGATCCCCGAGCCGACCCTGAAGCCGACCCGGGGATCACCCGTAGTACTTCAGACGGGTACGACGCTCACGCGTCCCTCTTCCTGAGGACGAGGTAGCCCCCGAGTACGGCGGCCAGCGTCCACAGGACCATGATCCCGAAGCCGCCCCAGGCGCTGTAGGGCGTCGGGTCGCTGCCCATCGCACCCGGGACGACCTGCATGATCTTGCCGCCGGCCTGGTCCGGGAAGTACTGCGCGACCTTCCGCGTCGCTTCGACCGCCCCGAGGATGTTCGAGACGAGGAAGAAGAACGGCATCAGGATGCCGAGCGAGAGGATCGAGCTGCGCAGGATCGTGGCCACGCCCATGGAGAACAGGGCGATCATCGCCATGTAGAGGCCGGCGCCGATCACCGCGCGCAGGACGTTCGGCTCGTCGATGCCGATGCTGCGGTCGCCCAGGATCGCCTGCCCGAGGAAGAACGACAGGAAGCTGGTGACCAGGCCCACCACGAGCGCCAGCCCGGTGGCCACGACGAGCTTGCCGAGCAGGAACTCCGCACGCCGGGGCACGGCGGCCAGCGAGGTGCGGATCATGCCCGAGCTGTACTCGGTGCCGACGACCAGGACACCGAAGACGATCATGGCGAGCTGGCCGAGGGTCATTCCGGCGAAGCTGGCCAGGGTCGGGTCGAAGGTGACCTGCTCCTGTGGGGACATGCCGTCGAAGGAGTTGTTGATCACCGCGCACAGCGCGGCGCTGATCCCGACGGTGACGACCAGCGCGGAGATCAGGGACCAGGTGGTGGAGGCGACCGTGCGGATCTTGGTCCACTCGGACTGGAGAACGGCGGAGAAGGAGGACACGGTCACTCGCCGCCCTTGCGCGTCGCCTCGAAGCCGACGCCCCACGCGGGGACGTCGGCCGGCCGGGCCGGGTTGGTGACGCCCGGGGGCGCGGGAGTACCCGGGGCGCCCGGCGCGTGGGCGTGGTACTCGACGGAATCCGCCGTCATGCGCATGAACGCTTCCTCCAGTGAAGCCCGTTGCGGGCTGAGTTCGTGCAGCACGATCTGGTGCTGGGCGGCCAGCTCGCCGAGCCGCTCCGATTCCACGCCGTCGATCTCCAGCGCACCGGTGGCCGGGACGCTGATGGCGTTGATCCCCGCCTCGTGCAGGACGTCCTTCAACCGCTCCTGCTGGGGCGAGCGCAGCCGTACGTAACTGCGCGAGTTCTGCTGGATGAAATCGGCCATCGACAGGTCAGCCAGCAGCTTTCCCTGTCCGATGACGACCAAATGGTCCGCCGTCAGGGCCATTTCGCTCATCAGGTGGGAGGAGACGAAGATCGTCCGCCCCTCCGACGCGAGGCCCTTCATAAGATTTCGGATCCAGAGAATTCCCTCCGGGTCCAGACCATTGACGGGTTCGTCGAACATCAGGATTTCCGGGTCGCCCAGCAGAGCGGAGGCGATACCCAGGCGCTGGCCCATGCCCAGCGAAAATCCTTTCGACTTCTTCTTCGCCACGGCCGTCAGACCGACCAGGTCCAGCACCTCGGCGACCCGGCTCTTCGGGATCCGGTTCGACTGGGCGAGGCAGAGAAGGTTGTTGTAGGCGCTGCGACCGCCGTTCATGGCTTTCGCGTCGAGCAGCGCCCCGATGTACTTCAGCGGCTCCGGCAGGTCCCGGTAGTGCTTCCCGTCGATCCGGACCGTACCGCTGGTCGGGTTGTCGAGGTCGAGCATCATGCGCATGGTCGTGGACTTCCCCGCCCCGTTGGGGCCGAGGAAGCCGGTCACCACCCCCGGTCTGACCTGGAAGCTGAGGTTGTCCACGGCGGTCTTGGCGCCGAATCGTTTGGTAAGGCCCTCAAGCTCGATCATGGGCCAACGCTAGAACGCCGAAGGGCCGTACGCCACCTCCGAAAGGTGACGCACGGCCCTGCTTTGGTCGTGAAACGGGCGAACCGTACCGCCCGGTAACCGATTTGCCGAGGTCAGCGGCTCTGCTGCGCCGGGACGCCGCGGGTGACCGGCTCGTCGTCGACGATCGGGGTGGCCGCCGCGACGGCCGCACCGGTCAGCGTCGCCAGCATCTCGCGGACGTTGGTCAGCTGCGCGTTGATCGAGTCGCGGCGGTTGGTGAGCGCCGCCAGCTCGCGCTCCGACTCGCTGCGGATGCGGTCCGCCTTGGCGTTGGCGTCGGCCACGATGTCCTCGGCCTGGCGCTGCGCGGTCTCCACCGTCTGGCGGGCGCGGCGCTCCGCGTCCGTACGGAGCTTCTCCGCCTCCAGACGGAGCTGCTCGGCGCGGTGCTCGATCTCGGCGAGACGCTTCTCCGCCTTCGCCTGACGCGAGGCCAGGTCGCGCTCGGACTGCTCGCGGCGCTTGGCCAGGTTGGTCTCGAAGTCCGCGGCGGCCTGGGCGGCCTTGGCGCGGGTCTCCTCGAAGAGGGCGTCGGCCTCCTCGCGCTTGGAGGCCGCGTCCTTCTGGGCCTCGGCGCGCAGGGTGGAGGCGTCACCCTTGGCCTTCTCGACGATGCGGACGCCCTCGTCCTCCGCCTTCGTCTTGCGGTCGGCGGCGAACGACTCGGCGTCGTTGCGGACCTGCTGGGCGGCCGACTCGGCGAGCTCGCGGTGCTGCTCGGCCGCGCGACGGGCCTCTTCGCGCAGGTCCTTCGCCTCCTCCTCGGCCAGGCGCAGGATCTTCTCGACCCGGGCGCCGAGACCCGCGTACGACGGCTCGGCGTCGTTCACCTGGGCCTGGGCGTTCTGCGTCTCGAGGTGCAGCTCCTCGATCCGCTTTTCCAGAGAGTTGATACGTCCAAGGGCGCTGTCGCGGTCGGAGACCAGCTTGGTAATGCGGTCGTCCACCTGACCGCGGTCGTAACCGCGCCGCACGAGCTCGAAGCCGAAGGGGGAGGAAGGGTCGCTCATGGGGTTCCTGTCGAATGAGACCGATGAGGTGCTACGTGAGGTGTTAGGGGAATCCTAGGCGCCAGGGCGGCGTGTCTTCGAGTCAATCCGCGATTGATCTGGACAATGACACCCCTTTTGAGTGGCAAGGCGACAGAATGCTTGTCACTCGTTCGCCTGAACCTCCATCAGGAGCACACTTCCCTGAGCGTGGACTAGCCCTCCGACGACTTCCCACCCGAACGAGTGGAACCCGCCGTCACTCCGGCCTTCGTGCCCCCCGCACCCTGACCACCGACCGCCGGCTTCGCACCGCCCGAAGGCGCCTCGAATGATTCCAACGCCTCAAGAACGTCCTGGACACGGGAGATCTCCCCCTGAATGTCCTGCCGCCTGCGCACCAGGACCTCCAGCTCGCGGCGGCCCTCCTCGACGAGCCGCTCGGCCTCCGACTTCGCCTCCGCGAGGGCGTTCTCGGCCTCCCGGGTCAGCTCCGCCTTCTTCTGCTCGGCCTCCTTGAGCAGCGCCTCGGCCTTGCGCACCGCGGCGATGCGGACCTTGCTCGCCTCGCTGCTCGCGTCCGACACCAGCGCCTTGGCCTTCGCCTCGGCCTCGACGCTCTGCTCGGTCGCCGCGCGCACCAGCTTGTCCACGCGCTCGCCAGCCGACTTCATCTGCTCGGCCGACTCACGGCGGGCCCGCTCGTGCAGCTCCTCGACCTCCGCCTCGACGCGGCCGCGCAGCTCCTCCGCCCGCTCCCTTATGGCCGAGGCGTCCGTGCGCGCGCCGACCAGCAGCTCGTCCGCGTCCGTACGGGCCTTCTCCACCACGGAGTTGCCCTCGACGGTCGCCTCGGAGGTGATCCGCGCCGCCTCCTTGCGGGCCGCGTCGACCATCGCGTCGGCCTGCTCCTCGGCGCCCGTAGTGGCGGCCAGAGCCTGCTTCGCCGCGTCGGCGGTGAGCTTGTCGGCTTCCGCCGAGGCCTCGGTGATGAGCCGGTCGACCTGCTCGGCGGCCTCGCTGCGGCGCTTGTTGGCCTCCTCGCGGGCCTCGTCCAGCAGCCGCTCGGACTCCGTACGCGCCTCGCCGCGGATGCGCTCCGCCTCGGTCGCCGCCTCCGCCTTGACCCGCTCGGCCTCCGACCGGGTGCGGGTGGCGTGCTCCTGCGCGGAGGACAGCGCCTCCGAGGCCTCCGCGCGCAGCCGCTCGGCCTCGTTCGCGGCCTCGCCGACCGTGCGCTCGTTGGCCTTGCGGGTCTCCGCGGTGAGCCGGTCCGCCTCGGCGGCGGCCTCGGTGATGAGCCGGTCGACCTGCTCGGCGGCCTCGCTGCGGCGCTTGTTGGCCTCCTCGCGGGCCTCGTCCAGCGTCCTCGTGGACTCCTGCTCCGCGCTCTCCAGGGTCTCGTTCGCCGCGACCGTGACGCGCTCCGCCTCCGCGGTGGCCTCGCCGATGATCCGGCCGCCCTCCGCCCGGGCGTCCTCCAGTACCTGCCCGGCCTCCGTGCGCAGCCGCTCGGCCTCCGCCGCGGCCTCGCCGACCGTGGCCTCGTTGGCCGTGCGGGTCTCCTCGACCAGCCGGTCGCCCTCGGTACGGGCGTCGACCAGGACGCGGGTCGCGTCCCGCTCGGCCGAGACCAGCGTCTCGGCGGCCTGGGCCGTGAGCCGTTCCGCCTTCGCGGTGGCCTCGGCGGCGAGCCGCTCGCTCTCGGCGAGCAGCCGCGCTGCCTCCGCCGCGGCCTCGCCGACCGTCGCCTCGTTGGCGGCGCGGGTCTCCGCGGTGAGCCGCTCCGCCTCGGCGGTGGCCTCGGTGATGAGCCGGTCGACCTGCTCGGCGGCCTCGCTGCGGCGCTTGTTGGCCTCCTCGCGGGCCTCGTCCAGGGTCTGCGCCGCCTCGGCGCGGGTCGCCTCGGCGGCCTCGGCCGCCTCGCGGGTGAGCCGCTCGGCCTCCGCCGCGGCCTCGCCGACGGTGGCCTCGTTCGCGGCGCGGGTCGCCTCGGTGAGCCGCTCCGCCTCCGCGCCTGCCTCGGCGGTGAGCCGCTCGGCCTCGGCCGTGGCCTCGGCCACGATCCGGCCGCCCTCGGTGCGCGCGGCCTCCAGGGACTCCGCCGCCTCGCCGCGGATCCGGTTCGCGTCGTCGCGGGCATCGGCCCGGGTGCGCGTCGCGTCCCGCTCGGACGAGGCCAGCGCGTCCGTGGCCTCCGTCCGCACCCGCTGCGCGTACTCGGCGGTGTCGCTGCGCAGCTGCTCCGCCTCGGCGATCGCGTCGCCGACCGTGCGCGCGGCCAGCTCCTTCGCCGCGTCCGTCTCGGTACGGGCCTCGCTGCGGATCCGGTTGGCGTCCTCGGTGGCCCGCTCCCGCTCCGCGTACGCGTCGCCGCGCACCCGCCCGGCCTCTTCCTCGGCCTCCGTCTTCGTACGCTCCGCCGCGTGCTCGGCGGCGCTGCGCAGTCCGGCGACCTCCTCCTCGGCCTGCTCGTGCAGACCCGCCACGGCGTCCCGTACCTGCTGGGCGGTGGCCTCGGCCGCCGACACCAGCTCCGACGCGCGCCGCTCGGCCTCCTCGGTCAGGCGGGCAGCCTCGGCCTGCGCCTCCTCCGAGCGGCGGCGGGCCGCGGCCAGCAGCTCCTCGCTCTGCTCGCGGGCCTGCGCCCGCTCCTGCTCCGCGTCCGTACGCGCCGACGCCAGGGTCTCCTCGGACTCCCGGCGGCGCCGGGCAGCCTCCTCCTGGGCGGCGGCCAGGGCCTCCGCGGCCTCCTCGGCGACCCGCTCCGCGGCGGCCTTCGCCTCGGCGCGCAGCCGGTCCGCGGTCTCCTGCGCCTCGGTGCGCACCCGCTCGGCCTCGGCCTCGGCCTCGCCGCGCAGCCGTACGGCCACCTGCTCGGCCTCGGCGCGCACCCGGCCGGCGTCGTCCGCGGCGTCGGTGCGCAGCTGGTCGGCTTCGGCCTCGGACTGCGTCTGGAGGGTGCGGATCCGCTCCGCCGACTCGGCGCGCAGCCGGTCGTTCTCCTCACTGGTCTCCCGGCGGATGTTCTCCGCCGCCGCCCGGGCGTCGCGCAGCGTCTGCTCGGCCGTGGTCAGCCGGCTCTCGGCGTCCGTGTGCAGCCGTACGAGTTCCTCGTCGGCCTCCGCCCGCTTCGCGCTCAGCGCCTGCTCGGTCTCCTCGCGCCGGGCCATGGCCGCCGCGTCCGCCTCGGCGCGTACGGCCTCGGCCTGCTCCTCGGCCTCGGCGCGCAGCCGCTCGGCCTCGGCGCGGGTCCGCTCCAGGGTCTCCTCGGCCTGCTTGCGCAGGGTGCCGGCCCGCTCGACGGCCTCGGCGCGGACCCGCTCGCTCTCGGCGGTCGCCCCGCCGCGCAGCTCGTCCGCGTCCGCCTTGGCCTTGCCGAGCAGTTCCTCGGCGGTCCGGGCCGCCTCCTCGATCTGCTGGACCGCCTCGCGGCGGGCCTCGCCGCGGATCCGCTCGCCCTCGGCGACGGCCTCCGCGCGCAGCTGCTCGGCCTCGCCGCGCAGCCGGCGGGCCTCCTCCTGGAGCTCGACCGTGCGGGCCCGGTACTCCTCGGTGTCGTCCTTCGCGGCGCCCTTGAGCTCATCGGCCGTGGTCGCGGCCTGCAGGCGCAGCCGGTCGGCCTCCGCCTCGGCCTCATGGCGGATCCGCTCGGCTTCCTCGGACGCGGCACGGGTGGTGGCCCGGGCGTCCTCCGAGGCCTTGTTCAGTACGTCCTCGGCGGTGCGGGCCGCCTTCGCCAGCTGCGCCGCCATGTCCTCGGCGGCGGCCGTACGGGCCTTCTCACCGGCATCGGTGCGCAGCCGCTCGGCCTCCGCGCGGGCGTCGGCCAGGGCCTGCTCGGCCTCCGCCTTGAGGCTCTCGGCCTCCTTGGTGGCCTCGCCGACCAGCCGGGCGACCTGCTCCTTGGCGGTGCGGGTGCGCTGCTCGTTGACGGACTCCGCCGACGACAGCTGGCGGGCCGCGCTCTCCTTCGCCTCGGCGAGGAGCTTCTCGGCCTCGGCGCGGGCCTCGCGCAGGGCGGTCTCGGCCTCCTGTGCGCGGGTCTCGGCGGCCCGGCCGAGGTCCATGGTCTGCTGCCGGGTCTGCTCGGCCTCGGCGGAGGTGGTGGAACGCAGCCGCTCCGCGTGCTCGGTGGCCTCCTGGGCCTGCGAGGAGGCGGCGGTCAACAGCCGCTCGGCCTCCTTGCGGGCGCGCAGCAGCGTGGCCTCGGTCTCGGCGCGCGCGGCTTCCACGTCGGCCGCCATGCGGCGCCGGGTCTCCTCGGCGACGCGGGCGGCCTCGGCACGGGCGGCGTTCAGGGACTGATCGGCCTCGGCGCGGGACTCCTCCATGAGCCGGCGCGCCTGGGACTCCGTACGGGCGCGGAGCTGTTCGGCCCAGGCCACGTTCTCGTTGACGTGGGCCTCGACGGTCTGGCGGCGCTCGTTGAGCTCCTGGTCCAGGCGCTGGCGGCGGTTGACGGCCTCGGCGTGCAGTTCGGCCTGGAGGCGCGCCTGGTGCTCGGCGTGCTCCTGCAGGATGCGCTGGGTCTGCGCCCGGGCGTCGCGCAGCTCGCGCTCGGCGTCGGAGCGCATCTGGTCGGCCTGGATCTGGGCATTGCGGAGCAGCTGCTCGGCCTGGTAGCCCATGTCCGCGCCGTCGTAGGCGGGGCGGGACGCCAGAGCTCGGCGTACCTCGTGGAGCTTGGCGCGCAGCACCTCGACCTGGTACCCCAGGTCCTCAGCGTGCTGGACGGCCTTCCCGCGCTCCTTCTTCAGCCGCTCCATCTCGGCCTCGAAGCGCGAGAGATGGTCGGCCTCGGCCTGATGGCTCTCCTGGCTTTCGTAGCCCCGCACAGCGCGGTCCCATCCGTCCCCTGGTCGCAAGCTCACTCCCAAATGAGCATCGCTCGCCCGCTGAACGACGCCCCCGGGGGAATGGTGTCAGATACCGGGGCAGAGCTCACAGGCCCCGACCCCGTCTCCGCACCGAACCCCGGCCGAGCCATGGCCACTCTACCGGCCGGGGATACGGGACATCAGTGGTCGGGGTTGGAGGTGACCAGCTCGGTGAGGACGCCGTGGCAGTCCTTGGGGTGGAGGAAGGTGATCGAGGAGCCCATGGAGCCGGTGCGGGGCTGGTCGTAGAGGACGCGGACGCCCTTGCCGCGGATGGCCTCCGAGTCGCCCTGGACGTCCTCGGTGCCGAAGGCGATGTGGTGGACGCCCTCGCCGTTCTTCGCCAGCCACTTGCCCACCGCGGAGTCCTCGCGGGTGGGCTCCAGGAGCTGGAGGTAGGAGGCGCCGCCGTCGGAGGTCTCGTTGATCTTGAGCATGGCCTCGCGCACGCCCTGCTCCTCGTTGACCTCGGAGTGGAACACCTCGAAGCCGTACGTGGCACGGTAGAACTCGACGGTCTTGTCCAGGTCGAAGCAGGCGATCCCGATGTGGTCGATTCTTGTCAGCATGAGACCAGTGCACCGCCGAACAGGGTGGTCACGCAACGTGCCAGCGATCACACCGACAGCCCGGTGACGGCGCGGGTACCGCTCAGTACATTCATGTAAACCCTCGTTCACTCCTCATCCTCAAGGGGCTGTGCCTCATGTCCGGAACGAACAACACCACGTCAGTGATCGTCGCCGGGGCCCGCACGCCCATGGGGCGTCTGCTCGGATCGCTGAAGTCCTTCTCGGGCGCCGACCTCGGCGGCTTCGCCATCAAGTCCGCGCTGGAACGGGCCGGGATCTCCGGCGACCAGGTCCAGTACGTGATCATGGGGCAGGTGCTTCAGGCCGGTGCGGGCCAGATCCCCGCCCGCCAGGCCGCCGTCAAGGGCGGAATCCCCATGAACGTGCCGGCGCTCACCATCAACAAGGTGTGCCTCTCGGGCCTGGACGCGATCGCTCTGGCCGACCAGCTGATCCGTGCCGGTGAGTTCGACATCGTGGTCGCGGGCGGCCAGGAGTCGATGACCAACGCCCCGCACCTGCTGCCGAAGTCCCGCGAGGGCTTCAAGTACGGCGCCATCGAGATGCTCGACGCGATGGCCTACGACGGCCTCACCGACGCCTTCGAGAACATCGCGATGGGCGAGTCCACCGAGAAGCACAACACCCGCCTCGGCATCGAGCGCGCCGCGCAGGACGAGATCGCCGCCGCCTCGCACCAGCGGGCCGCGGCCGCGCAGAAGAACGGCGTCTTCGAGGCCGAGATCACCCCGGTCGAGATCCCGCAGCGCAAGGGCGACCCGGTCGTCTTCTCGCAGGACGAGGGCATCCGCCCCGAGACCACGGTGGAGTCCCTCGGCAAGCTGCGTCCCGCCTTCGCGAAGGACGGCACCATCACCGCCGGCACCTCCTCGCAGATCAGCGACGGCGCCGCCGCCGTGGTCGTGATGAGCAAGGCCAAGGCCGAGGAGCTGGGCCTGGAGTGGATCGCCGAGATCGGCGCCCACGGAAACGTGGCCGGTCCGGACAACTCCCTGCAGTCGCAGCCGTCGAACGCGATCCTGCACGCCCTGAAGAAGGACGGCCTGGAGGTCTCCGACCTGGACCTCATCGAGATCAACGAGGCCTTCGCCGCGGTGGCCGTGCAGTCAATGAAGGACCTCGGCGTGACCCCGGAAAAGGTGAACGTCAACGGCGGCGCCATTGCCCTGGGCCACCCGATCGGCATGTCCGGCGCCCGTGTGGTGCTGCACCTGGCGCTGGAGCTGAAGCGCCGCGGCGGCGGGGTCGGCGCGGCCGCGCTGTGCGGTGGCGGCGGTCAGGGCGACGCGCTGATCGTGCGCGTGCCGAAGGCCTGACGGCCCGTACCCGTAGTCCTACCGGAACCTTGAGGAGCGCAGCACGTATGACGGCGGTGGACGTCCCCCAGCTGGTGGCCCAGGCCCGTGAAGGCAGGCCGAGAGCGGTGGCCAGGCTGATCTCGCTGGTCGAGGGGGCGTCCCCGCAGCTGCGGGAGGTGATGGCCGCCCTGGCCCCGCTGACGGGCGGGGCGTACGTGGTGGGGCTCACGGGGTCGCCGGGCGTCGGCAAGTCGACCTCGACCTCGGCGCTCGTGTCCGCGTACCGCAAGGCGGGGAAGCGGGTCGGCGTCCTGGCCGTCGACCCGTCCTCGCCCTTCTCGGGCGGGGCGCTGCTCGGCGACCGGGTACGGATGTCGGACCACGCCTCGGACCCGGGCGTGTACATCCGGTCCATGGCCACCCGGGGGCACCTGGGCGGTCTGGCGTGGGCCGCCCCGCAGGCGATCCGGGTGCTGGACGCGGCCGGCTGCGAGGTGATCCTGGTCGAGACGGTCGGGGTCGGGCAGTCGGAGGTGGAGATCGCCTCGCAGGCCGACACCTCGGTGGTGCTGCTGGCCCCCGGGATGGGCGACGGGATCCAGGCCGCGAAGGCGGGGATCCTGGAGATCGGCGACGTGTACGTGGTGAACAAGGCCGACCGGGACGGCGCTGACGCCACGGCGCGGGAGCTGAACCACATGCTGGGGCTGGGGGAGGCGCGGGGCCGGGAGGACTGGCGGCCGCCGATCGTGAAGACGGTCGCCGCGCGGGGCGAGGGCATCGACGAGCTGGTCGAGGCGCTGGAGAAGCACCGGGCGTGGATGGACGAGCGGGGCGTGCTGGAGCAGCGGAGGGCCGTGCGGGCCGCCCGTGAGGTGGAGACCATCGCCGTCACCGCGCTGCGGGCGCGGATGGCTGATCTGCACGGCGATGCGCATCTGGACGCGCTGGCCGCCCGGGTTGCGGCGGGTGAGCTCGATCCCTACGCGGCCGCCGACGCGTTGCTGGCGACGCTGACCGAGGGCTGAGGCCGGGCCGGGCGGGCGCGGGGCGGGGTGCGGCGCCGTTGCCGGGGCTCCGCCCCGGACCCCGCGCCTCAAACGCCGGCGGGGCTGAAGGATCGGGGCTCCGCTCCGGACCCCGCGCCTCAAACGCCGGCCGGGCCGGATTGGCCCGGCGGGGTTGAAGGTTCGGGGCTTCGCCCCGGGCCCGCCGGGGTCCGGGGCGGTGTGGGGTCAGTTGTCGTCGCCGTCGTCCGAGTCCTCGCCGGACTGGGTCACCTTGCCCGTGGCGTGGTCCACGTGGACGTTCCAGGTCTTGTCGTCGGCGGACCGGACCTCGACCTCCCAGTAGTGGGCGTTGCCGTCCTCGTCGTCCTGCCAGTTGACGGACCAGACCTGACCGGGGTGGGCGCCCAGAGCGGCCTTCATCGCCTGTGTGGCGGTGACCTTGGCCGCGAGCAGTTCCTTGTGCTCGTTGGCGTCCTGGTTGGTGTCGCGGTTGCGTTCGGTGACCGCGCCGTCGGCCGCCACCTCAAGCTCGGCGTGGCCCTTGCCGTCCTTGCTGATCACGTCGACGTGCCAGAGGGTGCCGTCCTTGTCGAGGGACTCGACCACGCCCGGGTAGTGCTTCAGGGCGGCTGCCGCGGCCTCCTCGGCCGTTTCGGCGGTGGGGACGGCGGCGACGGCGGTCACGGCTCTCGCCGTGTCGGCGGACGCCGCTGCCGCGGCGGCCACCGGGCCTCCCACGGTCAGGACGACGGCCGCGGCCGCGGAGATGTACGCGTTGCGCTTCATGGCTTGGACCTCCTCGGGCCGGCCATGGCGCTTACGGTTGCTCGGCGGTCGGCCGGCAGCGGGCGGATAGTGCCCATTCTCCGGCCGACCGGCGGGTAGCGCGCGGCGGGCCTCAGGCCTTGCCGCGGGTGTCGCGGAGGTGGTCGGCGACCGGGGTCAGGGAGGCGCGCAGGGAGGCCAGGTCGTCCGGGGACAGCATGTCGATGAAGTGCCGGCGGACCGACGCCACGTGGTGCGGGGCGACCTTGCGCATGGTCTCCATGCCCTCGTCCGTGAGCACCGCGTACAGGCCGCGGCGGTCGGACTCGCAGTTCACGCGGACGACCAGGCCGGCCGCCTCCATGCGCGTGATCTGGTGGGACAGCCGGCTCTTGGACTGCAGGGTGGCGGTCGCGAGATCGCTCATCCGCATCCGGCGGTCCTGCGACTCCGAGAGGTTCACGAGGATCTCGTAGTCGTTGTTGGTGAGTCCGAAGGGCTGGAGGTCCTTTTCCAGCTGGTGCATCAGCAGCCTGCTGACGTCCAGGTGGGTGCGCCAGGCACACTGCTCGGCGTCCGTCAGCCAGCGTGTGGCGGTCTCGGTCTCCATGGTCTCCATGACTGAACTCTACCTAAGAAAGTTGAATTACGTACAAAAGTGCGGCGGGGGGTCGCGCGGATCACAGGCCGAAGCGGCGCTGCAGATCACCCAGCTGCCCCGGCATCCGAGGCACGCCGACCTGCCCCAATGGTCCCTGACCGGCCCCCGGAACGCCCTGCGCGTTGCCCGCGGCCGCCCCGGCGCCGACCGTGCCGACCGCCTGCTCCGCCATCAGCATCTCCGACGACTGGAGGAGTACGGTGCCCGCCCCGACGAACTCGAACTGGTGCTCCTCGCCCGAGGCGCCCCCGATGCCGGTGAGCGAGCGCAGACCGCCCATCACCCCGGACATGTAGCCGTGGTCGTAGTGGTGGCAGGGCGACGGACAGTCCGCCCAGCCCACCAGGGCCTGCGGGTCCACGCGCAGCGGCGGCTCCATGAAGACCACCGGTCCGTTGGACGCCGCCACGAACTTCCCGGTTCCGATCAGCGTCAGGAAGCCCGGGACGATCGACTGCTTGAGGGCGAGGGAGGGCTGGTAGGCGAGCAGGTTCCCGGACCGGATCGTCAGGTTCCCGTTGTCCAGGTCGTACGAGTTCACGTCGAAGGCCCGGTCGGCCAGCAGCATCTTGCCCTGGCCCTCGGCCACCACCCAGTCACTGGCGTGCAGCGGCGAGTGGAAGCTGGTGCGCAGCAGGCGGTCGAAGCGGCCGTTGCCGATGCCGTTGAACTCGATGCTCCCGTAGTACGAGATCATCTTGCCCTTCTGCAGGAACCACTGGCTCCCCTTGAGCTCCACGCAGAAGGTGTACGCGTTCACGTTGTCGTCGGAGGGCAGCGTGTACGGGTCGAAGACCGTCGGGCCGCCGGGGCCGGTGGTCACGGGGCCGAAATTCACAGCTTCTCCTCCGAGGCCTGTACGTACACCGCGCCCTGGCCGGACAGCTCCAGCTGGAACGCCTCTCCCGAGCCGCGCCCCACCATGTCCCGCCAGCCGAGCGCGGTGGAGAGCTTGTTGCGGACGTCCCCGTGGTGGGCGACGTACGCCTGCGGGTCCACGTGGATCGGGCGCTGGGGGGTGATCGGGAGCTCGATGACCCCGCCGTGGGCCATCACGGCCACCGAGCCGTGCCCCTTGAGGGTGGTGGTGAACAGGCCCTGGCCGGTGACCTGGCCGCGGACCATGCCCATGACCCCGCCCTGGGAGCCCATGAACATCGTCCCCTGCTGGAGGGTGCCGTCGAAGGCGAGCAGCCGGTCGGCCTCCACGTAGAGGGTCTCGCCGGTCAGGTTGATCACCTGGATGTGGTGGCCGCCGTGGCCGAACATGACGGTGCCGCTGCCCTCGACCGACATCAGCGGGGTCTGCTCGTTCGCCACGCGGCGCCCGATCATGCCCATGACCCCGCCCTGACCACCGGTCAGGCTCGGGGTGAAGGAGACCTCGCCGCGGTACGCGAGCATCGCGCCGCGCTGGCTGTACATCTTCTGGCCCGGGATCACCTGGGCCTCGACCATCTTCGAGTTGATCTCGCGGAACGGCATCAGACGTCCCCGCCGATCGTGTTGCGCTCGCTGGGCTGCACGTACACCAGGCCCTCGCCCTCGAAGCGGATCTGGAACGACTCGCCGGATCCCTCGCCGATCAGCGTGCGGAAGTTCACGCCGGACTGGAAGGACTGCGAGAGGTTTCCGGTGTGCGCGATGTACGCCCCCGGGTCCACGGACAGCGGGTACTGGGCGCTCACGCGCAGCACCACGGCCGGGCCGTCGGACATGATCGCCGCCTGCCCGGAACCCTCGACGGTCGTGGTGAACAGGCCGTTGCCCGACGTCGCGCCACGGAGCCCGGTGAAGGTCGTGCCGGTGCGCAGGCCGGCGTCGGTGCACAGGAGGTTGCTGGACTCGACGTAGAGCTTCTCGCCGTGCAGATTGACCAGATTGATCTCACTCGCGCGGTCCGCGAAGAAGCAGGTGCCGTGCCCCTGTACCTCCATCACGGTCATCTGTTCGCCGGTCAGCCGGCGCGTCACCATGCCGCGCAGGCCTTCGCCGCCGCCGGTCATCTTCTTGAAGGCCATCTGCCCGTCGTACGCGACCATGGAGCCGTTCTTCGCTTTCACGGCATCCCCGGTCAGGTCGACGGCGAGCACCTTGCTGCCTTGGAGTCGGAACTGAGCCACGGGATGACGTTATCGGCAGCGGGCGGAGCCGAACAGGGCCCTGTGGCCGATATACGCCACACCTGGGCGTGGTGGGGGTGGTTCGGGGTCCGGGTGGGGGCCGATCGGGGGCCCGGTCAAGATCGCGCAAAGCGGCTGAGACACTGGGACGGACCTCCCCCAGACTCCGTCCGGGGGTGCCCCCAGGCCTCCAGACACCCCGAAGGTTCCCCGTGGACATCAAGACCGCCTCCGCCCTGCACCGGCTGCGCCTCATCTCCGTCCCGGAGGCACTGTCGTTCCCGGCCCTGCTGATCTTCGGCTCGGTGCTGAGCCGGGTTTCGGACATCGACTTCCTGATGATGCCGCTCGGCATCATCCACGGGATCCTGTTCGTGATCTACGCGATCTTCCTGCTGGACGTCTGGAACAAGGCGAAGTGGCCGGTCAAGAAGGTCGCCCTGTTCTTCGTGCTCGCGCTGGTGCCCTTCGGCGGCCTGTACGGCGACAAGCTCCTCAAGCGGGACGAGGCCGACAGCGTGACGGCGGCCCGTGCGCGCGAGGCGGCCGACGCATGATCGTCGCGTTCTCCGTGACCCCGCTCGGGGTCGGCGAGGAGGTCGGCGAGTACGTGGCCGACGCGGTGCGGGTGGTCCGCGAGTCGGGGCTGCCGAACCGGACCGACGCCATGTTCACCACCGTCGAGGGCGAGTGGGACGAGGTCATGGACGTGGTCCGGCGTGCGGTGGCGGCGGTGGAGGAGCGGGCGCCGCGGGTCTCGTTCATCCTGAAGGCCGACATTCGTCCCGGGGTCTCGGACGGGATCACGTCGAAGGTCGAGACCGTGGAGCGGCACCTCTCCGAGGGCTGAGCCACCGACTTTGCCGAGCGCCCTTGGCCTGCCGGGGGCGCCTTCGCATGTGCGGCGCCGTTGCCGGGGCTCCGCCCCGGACCCTCTCCCCCAGCTACCGCTGGGAGGTGCCCCCACCAGACTCCGTCCGGGGGGACCCCCACGCCTCAGGTGCCGGCGGGGCCGGATTTGGCGCGGCGGGCCAGGCCCAGGGCGTAGTCCGGCCACCAGGTGCCGGTCGTCGGGCCGCCGCGGCAGGGGCCGTCGGAATCGCCGGGGCGCTTGACCCAGAGGTACGCGTCCACGAGCGGGTCGCCCGTGCCGTCGGTCGGGGCCCGGCCGAGGGAGCGGCCCGGCGGGTTGCACCCGGACCGTGCCCGGTCGCCGGGCAGCGGGCCGTCGCCGTTGCGGCCGGTGTCGATGACGAAGTGCTTGTTCCCGGCGCGCTTGGAGAGTTCGGCTCCGTAGGCCCGGGCGGCCGCTTCGGGCTGGAAGTCGGAGACGTTGAGGGCGAAGCCGTCGGCGCGCTCCAGGCCGGCCCTGCGCAGGGGTGCCACCAGGTCCGCCGGGTTGCGGATCCAGGCCGGACTGCCCGCGTCCAGATAGACCTTGGTGTTCCGGTTCCGCTTGAGCCGGTCGACGGCCTCGGAGAGCAGCCGGTAGCGCTCGGCGTGGTGCTCGGCGCGGACGCAGCCGTCGACGGCGTGCGCGAGGGCGCCCGGCTCCAGGATGACGACGGCCTTGGTGCCGGCGATGCCGTCGGCGAATGCGCCGATCCAACTGCGGTATGCCCGGACGTCCTTGGCGCCGCCGGCCGGGTTCCGGCCGCAGTCGCGGTGCGGGATGTTGTACGCGACCAGCACCAACGTCCGTCCGGCGGCCCTCGCCCCCGCCCCGGCCCGGCGGATCTCGGGCCCGGGGTCGCCACCCGGCGCCCACAGCGCCATCGGCCGCTCCGAGATCCTGCGCAGCACCTGGGCGTCGCTGTAGCGGCCCGCCGCCTCCCAGGCGGCGACCTGCCGGGCGGCGGCGCTCCGCGGGTCGACCCAGAAGGGGGACTCGGCGCTGTCGGCCGCGGCAGCCGGGGCGCCGGGTTCGGGCGGGGGGCTTTCGGACCCTGCGGATCCGTCGGAGCAGGCCGGGGCGGCCGCGAGGAGCAGGAGGAGACCGAGGACGGCCGGGAGGCGGCGTCGTGGAGCGGCGGGGGGCATCCGGCTTCCTCTTCCTCTTCTACCTGGGGGCGGAGGGGCGGCAGGGGCGGGCGGCGAACCGGAGCAATCGTGACATGACGGTCAGTGATCGCCCTCGTGCGACACCGAGGTCAGGGCGATGGCCAGCGGGGTGCGCTCGTACAGCACCCGGTGGCCGTGGCGGGCCGAGGTGAGCAGGCCCGCCGCGTGCAGGACGCCGAGATGCGCCGAGACGGTGGACGGGGCCAGCCCGAGCCGGTGGGCCAGTGCGGTGGTCGCGGCCGGTTCGTCCAGCGCGCACAGCACCTCGGCCCGGGCCCGGCCGAGCAGGCGGGCCAGCGCGTCCGGGGTCGGTCCGGCGGTGGCGGTCCACAGCGCGCCGATGCCCCGCGCGGGGTACACGATCGTGGGCTGCCAGGGCGGGTCGTAGCCGCCGACCACCTCGGGCCAGCCGAACGCGCTCGGCATCAGCAGCAGCCCCTGGCCGTCGAGTGCGCGGTCGTGGTGGCCGGGGCGGTCGATGGTGAGGGTGTCGGAGTCGGCCCGCCACCGCAGGTCCGGGTGCAGGCCGTCGAAGAGCGCCCGGAGCCCGCCGGCCGTCAGGCGCCGGGAGTGGAACAGGATGTCGGCCTCCAGCAGGGCGCGCAGCCGCGGCCAGTCCGGGGCGACCAGGGTCTCCCAGGCCCGCTCCATCAGGTCGGCCAACTCCCGCACCGCCCGGGCGGGATCCGCGAGCAGGTGCTGCCCGATGTCGCTCTCCAGGGCCCCCGGAGTGCAGACCAGGGAGCGCCGCAGCTCCTCCCGGACCGGGCCGGGATCGGCGGCCCGCACCCGGGCCAGCTCCTCCTCGAAGGTGACGGAGGGGCCGAGCGGCGGCGGGCTGAGGAAGTCGGGGTGGTGCCCGCTGCGCGGCATGAGCATCCACAGCGGCCGCAGGTCCAGCCCCTCGGCCGCCGACCGGACCCGCCGCAGCCAGGGCAGGTGGTACGCCTGCCGGTGCGGCCGCAGCAGCGTCCGTACGGCCTCCTGCGTTTCCCAGCGGGGGGAGAGCGAGAACCGGCACCGGAGCAGGTCACCGGGCCCGAACCGGAAGTGGAACCCCATGCCTACCGTTCCTCTGTCGTGTGCCGCGCCGCTGCCGGGGGCCGGCCCCCGGACCCCCGCGCCTCAAACGCCGGCGGGGCTGGATGGCCCAGCGGCGTGTGCGGCGCCGTTGCCGGAGGCCGGCCCCCTGCGGACGGGGTTCGGTCCGGGGCCCCCGTAGAGATTCGGGTCAGCCCGAATCTCTACGGGGCGCAGCCTAGCCGGAGCATGCTGCCCCGCATGGCAACCGTCACCCCGGCCGCCCCCGGCGGCTACCGCTCCGTGTTCCGGATACGGGAGTTCCGGGCCGTCTTCGCCGCGCACCTGATGTCCGTACTCGGCATCGTCGTCGCCGAGATCGCCCTCACCGTCCTCGTCTTCCGGGTCACCGGCTCGCCCCTGATGAGCGCGCTCACCTTCGCCCTCGGGTTCCTCCCGTACGCGCTGGGCGGCACCCTGCTCGCCCCGGTCGCCGACCGGCACCCCGCGCGGCGGGTGCTCGTCGGGTGCGATCTGCTCTGCGCGCTCTGCGCGGCGGCCATGGCCGTACCCGGTACGCCCGTCGCGGTGCTCCTCGTCCTGCGCTGCGCCATGGCCTTCGTGGCGCCGCTGTTCCAGGGCACGCGCAACGCCTCCCTCGCCGACGTCCTCGGCTCCGGCGAAGCCTTCGTGCTCGGCCGCTCGCTGCTGCGGATGGTCGCCCAGAGCGCCCTGCTCATCGGCTTCGGGGTCGGCGGCATCCTGCTCACCGTCCTCGCACCGCGCGGGGCCATCGCGCTCACCGCCGCCGGCTTCCTCGCGTCCGCCCTGCTGCTGAGGTACGGAACCAGGCTGCGGCCCGTCCGCGCGCGTGCCCGTACCTCTCCGCTCGCCGGGGCCCGCGCCGTGTTCGGGAACCGCCGGCTGCGCGCGCTCACCCTCCTCTTCTGGCTGCCGCCGCTCTTCGTCGTCGTACCGGAGGCGCTGCTCGCCCCGTACGCCGCCGGGATCGGCGCCGACACCGCCGTCCTCGGCCTGTTGATGTGCGCCATGCCCGTCGGCACCATCGCCGGCGAACTCTGGGCCGGCTCCGCGCTCACCGCCCGAACGCGTTCCCGGATCGTGGTCCCGCTCGCCGCCGCCGGACTGCTGCCGCTGCTCCTCTACGCGGTCAGGCCGGGCGTGCCCGTCGTCCTCGTCGCCCTGCTGCTCGTCGGCCTCGCCCACGCGCACACCCTCGGGCTCGACCAGTGGTACGTCGAAGCCGTCCCCGACGAGCTGCGCGGCCGGGCGATGACCCTGCTCAGCACCGGTCTGATGACCCTTCAAGGCGTCGGCATGGCCCTGGCCGGCCTGGCCGCCGAATTCCTGCCCGTGCACCAGGTCGTCACCGCGTCCGGTCTGCTCGGCACGGTCGTCGTCCTGCTGCTCCTGGTGGAGCTGCGCGCGAGCGCCCGACAGGAGGAAGGGCCGAGGAGTGAGACGGGGGTGGTCACCAAATGACCGCCCGGTAGGGTCGGTGCGTGCCCAAGCCGCTCAGCCTTCCCTTCGACCCCATCGCCCGTGCCGACGAACTCTGGCAGCAGCGCTGGGGGCCGGTGCCCTCGATGGCCGCCATCACCTCGATCATGCGGGCGCACCAGATCCTCCTCGGCGAGGTCGACGCGGTGGTCAAGCCGTACGGGCTGACCTTCGCCCGCTACGAGGCGCTGGTGCTGCTCACCTTCTCCAAGGCGGGCGAGCTGCCGATGTCGAAGATCGGCGAGAGGCTCATGGTCCACCCGACGTCGGTGACGAACACCGTGGACCGGCTGGTGCGCTCCGGGCTGGTCGACAAGCGGCCCAATCCCAACGACGGCCGCGGCACGCTCGCCTCCATCACCGACAAGGGCCGCGAGGTCGTCGAGGCCGCCACCCGGGACCTGATGCGGATCGACTTCGGCCTGGGCGTGTACGACTCGGAGGAGTGCGCGGAGATCTTCGCGCTGCTGCGCCCGCTGCGCGTGGCCGCCGCCGACTTCGAGGAGAACTAGGCCGTCCCTTTCGCTTCGAGGGCCCGCGTCAAGATCGAGCAAAACGGACGGTTAGGCTCGACGGCATGAAACGAAGCGTGCTGACCCGCTACCGCGTCATGGCCTACGTGACCGCGGTCATGCTCCTGATCCTCTGTGCCTGCATGGTGGCGAAGTACGGCTTCGACACCGGCGCCGGTCTGACCTTCGCGGTCTCGCAGGCCCACGGTGTCCTCTTCATGATCTACCTGGTGTTCGCCTTCGACCTGGGCTCCAAGGCCAAGTGGTCGTTCGGCAAGCTCCTCTGGGTGCTGGTCTCCGGCACCATTCCGCTGGCCGCGTTCTTCGTCGAGCGCAAGGTCCGCGAAGAGGTCGAGCCGCTGGTGCTCGGCGCTCCCGCCCCCGCGAACGCCTAGGGGCGTACCGGACCACGACCCCCGGGGAAGACTCCCCGGGGGTTGCCCATCGACATTTACTAGGACGTCCTAGTAAATTCATGGGTATGGACGCAGACGCCATCGAGGAGGGCCGCCTTCGCTGGCAGGCCCGGTACGACAAGGCCCGCAAGCGCGAGGCCGATTTCACGACGCTCTCCGGAGATGACGTCGATCCCGTCTACGGGCCCCGGCCCGGGGACTCGTACGAGGGGTTCGAGCGCATCGGGTGGCCGGGGGAGTACCCCTACACCCGGGGCCTCCACGCCACCGGCTACCGGGGGCGGACCTGGACGATCCGGCAGTTCGCCGGCTTCGGGAACGCCGAGCAGACCAACGAGCGCTACAAGATGATCCTGGCCGCCGGCGGCGGCGGGCTCTCCGTGGCCTTCGACATGCCGACCCTCATGGGCCGCGACTCCGACGACCCCCGCGCGCTGGGCGAGGTCGGGCACTGCGGGGTCGCCATCGACTCCGCCGCCGACATGGAGGTCCTGTTCAAGGACATCCCGCTCGGCGACGTCACGACCTCCATGACGATCTCGGGCCCCGCCGTGCCCGCCTTCTGCATGTACCTGGTCGCCGCCGAGCGGCAGGGTGTGGACCCGGCCGTGCTCAACGGCACGCTCCAGACCGACATCTTCAAGGAGTACATCGCCCAGAAGGAGTGGCTCTTCGAGCCCGAGCCGCACCTGCGCCTCATCGGCGACCTCATGGAGTACTGCGCGAAGGGCATCCCCGCCTACAAGCCGCTGTCCGTCTCCGGCTACCACATCCGCGAGGCCGGGGCCACGGCCGCGCAGGAGCTCGCCTACACCCTCGCCGACGGCTTCGGCTACGTGGAGCTCGGCCTCTCCCGCGGCATGGACGTGGACCACTTCGCGCCCGGCCTCTCCTTCTTCTTCGACGCGCACCTCGACTTCTTCGAGGAGATCGCCAAGTTCCGCGCGGCCCGCCGGATCTGGGCCCGCTGGATGAAGGAGGTCTACGGGGCGAAGTCCGACAAGTCGATGTGGCTGCGCTTCCACACCCAGACCGCCGGTGTCTCGCTCACCGCGCAGCAGCCCTACAACAACGTCGTGCGCACCGCCGTGGAGGCCCTCGCGGCCGTGCTCGGCGGCACGAACTCCCTGCACACCAACGCCCTCGACGAGACCCTCGCGCTGCCGAGCGAGCAGGCGGCGGAGATCGCCCTGCGCACCCAGCAGGTGCTGATGGAGGAGACCGGCGTCGCCAACGTGGCGGACCCGCTCGGCGGTTCCTGGTACGTCGAGCAGCTCACCGACCGCATCGAGGCCGACGCCGAGAAGATCTTCGACCAGATCAAGGAGCGCGGCCTGCGCGCCCACCCGAACGGGCAGCACCCCATCGGGCCGATCACCTCGGGCATCCTGCGGGGCATCGAGGACGGCTGGTTCACCGGGGAGATCGCCGAGTCGGCCTTCCAGTACCAGCGGTCGCTGGAGAAGGGTGACAAGCGGGTCGTCGGCGTCAACTGCCACCACGGCTCGGTCACCGGGGACCTGGAGATCCTCCGGGTCAGCCACGAGGTGGAGACCGTCCAGGTGCGGGAGTTGGCCGCGCGCAAGGGCCGCCGCGACGACGCGAAGGTCACCGACTCGCTGAAGGCCATGCTGGAGGCGGCCCGCGACGGGTCGAACATGATCCCCGCCATGCTGGACGCGGTGCGCGCCGAGGCCACGCTGGGCGAGATCTGCAACGTGCTCCGCGACGAGTGGGGCACCTACACGGAGCCGCCCGGCTTCTGAGCCGGCGCGTGCACGACGGCCGAGGCCGGTCACGGCGCCCCCAAGGGCGGCGCCGTGACCGGCCTCGGCCGTTCCGCTGGGATCAGGCGGCGGGGGCCGGGCCCCGGAGGCCGTGCATCAGGAGGGCCGTGAAGCCGGCCGCCCACATCTCGTCCACCGGCTCGGAGCTCACCAGGACGCGGTGCACCACCGTGCCCGCGATCACGTCGAAGATCAGGTCCGTGGTGTGGGCGGCGAGGACCTCGTCCTCCTCGTCCGGGAGCTCGCCGCGGGCCCGGGCCCGCTCGCGACCCAGTACGACGAGACGTTTCTGCCGGTCCACGATGGCCGACCGGATCCGGTCGCGCAGGGCATCGTCCCGGGTGGACTCGGCGACGACCGCCATCAGGGCCGTACGGGCCTCCGGGCGCCGCAGCAGCTCCGCGAACCGGAGCACCACGTACTCGATGTCGGCTTCCAGGGAGCCGCGGTCCGGTAGTTCGAGGGAGTCGAAGAGCTCCGCCACCGCGTCCACGACCAGCTCGTTCTTGCCGGCCCAGCGTCGGTAGAGGGTGGTCTTGGCGACGCCGGCCCGAGCCGAGACGTCGCTCATCGTCAGCTTCGACCAGCCCAGCTCGACCAGCGCGTCCCGTGTGGCGGCGAGGATCGCCGCGTCCGCTGCGGCGCTGCGGGGACGGCCGGTCCGGCCGGGGCTGGGGGTGCGCATGGCCGAGACCATACCCGCCGGTAGCGGAATGACCGGATCCCCAAGAGCTGTGGTTCAGATCACGCGGCGCTGCGGGGGCCGGAGGAGTTACGCTACGGCTCGTAGCGTAAGAGCGACAACCACGCGAAGGGCTACAGGCGCCAGGTGGGGACCCGGCGCCGACCTGCAACAGGCCAATTCACGCGATCTTTTTCGTCGGTGCGCGCATACGGGGGAGGATGTACGCATGCAGCCCAGAAACATGTCCATGAGCGGCGTCGTCGACCTCGCCGCTGTGAAGGCGGCCGGCGAGGCCAAGGCCAAGGCCGAGCAGGCCCGCGCCGAAGCGGCACGCCAGGCCGGCCAGGGCGGCGGGAACGGCCCGGCCGCCGGAGCCGTGCCGCCGTCCGCACTCGTCATCGACGTAGACGAGGCCGGATTCGAACGCGATGTGCTCCAGCTCTCCGCAGAGGTTCCGGTCGTCCTGGACTTCTGGGCCGAGTGGTGCGAGCCGTGCAAGCAGCTCAGCCCCCTCCTGGAGAGGCTGACCGTCGAGGCGAACGGCCGTCTCGTGCTGGCCAAGGTCGACGTCGACGCCAACCAGATGCTGATGCAGCAGTTCCAGATCCAGGGCATCCCGGCCGTCTTCGCCGTGGTCGCCGGGCAGGTGCTGCCGCTGTTCCAGGGCGTGGCCCCCGAGCAGCAGATCCGCGAGACCCTCGCCCAGCTGGTCCAGGTGGCCGAGGAGCGCTTCGGGATCATCGGCATCGAGGTGGACCCGAACGCGGAGGGGGCCGCTCCGGGCGCCGCCGCCTCCGACGAGGCCGAGGTCCCAGCCGGTCCGTACGACGCACTGCTGGAAGCGGCCGTCGTCGCGCTGGACGCCGGCGACCTGGGCGGCGCCGTGCAGGCGTACAAGAACGTACTCGCGGACGACCCGGCCAACACCGAGGCCAAGCTGGGCCTGGCACAGGCCGAGCTCCTCGCCCGGGTCCAGGACATGAACCCGCAGGCGGTGCGGACCGCGGCCGCCGAGAACCCGCGCGACCCGGCGGCGCAGATCGCCGCGGCCGACCTGGATCTGGTCGGCGGTCACGTGGAGGACGCCTTCGGGCGCCTGGTGGACACCGTGCGGGTGACGTTCGGTGAGGACCGGGACGCCGTACGGCTGCGCCTGCTGGAACTGTTCGAGGTCATCGGAGCGGACGACCCGCGGGTGACGGCGGCGCGCACGGCCTTGGCCCGGGTGCTGTTCTAGTACGCGGCCTGGGCACCAGCCCGCCACCGGCTCGGGAAGCCGGCGATTTGTTGACACAGAGATAAACAGCGGCCGCACTTTGCCAAAACTTGGCAATCGCGGCCGCTGTTACTCGCAGTAAGTCGAACCCCGTGAACTGTCCGGAGTGTTCGCTCTTTCTCCCCTTTGTCGCGGCCTTCGGTGACACCCTGTGTCGCCACCCGGCGGCAGTGGGTCGCGCTCGGGTTATCGGGCCGTTACCGGCCAGTAACGAACCCCCTTGTGCCCCGGCCGGGAATGGACCACGATCGGCGACGCTCGGTCCTTCCCGCAGAGCCGCTCACTCGGAGTTGCGGTGGAGGGTCCCCACCGAGTGGACCGGTGGCAGTGGCACCGGCCCATGGACAGGGGGGTCTCTGCCACACGGCGGGGCCTGTCCTCCAGGTTGCGCGAACGCGTGGCCCAGTGGTTGTCGCTCGGGGGTGATCGCCGGTGTATCGGACGTGGCAACAGCCGCGGCCCGGACGCCTGCGCTCCTTCCCGAGGACGTAGCACTTCTCCCATCCCAGGACGGGCACGGCCCGGACCGGAGATGTACGTCCGAGAAGGAGGAACGAAATGAGTTCTCAGGTTCGTGGCGGGACCAGATGGAAGCGCTTCGCGCTCGTCATGGTGCCGAGCATCGCGGCCACGGCCGCGGTCGGTGTGGGTCTGGCGCAGGGTGCCCTCGCGGCGTCCTTCAGCGTCTCCGGCCAGGACTTCAAGGTCTCGGCCGACAAGCTCGACGGTGACAACCTCATTCAGTACGGCGGCCTCGCCAAGGGGCACGACATGGCAGGCAAGCCTGTCGCGCACCCGGTCACGATCTCCGGGTTCAGTCACGCCAAGATCACCAACATGTGCCAGTCCCTGGCCACCAAGACGCCGCTGGGTACCGTCACCCTGCAGCTGAGGACCGGCCACAAGGGTCAGCCGGCCGAAGCCGACAACATCTACCTCGATGTCGCCGAGCTCGACGCCGATGCCGAGTTCAAGAACCTGGACATCGGTGTCGCGGTCAGTGACCCGAACCACAAGATGAAGCCGCAGGCCGGCACGGTCACCGACGAGAACAAGTACGCGTTCTCGCAGCGTGCCGAGAAGGCGATCCTGACGAACGTGCGCCAGAAGGCGTGGGCGACCACGGCGGGCACGTTCAAGCTTCCCGACCTGAAGCTGCGCCTGCTCGGTGGCGACCAGCCGTGCTACCAGGACGAGAAGTAATCAGTCCCGGTTGAGTGACCGGAGGGGCGGTCGGCGGCGTCAGCCGTCGCCGGCCGCCCCGTCCGGGCTCCACAGATTCTCCGTACCACCGTTTCCAGGGAGCTGTTGTCCATGAACCCCCAGGCCCCGGTTTACGTTCGCGCCGAAGACGACGCCTGGCTCACCGTGGTGTACTACCACTTCCACGCCTGGACCGGCCGCCGTCCTTTCTGGGCCGGGCTGTTCACGCTCTTCAGCGGCTTCCCGATCGCCTACTTCCCGTACGCCGACCTCCGCCTGGGCAACATCAGCCTCGCGATGGCCACCACGGGTGGCGCCGGCGCCCTGATCATCGGCGTACTGCTGATCACGCTGGGACTGGCCCTCTGGTTCCAGGAGACCATCCGCGTTTTCGCGGGAGTCGCCGCGATCCTGCTGGCGCTGGTCTCGATCCCGGTGTCCAACCTCGGCGGCTTCGGCCTCGGCTTCATCCCCGCCCTGATCGGCGGCGCCCTCGCGCTGTCGTGGTCCCCGGGCCGGCCGGCGGAAGAGGAGCCGGTGGACCAGAGGCCGGCGGCCGCGGCGGTCGACATGACCAAGGCGGACTGGATGGCGGGCCCCCAGGGCTTCCCGGGACAGCGCGCAACGGAAACGCCGGCACACGCGAGCGAGACGACTGCCCACGCCGATGGCGGGAGGAACAGTGCGGGGTGACGAGACGCAGCGGGGCGTGGCCCCAGGCGCAGAGTCCCGTGAGATCAAGGGTCCGCGGCACGCGGCCCCCAGGAAGTCGCTGCTGAACAAGCTCCAGATACCCGTCGGCAAGACGATGGCGCTGGCGGCGATGCCGACGGCCGTGTTCGTCGGGATGGGCATGGCGCCCAAGCTGGCGGTGGCCGACGACAAGGAGATCCCCTTCGCGCCCGGGCCGTGCGTGACACGGTCCGACGAACCCGCGGAGTCCGAGTCGAAGTCGCCCTCGCCCTCGAAGTCGCCTTCGCCGAGCGCGTCGGCCACGGCGAGCGCCTCCCCGTCCGCGTCGGCGAAGCCGAAGCCGAGCGGGTCGGCGAGCCCCAGCCCGACGGCGACCGGGTCCACGGCCGACAAGCCGGCGGCCCCCGCGGCCGCGGAGCCTACGCCGACCAAGACCACCAACCCGCTGGACCCGCTGGGTGTCGGAGACGCGCTCAAGGATCTCGTCGACGGGCTCACCAAGCCCCTGACGACCCCGGCGCCGACGCCGACGCCGTCCACGACGCCGTCCACGACCCCGACGAAGACCCCGACCAAGCCCCCGACGACGACCGACCCGGCCGCGGACGCCATCCGCGACGCGGCGAAGACGGCGGGCGTCCAGGTCGAGGAGCTGCCCGAGGAGGTCAAGGACACCGTCAAGTCCCCGAAGGACGAGACGGGCAAGGCCGACGAGGACAAGGCCAAGGACGAGGCGAAGAAGGACGCGGACGGGAAGGAACCCTTCCCGTGCCCGACCTACGACGCCCAGGCCCTGGCCGACGCCGAGCTGGAGCAGGGCATCCCGCTCCTGCCGAACGAGCCGTGGTACCTCGACAGCTCGCTGCTGACCCTCTACGGCCTGGACTACCACGGCATCGTCGAGGTGAAGACGGCCGGCGGCAAGGTCAAGAAGGTCCTGAAGTTCACCGCGGACTCGCTGGACATCAAGGACCTGTACCAGACGGTCGGCAAGGAGGGGAACGTCGCCCACCTGAAGTCGCGTCCGGGCTCCACGTCCAAGATCCGCGGCGGCACGGTGACGATGTACACCGAGAGCCTCAAGGGCAACCTCTTCGGTCTGATCCCGATCGAGTTCACCCCGAACAGCCCGCCGCCGCTGAACGTCCCGTTCGCGTTCTTCACGAACGTCAAGGTCGTCCAGGCCGGCCAGTTCGGCGGCACCCTGACGGTTCCCGGCCTGAAGAACTACATGGGCCCGCCGGAGTAGATCCGCAGTACGAAAGCGCCGAGGGCGGCACCCCGATCGGATCGGGGTGCCGCCCTCGGCCTCTGTGCGGCAGAGTTCAGTGCTGTGGAGCGGTGTCGCGACCTCAGTCGCGGGCGGGGCCGCCCAGGTGGTGGACCCGGACCATGTTGGTGGTGCCGGGGACACCGGGGGGCGAGCCGGCCGTGATGACCATGGTGTCGCCCTCGTTGTAGCGGTTGAGCTTGAGCAGCTCGCCGTCCACCAGGTCGACCATCGCGTCGGTGTTGTCCACGTGCGGGACGATGTAGGACTCGACGCCCCAGCTCAGCGTGAGCTGGTTGCGGGTGTGCGGGTCGGTGGTGAAGGCCAGGATCGGCTGCGTGGCGCGGTAGCGCGACAGCCGGCGGGCGGTGTCACCGGACTGGGTGAAGGCGATGAGCGCCCGTCCGCCCAGGAAGTCCGCGATCTCGCAGGCCGCGCGGGCGACGGCGCCGCCCTGGGTGCGGGGCTTCTTGCCCGGGACCAGCGGCTGGAGGCCCTTGGAGAGGAGCTCCTCCTCGGCCGCCGTGACGATCTTCGACATCGTCTTGACGGTCTCGATCGGGTAGGCACCCACCGAGGACTCGGCGGACAGCATGACCGCGTCCGCGCCGTCGAGGATCGCGTTGGCGACGTCGGACGCCTCCGCGCGCGTCGGGCGCGAGTTGGTGATCATCGACTCCATCATCTGGGTCGCGACGATCACCGGCTTGGCGTTGCGGCGGCACATCTCGATGAGCCGCTTCTGGACCATCGGGACCTTCTCGAGCGGGTACTCGACGGCCAGGTCACCACGGGCCACCATGACCGCGTCGAAGGCGTCGACCACGGCCGCCATGTTCTCCACGGCCTGCGGCTTCTCGACCTTGGCGATGACGGGGACCCGGCGGCCCTCCTCGTCCATGACCTTGTGGACGTCCTTGACGTCGTTCGCGTCACGGACGAAGGACAGCGCGACCATGTCGCAGCCCATCCGCAGGGCGAAGCGGAGGTCGTCGACGTCCTTCTCCGACAGGGCGGGGACGTTGACGGCGGCACCCGGCAGGTTGATGCCCTTGTGGTCCGAGATGACACCGCCCTCGATGACGATGGTCTTGACCCGGGGGCCCTCGACCTCGGTCACCCGGAGCTCGACGTTGCCGTCGTTGATCAGGACCTGGTCGCCCTTGGTGACGTCACCCGGCAGGCCCTTGTAGGTGGTGCCGCAGATGGACTTGTCGCCCGGGACGTCCTCGGTGGTGATGGTGAACTCGTCACCGCGCACCAGCTCGACGGGACCCTCGGCGAAGGTCTCCAGACGGATCTTCGGGCCCTGGAGGTCGGCGAGGACGCCGACGGCACGCCCGGTGTCCTCGGAGACCTTCCGGACGCGGTCGTACCGCTCCTGGTGTTCTGCCTGGGATCCGTGGCTGAAGTTGAATCGGGCCACGTTCATGCCTGCCTCGATGAGCGCTTTCAGCTGCTCATACGAGTCGACGGCGGGGCCCAGCGTGCAGACGATTTTGGAACGGCGCATGGAGCGGATCCTATCGGTTTGTTTCGTAGCGGAATATTCCGTCTGGTGGAAAGTCCAAGTGACTAACGGGTAACCAGCGCGTACGCCTGGGTGGCGATCTCCAGTTCCTCATCGGTCGGGACCACGGCGACGGCCACCCGGGCGTACTCCGCCGAGACCAGCCGCGGCTCCGGGGAGCGCACCGCGTTGGCCTCCAGGTCCAGCGCCAGGCCCAGCTCGGCCAGACCCTCCACCGCAGCCTCCCGGATCGAGGAGGAGTTCTCGCCGACCCCGGCGGTGAACGCGACCGCGTCCACCCGGCCGAGGACCGCCGAGTAGGCGCCGATGTACTTCTTCAGCCGGTGTACGTACGAGGACAGCGCGAGCCGCGCCGAGGCGTCGCCCTCCTGGGCCCGCCGCTCCACTTCGCGCATGTCGTTGTCGCCGCACAGCCCCAGCAGACCGCTCTTCTTGTTCAGGAGCGAATCGATCTCATCCACCGAGAGGCCCCCCACCCGTGCCAGGTGGAAGACGACCGCCGGATCAAGATCGCCCGAACGGGTGCCCATGACCAGACCCTCCAGCGGGGTCAGCCCCATGGAGGTCTCCACGCACACCCCGCCCCGCACGGCCGAGGCCGATGCGCCGTTGCCCAGGTGCAGCACGATCACGTTCACGTCCGAGGGAGCCTTGCCGAGCAGCGCCGCCGTCGCCCGCGAGACGTAGGCGTGCGAGGTCCCGTGGAACCCGTACCGCCGGATGGCGTACTTGTCGGCCGTCGCGGCGTCGATCGCGTACCGGGCCACGTACTCCGGCATCGTCGAGTGGAAGGCGGTGTCGAAGACGGCCACCTGCGGGATGTCGGCGCGCAGCGAGCGCGCCACCTCGATGCCCGTCACGTTCGCCGGATTGTGCAGCGGGGCGAGCGGGATCAGGCTGCGGATCTCCGCCAGCACCTCGTCGTCGATCACCGTCGGCTGGGTGAACCGCGTTCCGCCGTGCACCACCCGGTGCCCCACCGCGGCCAGTTCGGGGGAGTCCAGGCCCAGCCCGTCCGCGGCCAGCTCGGCCGCGACGGCCTTCAGGGCGGCCCCGTGGTCGGCGATCGGGCCGAGCCGCTCCCTCTTGCCGCCCGCCGCGCCGGGGCCGGTCAACGGCTCGTGCACGAGGCGGGAGGTCTCTTCCCCGATGCGCTCCACCAGGCCGACCGCCAGGCGGGCGGAGTCCGCCATGTCGAGCAGCTGGTACTTCACCGACGAGGAGCCGGAGTTGAGGACGAGTACGCGCGATGCGGTCACGGTGAGGGGTCTTTCCTTCGAGTGCGGTGGGGGACTGCCGGAACTACTGGGCCTGGGGCGACGGCTGGGACTGCGCCTGGATCGCGGTGATCGCCACGGTGGTGACGATGTCCTGGACGAGCGCCCCGCGCGAGAGGTCGTTGACCGGCTTGCGCAGGCCCTGGAGGACCGGGCCGACCGCGACGGCGCCCGCCGAACGCTGCACGGCCTTGTACGTGTTGTTGCCCGTGTTGAGGTCGGGGAAGATCAGCACCGTCGCGCGGCCGGCCACCTCCGAGTCGGGCAGCTTGGTCGCGGCGACCGAGGGCTCCACGGCGGCGTCGTACTGGATCGGACCCTCGACAGCCAGGTCGGGGCGCTGCGCGCGGACGATCTCGGTCGCCTTGCGGACCTTGTCCACGTCGACGCCCGAACCGGAGGTGCCCGTCGAGTACGAGAGCATCGCGATCCGCGGCTCGACACCGAAGGCGGCGGCGGTGGCGGCCGACTGGACGGCGATGTCCGCGAGCTGCTCGGCGTTCGGGTCCGGATTGACCGCGCAGTCCCCGTAGACGAGGACCCGGTCGGCCAGGCACATGAAGAAGACCGAGGAGACGATCGATGCCTCCGGCTTTGTCTTGATGATCTCGAAGGCCGGGCGGATGGTCGCGGCGGTGGAGTGCACCGAGCCGGAGACCATGCCGTCGGCCAGGCCCTCCTGGACCATCAGGGTGCCGAAGTAATTGGCGTCGGTGACCACGTCGTTGGCCAGCTCGACGGTCATGCCCTTGTGGGCGCGGGCCTTGGCGTAGTACTCGGCGAAACGTTCCCGCAGGGGAGAGGTGGCCGGGTCGATGAGCTGCGCGGAGGAGATGTCGATGCCGAGGTCGGCGGCCTTCTTCAGGATCGCCTGCTCCTCGCCCAGCAGCGTCAGGTCGCAGACCCCCCGGCGCAGCACCACGTCCGCGGCGCGCAGCACGCGCTCCTCGGCGCCCTCGGGCAGGACGACCCGGCGCCGCTCGGAACGGGCCCGCTCCAGCAGCTCGTGCTCGAACATCATCGGGGTGACGCGCTCCGAGCGGGCCACCGACAGCAGCCCGCGCAGCTCGGCGGTGTCCACGTGACGCTCGAACAGGCCGAGCGCGGTCTCCAGCTTGCGCGGGGTCGCCGAGTTCAACCGGCTCTGCAGCGAGAAGAGTTCTGCGGCGGTCGGGAAGCTGTTGCCGGCCACCGATACGACCGGGGTGCCCGGCGCGAGCTTCGAGGCCAGCGCCAGGACGTCCTGCGTCGGGCGCTCGTTCAGGGTCAGCAGCACACCGGCGATCGGCGGGGTGCCCGAGGTGTGCGCGGCCAGCGCGCCGACGAGCAGGTCCGAGCGGTCCCCGGGGGTGACCACCAGGCAGCCCGGGGTCAGGGCGTTCAGGAAGTTCGGCAGCATGGCGCCGCCGAAGACGAAGTCCAGCGCGTCGCGGGCCAGCCCGGCCTCGTCGCCGAGGAGCACCTCGCCGCCGAGCGCCCGGGTGATCTGGGCGACGGTCGGGGCGGACAGCGACTTGTCGTCCGGCAGTACGTAGCAGGGCACGGGGAGCCGGGCGCCGAGGCGCTCGGCTATCAGGTCGCGGTCCTCGGGGGCCACCCGGTTGACGACCATCGCGACGACGTGGCAGCCCAGGCTCTCGTAGGCGCGGAAGGCGTTGCGGGCCTCGGCGCGCACGGCCTCGGCGGGGTGCTTGGTGCCGCCCACCACGGGAACGACCACCGCGCCGAGCTCGTTGGCCAGACGGGCGTTGAGGGCGAGCTCGTCGGGGAGGTTGGTGTCCGCGTAGTCCGTACCGAGGACGAGCATGACCTCGTAGTCCCGGGCCACCCGGTGGAAGCGGTCGACCAGCCGGGACACCAGCTCGTCGGTGCCCTTCTCGGCGAGGATCGCCGAGGCCTCCTGGTACTCCATGCCGTAGGCCGTCGCCGCGTCCTGGTCTATCCGGTAGCGGGCCTTGAGGAGGTCGAAGAGCCGGTCGGGTCCGTCGTGGAGCAGCGGACGGTAGACGCCCACCCGCCCCGTCTGCCGGGTCAGGAGCTCCATGATCCCCAGCTCGACGACCTGCCGGCCGTCACCCCGCTCGATGCCGGTCACGTACACGCTGCGCGTCACGCGTGCTCTCCGTCCCATGATGTAGTCGATTGACCCGGTTGGTGTGGGCTTGCCCTCTTGACGATACCGCTGCGGGCGGAGGGGACGCCCGCCGGGAATTGGGCCTTTTCAGGGGGTCGAAAGGCCTTCTGGGCGGAGCAGCACAAAGCGCGCCCCACCCGCCGCCCGTGGAACAATCGGACACGCTTCACCACATACGCCCTTCATATGTACGGCCCTCCGCCCGCACGCGGAAGGCCAGGTACGACCAGGAGCAGGAGACACAGCACGATGCGTATCGGAGTTCTCACCGCAGGCGGCGACTGCCCGGGCCTCAACGCTGTCATCCGGTCGGTCGTACACCGAGCCCTGGTCGGCCACGGGGACGAGGTCATCGGCTTTGAAGACGGTTTCAAGGGCCTCCTCGACGGCAACTTCCGCCCCCTCGACATCAATGCCGTCAGCGGCATTCTCGCCCGCGGCGGCACCATCCTCGGCTCGGCCCGCATGGAGCGCGCACGTCTTCACGAAGCCGCCGAGAACGCGCAGGAACTGGCGAAGCGCTACGGCATCGACGCCCTCATCCCGATCGGCGGCGAGGGCACCCTGACCGCCGCCCGGATGCTGTCGGACGCCGGAATGCCGGTGGTCGGCGTGCCGAAGACCATCGACAACGACATCTCCTCCACCGACCGCACCTTCGGCTTCGACACCGCCGTCATGGTGGCCACCGAGGCCATCGACCGCCTGAAGACCACCGCCGAATCGCACCAGCGCGTGATGGTCGTCGAGGTCATGGGCCGGCACGCCGGCTGGATCGCCCTGGAGTCCGGCATGGCCGGCGGCGCCCACGGGATCTGCCTGCCGGAGCGCCCCTTCGAGGTGGACGCCCTGGTGAAGATGGTGGAGGAACGGTTCGCCCGAGGGAAGAAGTTCGCCGTCGTCTGCGTCGCCGAGGGTGCGCACCCCGCCGAGGGCTCCATGCCGTACGAGAAGGGCGCCATCGACCAGTACGGTCACGAGCGCTTCGCCGGCATCGGCAACCGCCTCGCCGTCGAACTGGAGAGGCGCCTGGGCAAGGAGGCCCGCCCGGTCATCCTCGGCCACGTCCAGCGCGGCGGCACCCCCACCGCCTACGACCGCGTCCTCGCGACCCGCTTCGGCTGGCACGCCGTCGAGGCCGTCCACCGCGGCGAGTACGGCAACATGACCGCCCTGCGCGGCACCGACATCGTGATGGCCCCGCTGGCCTCCGCCGTCACGGAACTCAAGACGGTCCCCGAGAACCGCGTGTACGAGGCCGAATCGGTCTTCTGAGGCCTTCGCCGCGGGGGCGGGACCTTCGCCCCCACTTCCGCAGCCGAACGGCCCCGGTTCCGTCCCTCTCCGGGACGGCCCCGGGGCCGTTCGTGTAGCACCGCATGTGTCCTACGCCGCACCGCCGGCGAGCTGCCAGAAGCGGTCCACGATCTCGGCGAGGAACTCCCGCCCCGAATCCCCGGTGCCGGCCTCGCCCACACCGCCGCCCCAGCTGAGCGTCGCCACCATCTTCGACTGGTAGTCCCCGTGCAACTGCTCCAGCATCCGCTCCAAGTGGGCCTTGGGGATCGGCAGCAGTTTGCCCAGCGGCTTCACGTACGCCTGCCAGCGCGTGGTCACCGCGCTGCGCAGGACGTCGGCCAGCTCCTCGTTCTTGCCGGTCGCCGTCAGGAACTGGCGCAGGGTCAACCCCAGCACCATCGCCAGCGCGGCGGACTGCCGCTCGTTGCCCTTCCAGCGCCCGGCGTCCTCCATCTTCTGGTAGGCACCCGGCTCCACACCGACCCGCCGGGCCAGTTCCTCGGGGGCGAGCCCCCGGGCGATGCGGTGTTCCCGCAGGGTGACCGGCTCGGCGAGCAGCTCCCCGGGAGAGCACCACAGGACGCCGGCGAGCGCGGTGAGCTCGGCGGACGTAGGCGATATTTCGCCACGCTCCCAGGCCATCACGGTCTCGGGCGCGACGACGAGTCCGTACTGGGCGTGAAGGCCGTAGGCGACGTGACCGGGTGCCATGCCCAGGGCCGCGCGCAGGCGACGCGCGGCGGGGGCATTGAAAGGTGGGCTGGAGTGCACAGGGCACACCGTAGAAGTGGCCAGGCAGTGGCGACTACGGACCAAACAAACAAGCCCATAACTCGTAGGAAAGTCCTACGGAGTTAAGCGTTTTTGACGGGCTGCGAGGCGACTGTCCGGTAATCGGTGCGGTTGAAGATCCACTGGACCCTACGGTTCCAGCCAAAGTCCGACGGCGCAAGAGTCATCACAGGGTCCTCACAGGTGAACCACTTTCCCCTCCTCGGCGTGCCCCCTACCGGGAGCCCTCGCATACGGGGGTGGCGAGGGCCCCCGCCGCCTCCTTCGCCTCCTTGCCTTGACGTCGGCGTCAAGGACTAGCGTCGGGGCATGCGAATCGGCGAACTGGCGGAGCGGGCCGGAACCAGCACGCGGACCCTGCGCTACTACGAATCCCGGGGGCTGCTGCCCGCGCGGCGCAACGGCAACGGCTACCGCACCTACGACGAGGACGACCTGCGGCTGCTGCGCCAGATCCGGATGCTCCAGGACTTCGGATTCGAGCTGGAGGAGACCCGGCCCTTCGTGGACTGCCTGCGGGCCGGGCACCCCGCCGGGGACGCCTGCCCCGCCTCGCTCGCCGTCTACCGCCGCAAGGTCGCCGAGATGGACGCGCTGATCGGGCAGCTGGTGGACGCGCGGGAGCAGGTCGCCCGGCAGCTGGCCGAGGCCGAAGCGGCCGCCGGGGAGTACGCCGTGCCGCGCTGCGAGATGACCACGTGAGGACGAGAGGGGAAGACGACATGATCCACGCCCAGGGTGTGCCCGAGGTGACCGACGCCGACTTCGGGGCCGAGGTGCTGGAGGAGCGGGGGCGGCCCGTCCTCGTGGAGTTCACCGCGGACTGGTGCCCTCCGTGCCGGCAGCTCGCCCCCGTGCTCTCCGCGGTGGCCGCCGAGGAGGCCGACCGGCTCAAGGTCGTGCAGATCGACGTGGACGGCAACCCCGAGTCCGTCGCCCGGTACGGGGTGCTGTCCATGCCGACCATGCTCGTGTTCCGCGACGGCGAGCCCGTCAAGCAGCTGGTCGGCCTGCGCGCCAAGCGCAAGCTGCTCCAGGAGCTGGAGGACGAGCTCGCGGCCGTCGCTACGGCCTGAGCCAGAGGGTGGCCAGGGGCGGGAGCGTCAGGCGCAGGCTGGCCGGGCGCCCCTGCGCCGGCACCGGCTCGGGCCGCAGCGCCCGCGCGTGGTGGACGCCGCTGCCGCCGTAGAGCTCCTGGTCGGTGTTGAGCACCTCCCGCCACAGCGGTACCTCCTCCGGCACCCCGATGCGGTACCCGTGCCGGACCACCGGCGAGAAGTTCGACACCGCGAGGAGCTGCGAGCCGTCCTGCGCGTACCGCAGGAAGGCGAAGACGTTGTCCTCCGCCGCGTCCGCCTCCACCCAGGCGAAGCCCTCCGGCACGGTGTCCCGCTCCCACAGGGCGGGCGCCGCCGTGTACGTACGGTTCAGATCGCGCACGAGGCTCCGTACGCCCCGGTGGTCGCCGGCCGCCGCGTACGAGTCGTCCAGCAGCCACCAGTCCGGCCCGTACACCTCCGACCACTCCGAACCCTGCGCGAACTCCTGCCCCATGAACAACAGCTGCTTGCCCGGGTGGGCCCACATGAAGCCCAGGTACGCCCGGTGCGCGGCCCGCTTCTGCCACCAGTCCTCACCGGGCATCTTCGACACCAGCGAGCCCTTGCCGTGCACCACCTCGTCGTGCGAGATCGGCAGCACGTAGTTCTCGCTGAAGGCGTAGATCATCCCGAAGGTCATGTCGTGGTGGTGGTACTTGCGGTGCACCGACTCCTTCGACATGTAGCGCAGGGTGTCGTGCATCCAGCCCATGTTCCACTTCAGCCCGAAGCCCAGCCCGCCCGCGTCCGTCGGCCGCGTCACGCCCTCCCAGGCCGTGGACTCCTCGGCGATCGTCACCACGCCCGGGCAGCGCCGGTAGACGGTGGCGTTCATCTCCTGGAGGAACGCCACCGCGTCCAGGTTCTCCCGCCCGCCGTGCTCGTTGGGCGTCCACTGGCCCTCGGAGCGCGAGTAGTCGAGGTAGAGCATCGAGGCGACCGCGTCCACGCGCAGTCCGTCGACGTGGAACTCCTCGCACCAGTACACGGCGTTGGCGACGAGGAAGTTGCGGACCTCCTTGCGGCCGTAGTCGAACTCCAGCGTCCCCCAGTCCGGGTGCGCGGCCCGCTGCGGGTCGTGGTGCTCGTACAGCGGCCGGCCGTCGAACTCGGCCAGCGCCCAGTCGTCGCGCGGGAAGTGCGCCGGCACCCAGTCGACGATCACCCCGATCCCCGCCCGGTGCAGAGCGTCCACCAGCAGGCGGAAATCGTCCGGGGAGCCCATCCGCGAGGTCGGCGCGTAGAAGCCGGTGACCTGGTAGCCCCACGAGCCGCCGAAGGGATGCTCCGCCACCGGCATCAGCTCCACGTGCGTGAAGCCCAGCTCCTTCACGTACGCCGGGAGCTGCTCCGCCAGCTGCCGGTACGAGAGCCCCGGCCGCCAGGACGCCAGGTGCACCTCGTACACCGAGAACGGCGCCTGGTGCGGCGGCCGGGCCCCGCGCCGCTCCATCCACTCGGCGTCCTGCCACGCGTACCGGGAGGCGGTGACCACCGAGGCGTTCGCCGGGGGCACCTCCGCCGAGCGGGCCATCGGGTCGGCACGCAGGGTGTGGCTGCCGTCGGGGCGGGTGACGTCGTACTTGTACAGCGCGCCCACGCCCACACCCGGCAGGAACAGCTCCCACACGCCCGTGGAGCCCAGCGAGCGCATCGGATAGGCGACGGAGTCCCAGTACGAGAAGTCCCCGGTGAGCCTGACCCCCTGGGCGTTCGGCGCCCACACCGTGAACCGGGTGCCGGCCACGCCCTGGTGCTCCATCGGCTCGGCGCCCAGCGCCTTCCACAGCTGCTCGTGCCGGCCCTCGCCGATCAGGTGCAGGTCCAGCTCGCCGATCGCGGGCAGGAAGCGGTAGGGGTCGTGCACCTCGATCTCGTCGCTGTCGTACGTGACCAGCAGCCGGTACTCCGGCACCCCGGTCAGCGGCAGGAGCCCGGCGAACAGCCCGTCGCCCTCGTCGAACAGCTCGGCGCGCAGCCCCTTGGCGACGATGGTCACCGCCTTGGCGTAGGGGCGCAGCACGCGGAAGGCCACCCCGCCCCGCTGGGTACGGGCGCCGAGCACGGAGTGCGGATCGTGGTGGCGGCCCTCCAGCAGCCGGGCCCGTTCCTCACCGCCGAGCGCGGGCGCCTGCCGGACCCCGTGCGGAGGGGCGGCGCGGCGGGCCCGCGGGGGGCGGGCCGCCTTCTTCGCCGCCGCCGGTACGGGTGCGGCGGATTCGTCGCGGACGGTCGGTGACGGCTGTCGTGCGGCGCTCACGCGAGCGGCCTCCTCGGGGGCTTCGGGTGGGGGGTGCTGCCCGGGCTGGGCGGGGGCATGCGGTGGGCGGGACGCTGCGGCTCCGACAGCCGGCGGATCGCCGCCATCGGGACGTGCAGCCAGTCGGGGCGGTGCCGGGCCTCGTATCGGGCCTCGTACACCGCCTTGTCGGTCTCGTACGCGCGCAGCAGTACGGGATCCTCGCGCGGGTCGCGGCCGGTGGTTCGGGCGTAGCCCTCGCAGAACGCGGCCCGGCAGTCGTCCGCCCAGGCCGGGGCGAACGGCCGGTGCGAGCGGGCCGCGTAGTCGAAGGAGCGCAGTATCCCCGCGATGTCGCGCACGGCCGGTTCGGGGCGGCGCCGGTCCGCCAGCGGCCGGGCCGGCTCGCCCTCGAAGTCGATCAGCGCCCAGGAGCCGTCGAGGGTGCGCAGGGTCTGGCCGAGGTGCAGGTCCCCGTGGATCCGCTGGGCCGGCACCCCCGCTCCGCGGGAGGCGGCCAGCGCGTCGAAGGCCCCCCGCAGCCCCGCCTCGTACGGCCGCAGGGACGGTACTTCCCGGGCGGTGGCGGCCAGCCGGGCCGTCATCCCGGCGGCCAGCCGGGCCGTCTGCTCCGGGCCGAGCGCGAGGGTGGGCAGGGCCGAGGCCAGCGCGCTGTGCACCTCGGCGGTGGCCCGGCCCAGGGCGTGCGCCTCGGCGGTGAAGTCGGCCCCCGCACCGAGCCGGCGCAGCGCCAGCTGCCAGCCGTCGTCGGAGCCGCGCAGGTACGGCTGGAGCACGCCCAGGGTCAGCGGCTCGCTGCTCCCCCAGCTACCGCTGGTGGGGGTCCCCCCGGCGGAGCCAGGGGGAGGACCCCCAGGCAGCTCCGCCTCGTACCAGGCGACGGGCGCCGGGACGCGGGAGCAGCCGGCGGCGGCCAGCGCCCGGGGCAGCTCCAGGTCGGGGTTGATCCCGGGGCCGACCCGGCGGAACACCTTCAGGATGTACGCGTCCCCGTAGATCAGCGAGGAGTTGGTCTGCTCGCCGGACAGCGGCCGGGGCGCGAGCCCGGCCGGGATCGGCGCCCCCGGGTCCCGGTCGAAGCGCAGCGGACCGAGCGCGCCGGGGGAGCGCAACCGTTCCAGCAACATCGCCGCGAGCCGCGGGTCGCCCAGCGCCTCGTACACCGCCCGGCCCCGGTACGGGCCGTCCTCGGCGTGTCCGATCAGGGCGGGCGCGAGGGCCGGCGGCAGCGGGGAGGGGCGGATGCCCAGGAGGAGCTGGTAGCAGTCCCCGTCGACGTCGAGGAGCACGTGCAGCAGACCGGGGGTGGAGCCCGGCGGCAGCAGCTCGGCCGCCGAGACGGCCCTGAGCCTGCTGATGGCGCGGCCCTTGCCCGCGAACCAGCGCTGCGCGGGCAGCCAGGCCCGCAGCATTTGTTCGAGCGGGCCGATCCCGGCGGCCCGGTCGGCGGTCAGCCGGTTCCGGGCGGATGCAGCCTCCGACATGGCGTCGCGTCCTTTCCCCGGGCCGTCACAGAATGCGCAGAGTGTCCCGGATGTGCGGCAGTTGCTTCTCCGGTATGTGGGGGTGTCGGGTCGGAATGATCCGTACAGGGGCGGGCGATTGACCCGTTCGAGCTGCCCGCCCCGTACTCGGCGGCCCGTTACTCGGCGCGGAGCTCGCCGCGCTGCTCGGCCCGCAGCCTGAACCAGTAGAAGCCGTGCCCCGCCAGCGTCAGCAGGTACGGCCACTCGCCGATCGGCGGGAAGCGCACGTCACCCGTGAGCTCCACCGGGACCCGCCCGTTGAACGACCGCAGATCCAGCTCGGTGGGCTGCGCGAAACGCGAGAAGTTGTGCACGCACAGCACCAGGTCGTCCCCGAACTCGCGCAGGAACGCGAGCACCGCCGGGTTGGACGAGGGCAGTTCGGTGTACGAGCCGAGTCCGAAGGCGGGGTTCGCCTTGCGGATCTCGATCAGTCGCCGGGTCCAGTGCAACAGTGACGAGGGCGATGCCATGGCCGCCTCGACATTGGTGACCTGGTACCCGTGGACCGGGTCCATGATGACCGGCAGGTTCAGCCTGCCCGGATCGCAGGAGGAGAAACCGGCGTTGCGGTCCGGGGTCCACTGCATCGGCGTGCGGACGCCGTCGCGGTCGCCCAGCCAGATGTTGTCGCCCATGCCGATCTCGTCGCCGTAGTAGAGCACCGGCGAGCCCGGCAGCGACAGCAGCAGGGCGGTGAACAGCTCCATCTGGTTGCGGTCGTTGTCCAGCAGCGGGGCGAGGCGGCGCCGGATGCCGATGTTGGCCCGCATCCGCGGGTCCTTGGCGTACTCGGCGTACATGTAGTCGCGCTCTTCGTCCGTGACCATTTCGAGGGTGAGCTCGTCGTGGTTGCGCAGGAAGATGCCCCACTGGCAGCGGTCCGGGATCGCCGGGGTCTTGGCCAGGATCTCGGAGACCGGGTAGCGGGACTCCCGTCGTACGGCCATGAAGATGCGCGGCATGACGGGGAAGTGGAACGCCATGTGGCATTCGTCCCCGCCCTTGGCGAAGTCCCCGAAGTAGTCGACGACGTCCTCGGGCCACTGGTTGGCCTCGGCGAGCAGCACCGTGTCCGGGTAGTGCGCGTCGATCTCCGCGCGGACCCGCTTGAGGAGCTGGTGGGTGCGCGGCAGGTTCTCGCAGTTGGTGCCCTCCTCGGCGTACAGGTAGGGCACGGCGTCGAGGCGGAAGCCGTCGATGCCGAGGTCCAGCCAGAAGCGCAGCGCCGAGACGATCTCCTCGACCACGGCCGGGTTCTCGTAGTTCAGGTCCGGCTGGTGCGAGAAGAAGCGGTGCCAGTAGTACTGCTTGCGCACAGGGTCGTACGTCCAGTTCGACGTCTCGGTGTCGACGAAGATGATGCGGGCGTCCTGGTACTGCTTGTCGTTGTCGGCCCACATGTAGTAGTCGCCGTACGGGCCCTCCGGATCCTTGCGCGACTGCTGGAACCACTCGTGCTGGTCGCTGGTGTGGTTCATGACGAAGTCGATGATCACCCGCATGCCGCGGTGGTGGGCGGCGTCCACGAACTCCACGAAGTCGGCGAGGTCGCCGAATTCGGGCAGCACGGAGGTGTAGTCGGAGACGTCGTAGCCTCCGTCGCGCAGGGGAGAGGCGAAGAACGGCGGCAGCCACAGGCAGTCGACGCCGAGCCACTGGAGGTAGTCCAGTTTGGCGGTGAGCCCCTTGAGATCCCCGACGCCGTCGCCGTTGCTGTCGTGGAAGGAGCGGACGAGGACCTCGTAGAAGACCGCCCGCTTGAACCAGTCGGGATCGCGGTCCTTGGCGGGGGTGTCCTCGAAGGTGTCGGGGACGGGATCGTTGATCATCATGTGGTGGGTGACCCTCCGGTGGGCGGGGACGGTCGCAGAGCGGCCAGTACGTGCGCGGGCGTACGGCCCGGCTCTAGGCGCACGTAGTTCGCCCTGCCCCAGTGATAGGTCTCGCCGGTGAGCTCGTCTCGCACAGCGAGGGACCCGTGCCAGTCGAGGCCGAGTACCGGCATGTCCAACGAGACCGTCGCCTCCTGGGTGTGGTGCGGATCGAGGTTGACGACCACCAGTACGGAATTGGCTCCCGCGTGCTTCGAATAGGCGATCACCTGTTCGTTGTCGGTCGGGTGGAAGTGGATGTCGCGCAGTTGCTGGAGCGCGGGGTTGCGGCGGCGCAGCCGGTTCAGGGAGGTGATCAGCGGGGCGATGGTGCGGCCCTCGCGGTCGGCGGCGGCCCAGTCGCGCGGCCTCAGCTCGTACTTCTCGGAGTCCAGGTACTCCTCGCTGCCCTCCCGCACCGGGGTGTTCTCGCAGAGCTCGTAGCCGGCGTAGATCCCCCAGGCGGGGGAGAGGGTGGCGGCGAGCACCGCGCGCACCTCGAAGGCGGGGCGGCCGCCCTTCTGGAGGTACTCGTGGAGGATGTCGGGGGTGTTCACGAAGAAGTTCGGCCGCATGACCGAGGCCGAGGGGGTGTCGGCGAGCTCGGTCAGGTACTCGGTGAGCTCGGCCTTGGTGTTGCGCCAGGTGAAGTACGTGTACGACTGCTGGAAACCGACGGAGGCCAGCGCGCGCATCATCGCGGGCCGGGTGAAGGCCTCCGCCAGGAAGATGACGTCCGGATCGGACTTGTTGATGTCCGCGATCACCTTCTGCCAGAAGACCACCGGTTTGGTGTGCGGATTGTCGACACGGAAGATGCGCACGCCGTGGTCCATCCAGTACCGCAGGATCCGCACGGTCTCCTCGACGATCCCGGCCATGTCGGTGTCGAAGTGGATCGGGTAGATGTCCTGGTACTTCTTCGGCGGGTTCTCGGCGTACGCGATCGTGCCGTCGGCACGGTGACGGAACCAGTCCGGGTGCTTCTCCACCCACGGGTGGTCGGGGGAGCACTGGAGGGCGAAGTCCAGTGCGATCTCCAGGCGCAGCTCGCGGGCGCGCGCGACGAACGCGTCGAAGTCCTCGATCGTGCCGAGGTCGGGGTGGACGGCGTCGTGCCCGCCCTCGGTGGACCCGATCGCCCAGGGCACCCCCGGATCCCAACACCCGGCGGAGAGCGTGTTGTTCGGGCCCTTGCGGTAGGTGGAGCCGATCGGGTGGATGGGCGGCAGGTACACCACGTCGAAGCCCATCGCGGCGATCGCGGGCAGCCGCTCGGCGGCCGTCCGGAACGTCCCGCTGACCGGCGCCTCGCCGGGCTCGACCACCGCCCCCTCCGACCGGGGGAACATCTCGTACCAGGAGCCGAAGAGCGCCCGTTTGCGCTCGATCAGCAGCGGCAGCGGCTTGGCCGCGGTGACCAGCTCGCGCAGCGGCTTCTTCCGGAGGGCGGCGTCCACGTCCGGGTCGAGCGCGGCCGCGTACCGGACGTCCACCTCGCGGTCGTCGTCCCGCATGACCTCGGCGGCGGCCAGCACGGCATCGCGGCCGTCGCGCTTGGGAAGCCTGGCGGCGGCCCGGGTGTAGAGCTCGGCGCCCTCCAGGAGCGTCAGCCCGGTGTCGATCCCGGCGGGGATCTTGATCGCGGCGTGCGCCCGCCAGGTGGCCACCGGGTCGCTCCACGCCTCGACGGTGTACGTCCACCTCCCCTCGACCTCGGCGGAGACCCGGGCCCCCCACCGGTCGGTGCCGGGGGCGAGCTCGCGCAGCGGCACGGGCGGCCGCAGCCGTCCGCTCGGATCACGGAGCACGACGTGGGCCGCGAGGGCGTCGTGCCCCTCGCGGAACACGCTCGCGGAAATCTCGAAGACCTCGTCCACGACCGCCTTGGCGGGTCTGGCGCCGCAGTCGACGGCGGGGCGGACGTCCAGCACGGGAATGCGACCGATCATGATGGGATCACCTGGGGGCAGTTCGCAGGGCTCGGTGACAACAGGCCGGCCGGTATCACGGCCGGTAGTGCACGCTCTGTTCGCTCTGTTTCTAGCCGCTCAAGGGACGGCTGGGCTGCGGGCATGGCCGCTCCTGTCCGCGTTCACTCGGGTGGCGGGGAGAGGGGGTGGGCGGGTGCGCCGTGCGTGTACGGCGCGTGCGTCGTGCGTGCATCGCGTGTACCCGGGGAGCCCTTCCCACTCTCGCCCCGCCCAATCCGGGTGCTTGGTTAACTACTCGTACGTACTGGCACGGTCGATACCAAGAGCCGGGTCCGCATCCGCCGAGGCTCCGTCAAGTCGGTGTCGCAGAAGCGTTCGTGAGGGGAGTGCGGGCGACAATGCTCCTGTCGTCCCGAGTGGCGGGAGCGGCCGGAGTGGCCGATGTGGTGTGCGGGGGTCTTGGAAGATGTGGTCGAAAATGTCCTCGGCCGCGGTGAGCGTCGCCGCGACCATCCGCCTGCGCCGCCTCGACCGCTGCCGCGCCGACCTCTCCCGCCCCGAGCTGCTCACCCGCCCCATCGGCGCCATCGCCGCCCGCTGGGGCTTCGGCAGCGCGGCCGTCTTCAGCCGCGCCTTCCGCGAGGCGTACGGGATCACCCCGAGCGAGCAGCGCGCGAACGCGGCGGCGTCAGCCGCGGCGCCCGGGGGCGCGCAGCGGTAGTGGCTCGGCGCTGGCCCGCCACTCGGCCGGGACGGCGGCCAACCCGGTCCGGGCCGCGACCACACCGCCCACGATCGCGCACGTGGTGTCGCGGTCGCCCCACCCCTCCAGGGTCCGCCAGAGCGCCTCGGGCAGATCGTCCGGCTGCCCGGCGGCGCACCACAGGGCGAACGGCACGGTGTCCGGCGCCGAGATCCGCCACCCCGACCCCAGCCGCTCCGCCGCCTCCCGCACCGTCGTCCCCGCGGGCAACTCGGCCGCCACGAGGACGAGGTCCCGGACCTCCCCCTCCGGCACCAGGTCGGCCACCTCCCGCAGGAAGCCGGGCCGCTGCGGAGCCGCGCCGCCCCGGCCGGCCGCCGCCAGCGCGGCCGCGACCGCCACGGCGACCGCCCCGGCCACGGCCTGCGGATGCGCGTGCGTGGCCAGCGCCGAGAGCCGCGCCTGCTCCACCACCGCGCCGAGGTCGCGGTGGAACCAGGCCCCGAGCGGAGCCACCCGCATCGCCGCCCCGTTGCCCCAGGAGCCCTGCCCGCCGAACTGCTCCCCGGTGACGGTCCGCCAGTCCTCCCCGGCCCCGATCCGCTCCAGCACCTCGTGCATCGACGCCCCGTACTGGCGGTACGGATCCCGCGCGTACTCGGCGGCGAAGTCCCCGGCCAGCTCGCCGGGGCGGACCTCCCCGTGCCGGGTCAGGTGCCCGTACAGCACGAGCGCCATCGCCGCGTCGTCGGTCCACTTCCACGGCCCCGAACGCAACACCCGCCCGGCCAGCCACCGCTCCCCGGCCGCGGCATCCCGCACGAACCAGCTCTGCCCGAAGGCATCCCCGAGCACCAACCCCTCCAGGCTGTGCCGGGCCACGTCCACGCCTCGATCGTTCATATGGGCGACACTGCCACATGCGTATCGATGACCCGCAGGAATTGATCACGGCCCAACTTGCCTCTGCCGACCCCCGGATGCGGGAGGCGGCCGCACGGGCGGCGACGGTGACGGTGTGGCCCCCGGCGGCGGAACGGCGCCTGGCCTCCGCGCTGGCCGCGGCCGCCCTGCGGGAGGACGACCCGGACGCCCTCGCGGCGCTGCTCGACGCCCTGCCGTGCGTCGAACCGGCCCTGGACGACACCGAACTGCACCACCTCGCACAACTGCGTACGGAGTCGCCAGCCCTGGCGCGGCTGCTGGCGAGGGCGGCCCGGCTACAGCTCCACGGCCTGCCGGAGCCCGTGGGCGACGCGAAACGAGTCGTCGTGCGCACCCTGCGCGGCGCCCCTCACCCCGGGCTCGGGCTGCGCACCCCCGGCGGGGCGTGGGTGCGGCTGGAACGCATCGAGTTCGTCGGGCGGGAAGTCGACCTGCTGTCCCCCGGCCTGACGGCGCGGCTGACGCTGTCCGGACCCGGCGCGCGGGACCTGGCCCACGGCGACACCCTGGATGCCGACCCCGGCTCCCGGGCCCACGCGGCAGGGCTCCGCTCACCCGACCCCCGGGTGCGGGAGCTCGCCGCCAACGAGGCCTCGGACTGGCCGGACTCCTGGAAGCCGGAGGTCGGCCGCTACCTGTGCGGGGCGCTGGCGCTGGCCGCCGTACGGGAGCAGGACCCGGGCGCGATGGAGGCGCACCTGCACGCTCTGAACGAACTGGGCCGGTACCTGGACGAGCCGGCGTTCGCCGTGCTGCGCACCCTGGACCGCGCCGCGCTGCCCGAGGTGCTGTGGGAGTACCTGGACGACCTGCTGGAGGAGGACCGGCCCGATGCCGTTCGGTGAGACCAACCCCGCCATGGTGCGGGTGCTCGCCCGCGCCGACACCCGCGCCGTCCGGGAGGCCGAGATCCCGGAGACGCCGCGGGAGGTGGTGCGCCGCGGCTGGTCCGGCTGAGCGCGGCCACCGCTGAGGCGCCATGGTCGGGAGGGGGCGGGCTCGCTAGCCTTCCGGGGGTGATGCGAGGGTGCACAGCGTGGTGACCCCGCTCCGATCCGCAATCCCCTGCGAAGGTGGAACGTGTGAAGGCTATCCGTCGATTCACCGTGCGCCCCGTCCTCCCCGAGACCCTGCTGCCGCTCACCGACCTCGCGCGCAACCTGCGCTGGTCGTGGCATGCCGAGACCCGCGAACTCTTCCAATCCGTCGACCCCGAGGGCTGGCAGGCAGCCGGCGGTGATCCCGTCCGGCTGCTCGGGGCCGTCTCCGCCGCCCGGCTCGCGGAGCTGGCCGGCGACCGCCGGTTCCTGCGGCGGCTCGCCGTCGTCGCCGCCGATCTCGATGACTACGTCAACGGCGGGAGGTGGTACCAGGGACAGGAGAACGGCGCGGAGCTGCCGGCCGGGATCGCCTACTTCTCGCCCGAGTTCGGGATCACCGCCGCCCTGCCCCAGTACTCCGGCGGCCTCGGCATCCTCGCCGGGGACCACCTCAAGGCCGCCAGCGACCTTGGCGTTCCGCTCATCGGGGTGGGACTGCTGTACCGGCACGGCTACTTCCGGCAGTCGCTGTCGCGGGACGGCTGGCAGCAGGAGCACTACCCCGTACTCGATCCCAACGAACTCCCGCTCGGGCTGCTGCGTCAGGAGGACGGCTCCCCGGCGCGGGTCTCGCTGACGCTGCCCGGCGGACGGGCCCTGCACGCGCACATCTGGCAGGCCCGCGTCGGCCGCGTACCGCTGCTGCTCCTCGACTCCGACGTCGAGGACAACGACGCCGCCGCCCGCGAGGTGACCGACCGGCTCTACGGGGGCGGCAGCGACCACCGGCTGTTGCAGGAGATGCTGCTGGGGATCGGGGGAGTGCGCGCCGTGCGTGCGTACTGCGCGATCACCGGGCATCCCGACCCCGAGGTGTTCCACACCAACGAGGGGCACGCCGGGTTCCTGGGGCTGGAGCGCATAAGGGAACTGGAGCGGGAGCAGGGCCTCGGCTTCGACGCCGCCGTCGAGGCGGTGCGCGCCGGGACCGTGTTCACCACGCACACCCCCGTCCCGGCCGGGATCGACCGCTTCGAGCGGTCCCTGGTCGCCCGGCACTTCGGGGAGGGGGGCGAGCTGTCCGGGGTACCCGTCGAGCGGATCCTGGAGCTGGGCGCGGAGAGCTATCCCGGCGGTGACCCCGGGGTGTTCAACATGGCGGTGATGGGCCTGCGCCTCGCGCAGCGCGCCAACGGGGTGTCCACCCTGCACGGCGCGGTCAGCCGGGAGATGTTCGCTGGTCTGTGGCCCGGCTTCGACCCGGCCGACGTGCCCATCGCGTCGGTCACCAACGGGGTGCACGCGCCGACCTGGGTGGCGCCCGAGGTGGTGCGGCTCGGAGCCCGCCAGATCGGGGCCGGCCGGACCGAGGACGCGCTGTCGGTGGGCGGGTCCCAGCGCTGGGACGCGGTCGCCGAGATCCCGGACCAGGACGTGTGGGACCTGCGGCGGGTGCTGCGCGAGCAGCTGGTGCAGGAGGTACGGGACCGGCTGCGCGCCTCCTGGCGCCAGCGCGGGGCCGCCGAGGCCGAACTGGGCTGGGTGGACTCCGTACTCGACCCGGACGTGCTCACCATCGGCTTCGCCCGGCGCGTGCCCTCGTACAAGCGGCTGACGCTGATGCTGCGCGACCCGGAGCGGCTGCGCAGGCTGCTGCTGGACCCGGACCGGCCGGTGCAGATCGTGGTCGCGGGCAAGGCGCACCCCGCGGACGACGGCGGGAAGCGGCTCGTTCAGGAGCTGGTGCGGTTCGCGGACGACCCGCGGGTGCGCCACCGCATCGTCTTCCTGCCCGACTACGGCATGGCGATGGCGCAGAAGCTCTACCCGGGCTGCGACGTCTGGCTGAACAACCCGCTGCGGCCGCTGGAGGCCTGCGGGACCAGCGGGATGAAGGCGGCCCTGAACGGCTGCCTCAACCTGTCAGTACTGGACGGCTGGTGGGACGAGTGGTTCGAGCCCGACTTCGGCTGGGCCATCCCGACCGCCGACGGGCTCGGCGCGGACGAGGACCGCCGCGACCACCTGGAGGCGAACGCCCTCTACGAGCTGATCGAGGGCCGGGTCGCGCCCCGCTTCTACGACCGCGTCGGGCGCACCGGGCTCCCGGTGCGGTGGATCGAGATGGTCCGGCGCACGCTCGTGTCGCTGGGGCCGAAGGTGCTCGCGGGGCGGATGGTGCGGGAGTACGTGGAACGGCTCTACGCCCCGGCCGCGCGCGCCCACCGGGCCCTGACCCCCGAGGCGGCGCGCGACCTCGCCTGGTGGAAGGGGCGGGTCCGGGCGGCCTGGCCGCGAGTGGGCGTCGAGCACGTGGAGGCGCTGGCCGCGGCTCCCGTGAACGGCACCGCCGAGCTGGGGGCCACCCTCACCCTGCGGGTGCAGGTGTCGCTGGAATCCCTCGCGCCCGAGGACGTGGAGGTGCAGGCCTTCGCGGGGCGGGTGGACCCGCAGGACGTCATCCGGGACGGGCGGACCTTCCCGCTCAAGCCGGCCGCCGGTCCTGACCTGGAGGGGCGCTGGGTGTACGAGGGCCCGCTCGCCCTCGACCGCACGGGTCCCTTCGGCTACACGGTACGGATCCTGCCGGCGCACCCGCTGCTGGCGACCCCGGCCGAACTGGGCCTGGTCGCCGCCCCGGCGGACACGGACACGGACGCGGGGGGCGGCGTACTGCTGCGGTGACGTCGCGGCGCCAGGCCGCTTCTTCGGATCGGGCCGGTGCGGGTGCCGGCCCGGCCGGGTCCGGGCGCGCGCCGGGGCGTCTCCTCGGGCGTCGAACGGTTCGAGGGGTCGGTGGGCAGAGGGTGGTTGTGTTCGTCGCCCTGCGGGGACGCCCCGGCACACACCCGGCCCCGTCCGGGCCGGCGGGTACGGGCCTGATCCGCAGGAAACGGCCTCGGGGGGCGGACGGCGGGTCCACCAGCCGCCCGCCCTCCACCGCCGGAGCCCCCTGGACCGGGCCGGAGGCCACCCGGCCTCACGGGTGAACCGCGTGCGCGCCAGGCTCGACGAATCGTTTCGGCAGGGGGGTGCGCTCCTACGCTGCCCGCGGATGCCGGGCGGAACCGGCGTCCGCGGACCCGAGGAACGGACACCCCCCATGCGTCTTGGTACCACTGCCGCCGTGCTCGTCGGCGCCGTCGCGCTCGTCCTGCCCACTGCCGGGCCGTCGCTGGCCGACGGTCACGACGGCTGGAACCTGGGTGTGCTGCACTACCGGTTCCTGGACGAGGCCGGCGAGGAGCGCGACGGGCAGATCCGGCCCCAGGAGAACGACACCTGCTACGTGCTGACGCACACCTCCCGGGACGAGCCCGCCATCGATGTCAGGAACGACACCGAGTCGCTGGCCGTGCTCTTCGACAACCGCGGCTGCAACGGGGAGGCGGAGGTGGTGCTGGAGCCGGGCGAGCGGGTGCGGAACGTGGAGGTCGTCTCCGCCTTCTTCAAGCCGGTCGGGGAGGGCGGCAACGGCCACCACGACTGGAACGGCGGCAACGGCGGCGGCAACGGCGGCGGTGACGGGGACGGCCGGGGCGACTGGAACGGCGGCGGCGGTGACGAGGACTTCTTCGGCAGCGGCTTCGGCACCTTCCGCTGACCCGGCTCCCGCAAGGGCCCGGCCCCCGCGCCGCGGGGCTTCCGGGGCCCTCCCGTGGACGACCCGTACGTGCGTGCACGCCTACCCGGTCAGGTCCGTCCCGCAGGGCCGACGACCCCGGCCGAGAGCCACCGCACCACGTCCGCCGCCGAGTACGGCTCCGCGCCCGGGGCGAGCCTCGGCAGGAACGACAGGTCCTTGCCGATCGTCACCAGCGGAGGTTCCACCCGGCCGCCGGGCCGCCGCTGCGCCAGGCCGATGGTGGCCAGCAGGCCGTTGCACAGGCACTGGCGTCCCTTCGTGTCGGCCGCGTCCCCGCCCTTGCGGACGTACGCGGCCACCGGCTCGGCCGCACACCGGCAGCGACACGATGGCCAGCACCTCGGGGCGGCGCAGCGGGCCGGGCGGGGGGTCCTCCCCCTGGCTCCGCCGGGGGGACCCCCACCAGCGGTAGCCGGGGGAGTGCCCGGCGAGCAGCGCGGCCGGGTCGAAGAGGTGCTCCAGCGGGTTCACGTCGCCCTCGACGGCGATCTTCGTCACGCAGGGTTCGCAGCGCGCCAGTCGCGAGGCGAGGGCAGGGATCTGGCCGGGGACTCCCGCGCCCACGAGCACGTGGTCGACGCCTGCCAGGATCGCGCCGAACTCCCCCAGCTACCGCTGGGAGGTGCCCCCAGCGGGGGCGGTGGCCAGTTGGATCTTTTCCAGCTAGTTGATGCCGACGATGCCATCGTGTCCCTCCTTCGCGAGCCAGACCTCGACGAAATTGCCGAGGACGGTGAGGATTTCGGCCGGGGCCCCGCCGGTCGCGCGCAGCCGGGGGGTGGTCCGCATCGGGGCGCCCCCGCCCGGGCCGTCCTCGCGGAAGTAGCGGTCGAGCGCGGTCTGCGCGAGCTCGGGGAGCGGGAAGGCGGCCAGTGCGCGGCGGGCGTGCCCGCCCGGATCGCCGGTCTGCAGGACGCGGGCCAGTACGACGTCCAGCGCGGTCCCGGACACCACGCCCAGCTGTCCCTCCAGGGACACGGCCCTGGCCAGCCGCCGGCCGGAGACCCCGACGCCCATGCCGCCCTGGATCAGCCAGGGCCGCTGCGCGGCGGGCGCAGCAGGGACGTTCGGGGGGATCTGCGGCATGGGGGCACGTCCGTCACTCGGGGGGTCACCCGAACCTACGGTTGCGTAGGTTTGCTCGTTCCCAGTGTCCCCGTACGGGAGTGCGCGGGCCGGTGGCGAAGGTCCCCGGACCGGGGGCCCGTGGTCCCGTCCGGCCACGGGCCCATGGGACAGGGCCGCCCGGGGAGGTCTTCTCCCGGGCGGCCCCGTGTCTAACGGTTCAGCAGGTGCTCACTCGGCCCCGGTGGGGGTCAGAAGGTGAGCTTCCAGCTGTCGATCTTGCCGGTGTCGATGTTCGCGTTGTCGTTGACACGCAGCTTCCACACGCCCTGGGCCACCTCGGAGGAGGCGTTGACCGTGTAGGACTTGATGATGTTGTCGGTGCTGCTGCCGGTCCGGTTGTGCAGGTTGTAGAGGGTGCCGTCCGGGGCGACGAGGTCCACCTTCAGGTCACCGATGTAGGTGTGGAGGATGTTCACATCCACCTTGAGGGTGCTCGGCGCGTTGCCGGTGCGGTTCACGGTGACCGGCGATTCGACGGTGGAGTTGTCGCTGATCGCGTAGTCCGTGGTGTTCTCGAAGACGGTCTGCTGCTGGGTGCCGACCGTCCAGGTGAACGCCGCCGTGCCGGTCTGGTTCGCGGAGTCCGTCACCGTCACGGTCACGTTGGACGTGCCCGCGGTGTTGGCGGTACCGGTGATCAGGCCGGTCGAGGAGTTGATCGACAGGCCGGCCGGGAGACCGGTCGCCGCGTAGCTCAGGGCACCCGCGTTGGTGCTGGTGGCCTGGATCTGGAGGCTGACGGCGCTGCCCGTGACGGTGTTCTGGTTGCCCGGGTTGGTGACCGAGACGCCGTTCACGATGCGCGGGCCGACGTTGATGGCCGCCCAGGCGTTGGCCGCGTTGTTGTAGGTGGTCGAGCCGGCTCCGTAGAGGTCGGCCGCCGCCTGCAGGGTGGCCGTACGGGCCGCCGCGTAGTTGGTGTTCGACCGGAACAGGCCCGTGGTCAGCGCGCGGAACCAGATCTTCGAGGCGGCGTCGCGGCCGATCGCGGTGACCGGGAGGCCGTCGGAGGTCGGCGAGTCGTAGCTCACGCCGTTGACGACCTTGGCGCCCGAGCCCTCGGAAGCCAGGTAGTACCAGTGGTTGGCCGGGCCCGAGGAGTAGTGGACGTCGATCGAGCCGATGCCCGAGTACCAGGCGTCCTTGGACGAGCCGTCCTTGCTCGGCTTGTCCATGTAGCGCAGCGGGGTGCCGTTGCCGCGGATGTCGATCTTCTCGCCGACCAGGTAGTCGCCGACGTCCTGCGGGTTGTTGGCGTAGAACTCGACGGCCGCCGCGAAGATGTCGGAGGTCGCCTCGTTCAGACCGCCGGGCTCACCGCTGTACGTCATGTTGCCGGTGACCGAGGTCAGACCGTGGGTCATCTCGTGCGCGGCCACGTCGGTGGAGGTGAGCGGCTTGGCGTTGCCGTCACCGTCGCCGTAGGTCATGCAGAAGCAGGAGTCCTGCCAGAACGCGTTCACGTAGTTGTTGCCGTAGTGGACGCGGCTGTACGGGGAGACCCCGTCGTTGCGCAGACCGTTGCGGCCGTGGACGTTCTTGTAGTAGTCCCACGTCACCTGCGCGCCGTAGTGCGCGTCGGCGGCGGCCGTCTCCAGGTTGGCCGGCAGGCCGTTGCCCCAGATGTCGTCCGTGCCGGAGAAGAGGGTGCCGGTGCCGGAGGTGGCCCGGTTGAGGTTGTTCGTCTTGTGGCCGCCGCGGGTGGCGTCGTTCAGCGTGAAGTTGCTGCCCGACTGCGAGGTGCCGATGGTCACCTGGCCGCTGTACATGGTGTTGCCGGTGCCGGTCTCGACGGCCTGCCACTCGGTGATCTTGGCGCCGGTCTTGGCGTCGGTCACCACGTGGAGCTCGCTCGGGGTGCCGTCGTGCTGCATGCCGCCGACGACGGTCTCGAAGGCGAGGACCGGAGCGCCCTCGGCGGCCCAGACCACCTTGCGGGCGTTCTTGGAGGGCTTGGCGTCCTTGGCACCCTCGGCGTTGGCGGCGGATATCGCCTGGCTCTCGGCGGCGGCCGGGGTGACCGTGGCGGTGGTGTCCACCTTGATCTCGTGGTGGGTCGCCTTCGTCACGCTCTTGGTGACGCCGTCCTTGGCGTGGATGGTGAGGTCACCGCCGAGGACGGGCAGACCGTCGTAGGTGCGCTCGTACGTGGTGTGCGTGGTGCCGTCCGCGTCCTTGACCACGTCACGGACGACGAGCTTCTCGCCACTGCCGAGGCCGAGGGTCTTGGCGGCCTGCGCCGTGGTCGAGTTGGCCTCGGCGAGGAGCGTCGCACGCTCCGAAGCGCTGAGTTTGAGGTTGGCCGCGCCCGGATTGGACTTGGCGGCCGCGGGTGCCTTCGACGCGGTGGCGTCGGCGGTTGCGGAAGTGGCCTGTATGCCGACGGCGAGCAGGGCTGCCGCGGCTACGAGCGCGCCGACCGCAGTGGCACGCCTTTGGGGGGTGGGACTCAACGCAGACTCCTTCTGCAAGGGGGGTTCCGGATGGCTGGGTGGGCCTCCGGGCAGATCAGGGCTGGTGCGATGAACGGTCGAAGAGTGCCACCCGCGGCGATTAATGTCAGGACCGCGTCAAATGATTGGCCAAAAACGGTTCGTTGTCCGAAGAGACATATCCGGTATGCGGACTGTTCACATGTGCGTGCATGCCGGGGCGCCCAGCATTCGGAACAACTGGTACCGGTTGCTAACACTTGGGCAACGAGAGGCCGTGTTGCGGCAAACGGCATTAACCGTACTGGCGTTTGTCGTACTGTTTCTCGGTGCGACAGATGTCCGTTGCCCGGGGAAGCCGTGGACACTCGCCACTGTCATAGACCACGTGCCAGGGGGGCCCATGAGGCATGTCCATATTCCTGCGCAAAGAGTGGCCAAGACGGCCCGTGACTCCTTGGTGCCCGCGCGGCACCTCGGCGACAAGGCCCGTTGGTACCTGCCCGCCGCCCTCGCCGCCGACTTCCTCGGAGCCGCGGTACCCGTAGCCCTCGTCTTCCAGGCCGCCCAGCAGGCACGACCCCTCTCCTGCGCCCTCGCCGCCGCGCTCGCGTGGACCGGGGTGCAGGCGCTGCGCCGGCGGTACGCGACCCGGGTCCTCGGGGAGTCCCGCGGAGTGCTGCCCGTCGTACACGACTGGCTGATTCTGATCGGCGTTCTGGCCGTGGCCCGTGTGGTGACCGAGGAGTCCACGCCGCGGCTGTCCGCCCTGGGCGCGCTGCTGCCCGCCCTCCTCATCACCGTCGCCTGCCACAAACTGACCTACCGTCACCTCACCGCCGCCCGCCGCGAGGCCCACGCGGTCAGCCGCGTCCTGGTCGTGGGCGAGCCCGACGCCGCCGAGGACGTCATCGCGCACCTCGCCTCGCGCACCGACCACCCCTACGTGGTGGTCGGCGTGGTCCCGGTCGGCGACGGCCCGCTCGCCAGCGGGGTGCCCGTGGCCGCCCGGCTCGGCGACGGCATGCCCAAGGCCTCGAACGGCGACTCCGCCGCCGTGCTCGGCGCCGTCCACGACCTCCACGCCGACCTGGTGCTGGTGGCCCCCGGCGCGCGGATCTCGGGGGAGCGGCTGCGCCGGGTCGCCTGGGCCCTGCACGACGCCGGACTGGAACTCGCCGTCTTCCCGGGACTCGTGGAGATCTCCGTCAAGCGGCTGGAGACCCTCTCCGCGGGCGGGCTCGCCGTCCTGCGGGTCGCGCCGCCGGTCAGCCGGGGCGTTCAGCCCCTGCTCAAGTCCCTCCTGGACCGGGCGGGCGCCGCGGCCGGACTGGTGCTGCTCGCACCGCTCTTCCTCGGGATCGTCCTCGCCATCCGCTTCGGCTCGCGCGGCCCGGCCTTCTACCGGCAGAGCCGCATCGGCCGCGACGGTGCTCCGTTCACCATGTGGAAGTTCCGCACGATGGTCGTGGACGCCGACGCGCTGAAGGCCGAACTGTCCGGGGCCAACGAGAACGACGGCCTGATGTTCAAGATGCGCCGCGACCCCCGGGTGACCCGCGTGGGCCGGCTGCTGCGCCGCACCTCGA